>JALHSZ010000013.1 GCA_022865485.1 Dehalococcoidales bacterium | reverse complement strand
GCTGGCTAACTCGAAAGCGGCTTTAATCTGGGCCGCCTTGGCTAAACCAATCCCCTTCACCGTTGATAGTTCCTCAACCGAGGCTTCGGCGATGCCCTTGAGGTTCTCGAATCTGGATAAGAGCCTCTGGGCGGTTACCATCACCGACTCGCCGGAAACCCCCCGCCCCAGGAGCACCGCCAGAATCTCCTGCGCCGAAAGGGCTTCCGCCCCCAGCTTCTGCAGCCTTTCCCTGGGCCGCTCGGAGGGGGGCAAATCGTGTATGGTAAAAGACTTAGTCACTGGCCTCCTCCGCAGCCATTAGTATTGCTGTGTAACATACTCCCGCCAGAGGCTGTCCATGGTATCCATGTCGAAGCCGTAAACCGCCTCCAGGGCGGCGTCGTAACCGCTGCCCTCCTTAAAGGTATTCAATAATTCGAGCATCTTGCCCTGCCCGTAACTGCCGATAAGGTATTCCACCAGGCTGTAGCTCTGGGCATAACCGAGGCTGGCTCTATCGGAATAAGCCGAAAAGGGGCTGCAAAGACCCTGCACCGAGATAAGGCTGTCGTTATCTATCGCCCCCTCCAGGGAAGAGGCGAATTCCGATTCCAGCTCCCCCTCGGCGTACATAGCCAGCCCTTCGTCCAGCCAGGTGGGCAGCTCGTTATAGGGGTTGAGCGTCATCTGGCTGACGACCAGGTGCGCCAGCTCGTGGGCGATGGCTCGCTTGCCCCAGCTTATGTTGGTGGGGGCAATGCCGATGGCGATAATGCTGTACCGCGTATAAGCCACCCCACCCGTCCACTCCTGGGGGTGAATCATCGCCCCCTGCAGGTCTAAGGAATTGGCGTAAACATAAAACTGGGCTGGCTTTTCCAGCTCGGCGCCGGTATCCGCGGCAAGCCGCGCCAGCGCAACTTGAGCGGAATCCATCAGCTCGTTGACAAAGGCTTCGTCGTCCTGGTAGCAGTAGAGCGTTATCTGCCCCTCGGTCAGGCTGCTCCAGTCATAGCGGGTGTCGTCGAAGCGGACGCTTGCCGGCTCCGTCTCAAGCCGGCCGCCGCCAGCGTCGGCTATCTTCCACCAGTATTCCAGGCTGGAACCGGGCGGCAGACCCCCCACCATCACCATCTCCAGGCTCCAGCTGACGTCGACAGTAGTAGCGGGGACAAAGTCCAGCAGGGTCTCGGTGAAGACATCGGCGAAGCTGGTGCGGTCGACGGAGTAGCAGAGCCGAATATCGGTGATATCGAAATTACTCCGCGCCGAAAGATTAAAGTTAAGCCGCATGGGAAAGTCGGCTTCGGCACTGCTATCGAGCACGGTAAGCTCACCCTGGGCTTGAGCAATAACGGGGCTCAATACCGCCAGCGTCAGGCAGAGCACTAAAGCTAGTATCGCGAATCTCTTTTTCATCCTTCTTCACCCAACTTAGACTTGAGGTAAGCTGAGATAAAACCGTCCAGTTCCCCGTCGAGCACGGCTTCGGTATCGCCGCTCTGGTAGTCGGTGCGGTGGTCTTTGACCATCTTATAGGGGTGGAGAACATAGCTCCGTATCTGGTTGCCCCACTCCGCCGCAATCCGCTTCCCCCTGAGCTTAGCCCTTGCCTCCGCCCGCTTCTCCAGTTCCAGTTCCAGGAGGCGGGAAAGCAGTATCTTCATAGCAATCTCTTTATTCTGGTGCTGGGAGCGCTCGCTCTGGCAATGAACCGTCAGCCCCGTGGGCAGGTGGGTAAGCCTCACCGCGCTGCTCGTCTTCTGCATATGCTGTCCCCCCGGCCCGCTGGAACGGAAGGTCTCCACTTTCAGGTCATCGGGCGCTATCTTAACATCGACATCGGCTTCGGCTTCGGGCAGCACCTCCACCAGGGCAAAAGAGGTATGGCGGGCGTGGTCGGCGTCGAAGGGGGAAAGCCGCACCAGTCGGTGCACGCCGTGCTCTGATTTTAGGTAGCCGGTGGCGTAATCGCCGCTGATATCGATAACGGCGCTCTTTATCCCCGCCTCCTCCCCCGGTGAAACGTCCAGCACTTCAGCATTATAGCCGCGGCGCTCCGCCCAGCGCAGGTACATCCGCATCAGCATCTGCGCCCAGTCCTGCGACTCGGTGCCCCCCGCCCCGGCATGGATTGATAAAATGGCATTCCGCTCGTCATAGTCGCCGCTAAAGGCCCCCTCCAGCTCCATCTCATTGAGCCGGGAAGCCAGTTTATTCACCTCGGCTTCAATCTCGGCCGCCATCGAGCTATCCTCGAGCGAAATGAGCTCGGCGGCTTCGGCAGCCGCTTTCTCCACCCCCCGCCACCGCTCCACCACCTTCTTCTGCTCGGCAAGCTGGCGCATAACGCTCTGCGCCTTAGCCTGGTCTGACCAGAAGTCGGGCTCGGCTGACTGCTTTTCCAGTTTTAGAATCTCTTTCTCTCTGGCGGCGATGTCAAAGATGCACCATGGCCATAGAGATTCGAGCCTGCAAGTCCTTCAGCTTATCCCGTATTTCCTGCATCTAGTGAACAAACCTCCCCTGATAGTCTGCCGCCACAACATCCTTTTGCGGATTAAGATTGCCCCCCGCCGCCAGGTGGGCCAGACGGGTAGGCTCGGGCAAACGGTAGCCCCGGCAGCACTGCAAAGTCCAGTAAATAGCCGCCTCCAGGTCGACCCTATGCCCGATGGAGACGTATACAGGCTTCACCCCCGCTTTAGTGCGCAGGGCAACGCCGATAACCTCCCCGTTATCCGAAAGTTCAGCGTAGCTGCCCGCCTCTTGACCAAGCTCGGAGTGACTGCCGCAGAGCCGCGACTTGGCGCAGCCGATGGTCGGGGTATCCAGAAAAAGCCCCAGGTGTGATGCCAGCCCCAGTCGCCGGGGGTGGGCAATCCCCTGCCCGTCCACCAGAATAAGGTCAGGGGTAATGCTGAGCCGTTCGCAAGCGGCTAGAGTTATCGGCGCTTCCCGAAATGATAGCAGCCCCGGCACGTAAGGAAAATCGAGGCTGTCCTCTACCGTCTGGACTTCGGCGATTTCAAGTCCCGGGTAGCTCAAGACCACCACCGCCCCCCTCCCCATCCCCCGCTCCCGGTCAACCGATATATCCACGCCGGCGATAAAGCGGGGACTGGTCACCTCATTGCTTCGACGAACCTGCGACGCCAGCCACAGTTGTATCTCCAGAGCCTGGGATGGGCTTACCCGCCAGCCGTGTAAGCTGCCGACTTTCACAACCCGATTATAGCGGCTTTGATAGCGCGATGACAACCTAGCCTGTTGCGAAATGTTCTGTGTCTCCCACACCAGTCTATTCGTTTTTCCTACCAACAACTATAACTCCAAAGGTAAAAGCGAGCGAAAGAACAGTAATGGAGGCTGAAAACAGGCTAATATTCCACCTTTCCTTAATCCATTCAGCGATGTTCTGTTGGAATAAAGATCCATTGCTTGAAGCATATAACAATAGGAATCCCAGTAATATCAGAACAACAAATATAAACTTCGGCGAAATCCAAGTAACTAAAAGATTAAATAAAAAGGGGATAGAGATTGCTAGAAATAACAGCAACAATAAGATATACCATTGCTCCCTTAACATCTGCAGGAATGCCGACAACTCCCAATCTTTTAGGGCGAATAACAACAACACATACAATACGGCTAATATAGCAGCGTCAATTAACACCCAAAGAGGCAGTACAGACCGCTTTGCATTCTTTTCTTGGCTTATTCCACGTAAGGGTTTAGCCATCAGCGGCCAATGACACCACTGACATGACCACGTATCATCTACTATAGTCCTTTGACCACAGTTCGGGCATTTCTTCGTCATCGCCTTACTTTTCCGCATTTACTTAATATTATACTCCTCCACTTCACCTTTCTAAAACACCCTAAAGCCGCTCGCCATTGACAGTAAGCTCACAATACCTCATAATAGACTACAAAATAATAGACTAAAAAGGATAGGAACAGGATTGGTAAAGATTAGACTACGACGCACCGGAGCTAAAAAGCAACCCAGCTATCGACTGGTGGTAGCCGATTCTCGCGCCCCCCGCGACGGAGCGTTCATCGCCGTCATCGGCCACTATAATCCCCTTACCGACCCCGAGACCATAGTTATCGACCAGGAGAAAGCGTTAGGCTGGCTGAAACAGGGAGCCCAACCCACCGATACCGCCGCCAGACTACTGGCTAAGGCCGGCATCATTGAAGAGCCTGCCGACAGGAAAGAGAAAATGAAGGCAGGCGCCCCCGACAAACCGAAAGCGAGCAAGAAGAAGGCTAAGGCTGCCGCCGCCGAAAAAGCCAAGGCAGAGGAACCCAAGGCTAAAGCCGCTGACGAACCCAAGGCTAAAGCCCCCGAGGAACCCAAGGCTAAGGTCACCGAGGAAGCCAAGGCCACCGCCGAAGAACCTAAGGCTGAAGTTGCTGAGGAAGCTAAAGCCACCGCCGAAGAACCTAAGGCTGAAGTTGCTGAGGAAGCTAAAGCCAGCGCCCCTGAAGAAGCCAAAGCTGGCCAAGAACAAACCGAAACAACCGAGGAGAAATCATGAAGAAAAAAGAAAGCCCGAAAGAAAAAGAAAGCCAGGAAGAAAAAGAAAGCCAGGAAGAAAAAGAAAGCCAGGAAGAAAAAGAAAGCCAGGAAGAAAAAGAAAGCCCGAAAGAAAAAGTAAGCCCGAGAGAAGCAAAAGGTATGAAGGAACTAATAGACTACATCGCCAAAGCCATTGTCAATGCGCCTGACGAAGTAGTTGTCACCGAGGAGACCGACGAACAGGGCACGACCCTTAAATTACAGGTCGCCGATGACGACAAGGGAAGGGTTATTGGCAAGCAAGGTCGTGTCGCTCAAGCCATGCGCACCCTGATCAGAGTAATGGCCGCCAAGGCGGGCACCAGGGCTACTCTGGAGATTATATAACCCTAGCTCAATAACCAGGAATGAAGTCGTTCGGGCTTAGCTCTGGACTCCGGGCCTTCGCCTTCGCCTTCTCTCCGCCACCCGCAGCCGAATCAGGGAACGACGTAACGCCGCCTCGGCTCGGGCCATATCCACCCCCGGAGCGCGCTCGGCAAGCCTAGCTTCAGCGCGGCTCTTGGCTTCCTCGGCTCGGGCGACATCGATTTCCTCCACCCTCTCGGCGGCATCAGCCAGGACGATGATTCTATCGGGGCGCGCCTCGATAAAGCCGCCCGAAATCGCCAGGTAAAACTCCTCCCCGCCCTTCTTAATCAAAAGCTCCCCGGGCAAAAGCATGGTCATCAGCGGGGCGTGGTGGGGCAGTATGCCCAGCTGACCCTCGACCCCCGGAGCGATAACCTCGTCCACTTCGTCGGAAAAGACCTCTCGCTCCGCGGTAACGACATCGAGCCTGGTGGTCATCTAAGCTACCTCTGACTGCAAGACCTTGGCCGCCGCCACCGCCTCATCGATGGTGCCTACCATATAGAAAGCCTGCTCGGGCAGCGTGTCGTGCTGGCCCTCCAGGATTTCTTTAAAGCCGCGCACCGTCTCCGCTATCGGCACGTACTTGCCCGGCCGTCCGGTAAAGTTCTCGGCGACGAACATGGGCTGGGATAAGAACTTCTGTATGCGGCGGGCGCGCGCCACGGTGAGCTTGTCCTCCTCGCTCAGCTCTTCGATGCCGAGAATAGCGATGATATCCTGCAGGTCCTTGTAGCGCTGCAGCACTTTTTGCACCCCCCGCGCCACGTTATAGTGCTCCTCCCCGACGATGGCGGGGTCGAGGATGCGGGAGGTTGAGGTCAGGGGGTCGACCGCGGGGTAGATACCCTGCTCGGTCAGCGAGCGCTCCAGGGCGACCACGCCGTCGAGATGGCCAAAGGTGGTAGCCACGCCCGGGTCGGTATAGTCGTCGGCGGGCACGTAGATTGCCTGGAAGGAGGTGATTGAGCCCTTCTTGGTCGAGGTAATCCTCTCCTCCAGCTCGCCGACCTCGGTAGCCAGCGTCGGCTGGTAGCCCACCGCCGAAGGCATCCTCCCCAGAAGCGCCGATACCTCCATGCCAGCCAGGGTATAGCGGTAGATGTTATCGATAAAGAGCAGTACGTCCTGCCCTTCCTCGTCGCGGAAATATTCGGCCATGGTCAGACCGGTAAGGCCAACGCGTAGACGGACGCCAGGCGGCTCGTTCATCTGCCCGAAGACCATCACCGTCTTGGCGATTACCCCGGAAGCCTTCATCTCCTCCCAGAGGTCGTTGCCCTCGCGGGAACGTTCGCCGATACCGGTAAAAACGGAGTTGCCGCCGTGCTCGGTGGCGATATTGCGGATAAGCTCCTGGATGATAACCGTCTTACCCACGCCGGCACCGCCGTAGGCACCCACCTTCCCCCCCCGGGTAAAGGGGGAAATCAAGTCGATAACCTTTAAGCCCGTCTCCAGCATCTGGGTGGTGGTCTCCTGCTCCTCCAGCGAAGGCGGCTTGCGGTGCACCGGCCAGTGTTCTTTGGCTTTAACAGCGCCCAGCTCATCTATAGCCTCGCCCATAACGTTAAACAGCCGCCCCAGGGTAGCCTTACCCACCGGCACGGTGAGGGCGGCGCCGGTATCCACCGCCTCCACCCCACGCTGCAGCCCGTCGGTGGAAGACAGCGCCAGGCAGCGCACCCAGTTATTACCCACGTGCTCCTGGGCTTCCAGGATGAGCTTCTGCCCGTTGGTGGTAACCTCTATAGCGTTAAAAAGGGCCGGCAACTCGTCAGGGGGAAACTCGATATCTACTACCGTGCCTATTACCTGGACTACCTTTCCCTTGGCCATAGTTACCCCCTATTTGAATTTCTTCATCGGCATAAAGCCCAGCACCTTGCGATACTGATAGTGGGTCACCCCGTCCACTTCCTTGGATACGATTCTCCCCCCGTACTCCAGGGAACCGAGCAGGCTCTCCAGCACGTCGGCAGAAACATCGACGTCCCGGTCGGCAAGCGCTTCCACCAGCTCGTCCAGGGTATAGGCGATATGGATATTGGGGCGGAGAAACTCCATAAGCGCAGCAACCGTTTCCGGGTTGCTCTTCTTGAATCTGGCGTCATTGACAAGCATGATAAACCTCCTCCTTCTTCTAGGCTAGAGCCGCAGCTCCGCCGGTAATATCCAGCAGCTCCTTGGTTATTGACTCCTGCCTTGCTTTATTATACATCAAAGTCAGGTCTTCAATCAGCTCGTTGGCGTTATCGGTGGCGTTACGCATAGCTACCATCTGAGCCGACTGCTTGCTGGCGATTGATTCCAGTATAGCGTGATATATCTGCATCTCGACAAACCGCGGCAAAAGCTCCCCCAGCACCGCCGCCGGATTCGGCTCGTAGATATAGTCCACGTTCTGCGCCTGGGGTATGGCCGCTGGTTCGACGGGAAGAATTTGCTTCATAAACGGTTTCTGCACCATGGTCGAAATAAACTGGGTATAGACCAGATACACCTGGTCTACCACCCCATTTGTATAATCATCGATAACGATACGAGCTATCGGCAGCGTGTCCAGCAGGCTGGGCTGGTCGCCGAGCTGACTAAATTCGGCGCGGATATCACGGT
The DNA here is from genome assembly GCA_022865485.1 of Dehalococcoidales bacterium. Lineage (GTDB taxonomy): Bacteria > Chloroflexota > Dehalococcoidia > Dehalococcoidales > BS750m-G39 > E44-bin88. The sequence goes on along the minus strand of JALHSZ010000013.1, from coordinate 46,936 downwards.
TGTAGCGCCTCATAAACTCCAGCCCCTTGCGCCCGACGGTGATAAGGATAACCGGCACACTCTGCCCCAGAATAAAACTCGCCGTAAGGCGGTTGATGTTAGCGTTAAGCCCGCCGCACAGCCCCCGGTCCGGGGTGATGTGCACTACGGCGATTTTGTTCACCGGGCGGCTCTGAAGCAGGGGATGCGGGGCTTCCGTGCCCCGGGATAAAGCCGCCAGGTCAGCCAGTACTTGACTAATTTTATCAGAATACGGGCGTCCTGCCAAGCCGCGCTCCTGCGCCCGCCTCATTTTAAGGGTGGCAATCATCTCCATGGCGCGCGTAATCTTAGCCGTGGACTGAATCCCCTTTATTCGGCGACGTATTAAACGAATGTTAGCCAATCTCGCTACAATCCTTTTCTAATTTCATCCAGGGTAGCCCGGAACATCGGCGCCATCTGGAAAAATTTCTCCAGTTTTTCGCAGGCGTAATCCCCGCAATAAGCGCAGTTGACCACCCCCCTCTCCCGCCCGCATTTCCTTATTTCGCAGATATTGCAATAGTTAAATACCCTGTCCGTTGTGGCCATGCAGCCGTCGCAGTTTATGTCCTCAGGCTTGAAGTCATGGTGGTATTCCTTTGTCCACAGCTCAGCGACTTCTTTCCTCTTAGCGTCATCGTCATTCCGGGTGGCGATAAAAGCCCCGCACTCACTGCAAACTATCCCGCAATAGGCAATCATCTTTTTCATTTTTTAACCTCACCCCCTTTATCTCCCTTTCCTATTTCCTATCCTGTCACGGCGAGTCCTTCGCCCTTCTGTCATTGCGGCGAGTCCTTCGCCTTAAACTCCCCTGTCATTGCGAGGAGCGCAGCGACGAAGCAATCTCCCCGTCTACTGTCATTCCCGCGTTCCACTTTGTCATTCCCGCGTTCCACTTTGTCATTCCCGCGTTCCACTTTGTCATTCCCGCGAAGGCGGGAATCCAGTTTCCCCCTTTTGTAAAGGGGGACTAAGGGGGATTTTTCCTTATAAGCTCATCCCCTGCTTGAACTCAGGGATGGCTTTCTTTAGGGCTTCCTCGGTCTGGGCGGTTATCTCCTTCTCCTGGTTAATCTTCTTGCCGATTTCGGGGTGATTCGCCTCCATAAAGCGGTGGAAGCTGGCTTCAAAGGTGGTGACCTTATCCACGGGCACATCGTCCAGGTAACCGTTAATGGCGGCGTAGAGAATCATGACCTGCTTATCCAGCGACATGGGCACATACTGCGGCTGCTTTAAGACCTCGCTGATGCGCTGCCCGCGGTCAAGCTGCGCCCGCGTCCCCTTATCCAGCTCGGAGGTGCCGAACTGGGCAAAGGCGGCAAGCTCGCGGTACTGCACCAGTTCCAGCCTCAGCTTGCCCGCCACCTGCTTCATGGCCTTGGTCTGGGCGGCGCTGCCCACGCGCGATACCGACAGCCCCACGTTCAGCGCCGGCCTGGTGCCCGCGTTAAAGAGGTCGGTCTCCAGGTACATTTGCCCGTCGGTAATGGAGATGACGTTGGTCGGGATATAAGCGGACATATCGCCCGCCTGCGTTTCGATAATGGGCAAAGCGGTCAGCGAGCCCCCGCCGTATTCGGGGGCGTATTTGGCCGCCCTCTCCAGCAGTCGGCTGTGCAGGTAGAAAACATCGCCGGGATAGGCCTCCCGCCCCGGTGGGCGGCGCAAAAGCAGCGAAAGCTGCCGGTAGGCCCAGCCGTGCTTGGAAAGGTCGTCATAGATAACCAGGGCGTCCTTGCCCGCCTCCATAAAGGCTTCGCCCATAGCGCAGCCCGCGTAAGGCGCCAGGTATTGCATCGCCACCGAATCGGAGGCATTAGCCGCCACCACGATGGTATGCTCCATGGCTCCGTGCTCCTCCAGTGTGGCTACGACCCGCGCTACTTTAGAAGTCTTCTGCCCGATAGCGACGTAGATACAGATAAGGTCGCCGCCCTTTTGATTAACTATGGTGTCCAGGGTAATAGCCGTCTTGCCCGTGGAGCGGTCGCCGATGATAAGCTCCCGCTGCCCCCGCCCCAGGGGGATAAGGCTGTCGATGGCTTTGATACCGGTCTGCACCGGTGTGTCCACCGATTTACGGCGGGTAACGTTGGGCGCTATCTTCTCCATGGGCATCGTCTTCTTGGTCTTGATGGGTCCCCTGCCGTCGAGGGGATTGCCCAGGGCATCCACCACCCGCCCGATAAGGGCTTCGCCCACCGGAACCTCGGCGATGCGTCCCGTGCAGCGCACCTCGTCCCCCTCCCTGATGGAGGTATAATCGCCCAGGATAACGGAGGCGACGCTATCTTCTTCCAGGTTCAGGGCAATGCCCATGATGTCGTTGGGGAATTGCAGCAGCTCGTTATACCTGGCGGCTGCCAGCCCGTAAATGCGGGCGATGCCGTCGCCGATCTCAATCACGTTGCCGACATCGACCATCTTAACCGGTGCCCCGAACTGTTCAATCTGCTTCTTGATAACCGAAACGATGTCCTGCCCTCTTATGGTCACTTAAGCCACCTCCTTCTTCACTTTAGTCCGCCAGTGGCTAACTCTTTCTTCAAAGCCAGCAGCTGGCTGTGGGTGCTGCCGTCGAGCAGCTTACCCCCGACCCGGGCTATCATCCCCCCCACCAGGCTGGGGTCGACGCTGGACTCGAGCACTATCTTCTTACCCACCACCTTCCCCAGGTGCTCCTCCAGCCTCTTCTTTTCCTCAGCGTCCAGCGGAACGGCGGTCACCACCTCGGCGTGCTCGATGCCGCGATAGTCGTCCAGCAGGCGATGGTAGTCCTCGGCAATATCGCCGACCATACCAAACCGCCTCCGGCTCACCAGCAGGTAAACCAGGTTCCGCGCCAGTGGATTGACATCGCCCAGCAGCTTGGTGAGAATCTCTGCCTTCTTCTCGAAGCTGACCTTGGGATTCTCCACCAGCTCCATAAAGGCGTCATCCTCTCCCAGGACGGCAATCTTCTCCAGGTCGGCTTGCCACCTGTCCAGCTCTTTTCTCTCCAGGGCAATCTCGAACACTGCCCGGGCATAACGCCTGGCATAAACTCTTTTAGCCACGTTGACTCCCTAAATAACCGTCTATTCCTTCTTCAGGGTAGGCGCTTCTTTCAGGACCTTATCGATAATGTCGCGGTGGGCTTTCTTATCCAGAGAGCGGTCGATGACCTTCTCCGCCGCCATCACCGTCAGGTCGGCAAACTCCTTGCGCAGCTCGCCAACGGCCTCATTTCGCTCCTGCTGAATCTCAGCCCGCGCCCTGGTGATAAGGGTCTCGGCTTCCTGTCGGGCTTGCGCCTGCGCCTCTTTCCTCACCTCTTCGCCGGTGCGCATCGCCCGCGCCACCACCTCTTCTCCCTCCCGGCTCGCGTCCGTGATACGCTTGGCCGCCTCTTCCTCGGCGCGCTCCGCCTGCTGCTTGATCTGCTCCGTCTGCTCCATGCTCTCCTTCACCCGCCGCGAGCGCTCATCGAGCATCCGCATAATGGGCTTGTAAGCCACCAGGTAGAGCAGCCCGAAAAGGATAGCCACGTTGATAAGCTGTGCCAGCAACGTTGGCATATTTATGCCCAGACTTTCCAGTCCTCCCATTGTCTTAAAAACCCCCTGTGTCTATATGGCGATGACCGCCGCCACCACCAACCCCGCCAGGATTAAGGCCCCCAGCACGGCGGCGCCAATGATAATACCTATCGCCAGAGGCATTCCGCTGTCTTCCATCATAAACCTCCTTAAATTCCGGCTAAACGATCATAGCCAGGATGATAGCCACAATCAGCACGTAAATGGCGATTGCCTCAGCCATACCTGCCACCAGAACCATATTGGTGAAAATAGGCCCCCTCGCCTCGGGATTACGGGCAATCCCCTGCAGAGCGGAAAAGCCGATAAGCCCCAGGGCCAGTCCCGGCCCCAGCATTCCCAGACCCACTGCTAGCCCTATCGCCAGCATCTTCATGACTTCAGGATCCATGCTTAAACCTCCTTCATAAATTTTATTTGTATTTAGTGTGCTTCTTCTTCGTGATGTTCTACCGCCAGGGTAAGGAAAATAAGGGTCAGGCCGCCGAAGATAATGGCCTGTATGAAGCCGATAAGCAACTCAAGCCCGTAGAATGGTATGGCAAACAGCCAGGGAATGAGGAAGGCGGCGACTAAAAGCAGAATCTCGCCCGCCGTCATATTGCCGAAAAGTCGGAAGGTAAGGCTCACGATGCGGATAAACTCGCTCAAGCCCTCCAGGAGGCCGGAGAAAACAGTCATCGCCCCCGTCACCAGCCCCGAAGCGCCCGCCTTGAGCTTGCCGGTGAATATCTGGCGCGCCGCCCGGAAAAACTCCTTAAAATTGAGGAACTTGCCCAGATAATGGATACCCAGCGTCCGCAGCCCGTAGAACTCGACAAAGATAAAAGAGGTCAGCGCCAGCGCCAGGGGCATATTGATATCGGTGTTGGCGGCTCGAATCAGGGCCACCTCCCCCTCGGCGGTATGGGCGGTGATGGAGCCGAAGCCGGGCAGCAAAGCCAGCCAGGCGTTAAAGCCAACAAAGAGAAAGATAGTGGTCACCAACGGGAAGAAGCGGCGCCCATTTTTCTCACCGGCAGCGCTGACGCAGAGGTCGTAGAGCCAGCCGATTAAAAACTCGAAGGCGGCTTGCAGCCGCCCCGGCACCAGCTTCATGCGGCGGGTGATGATATAGGAAACCCCCACCAGGAAGATAATGGTAATCCAGGCACCGATAATGCTGTTGGTGATGGGAAAACCGAAGATGTGGAAAACCGCCTCGGCGGGCAGTCGGGGGTCGGGCCTGTCCACGCTAAGGGCGGTAAGCCAGCCGGGCAACTCCAGCCCGCCGAGCATACTCTGCCCCAGGGGACCGATAACGAAGCCGCCGACAATAAGCACCAGGAAAACGACCAGAAGCCCGATAACGAGCGGGAAAGAACAGCCCAGGCAGCCCCGCTTAGCCACTAACCATCCTCCCTGTCTCGCTTATTGCGTATGAGCGGCAATAGCATGCGATAAACGCCATAGAAAGCCACAACCAGACCCAAGATTAAGCCTACAATCACCAGGATAGGCTTGGTACCGAACTTATCGTCCAGCCAGAGACCGCCCCACACCCCACCCACGATAGAGACACCAACGAACCACCCCACTCCGATGAATCTTAGTGCCGCTACCCACCTGCTCATGCCCTGTGCAGCATATCAAATCCGCCCTGGTTGGTCAAGCCTGCCCCAGCTAATAAAAAGCCCCAGTTTTTTAGTTCTAGGGCTTTCTATTGTCAAAACTACCCGTCTTTTATTTTCTTAACTTAAAGCCGCTTTAAGACTTTCGCTTATCGAAATCCTCTAAATCGAGGGTGTTGATGAAGTCGTAGAAAGCGGACATCTTCTTTAGCTCTTCCTCGCTGGGCTTCTTGCCCCCCACCTCACCCGCTTCCATCTCCGGTATAGGCTTGCCCGTCTCCTTATCCAGCATGATGCCGGCTCTATCCAGGACTACTTCCTCGGCGAAGATGGGCGCGTTCGCCCTCACCGCCAGTGCCAGGGCGTCGCTGGGTCGGGAGTCGACCTCCATCTGTCCCCCATCCACGCTAAGCACAATCTTGGCGTAAAAAGTGTCGTTCTTAAGCTCGCTGACGACGATAGAGCTGATAGTCGCCCCCAGAACATCGATGACCGAGCGCAGCAAGTCGTGGGTCAGGGGACGGGGCACGGTAACATCCTGCAGCTTCACGGCGATAGCGTCGGCTTCGGCAGGACCGATCCAGATGGGCAAATAGCGGTCCGAATCCTTCTCCTTCAGAATCACCACCCGCTGATAGTTCATCAGGCTCACCCTAATACTATCAATAAGCATCTCTATCATATGCCAAAACCCTCCTCTATCTCACCAGCACCTAAATTTTACTCCACCACCCCCCCACTGTCAATAAACAAGCGCCAGCTTAAAACTGCCCCCTCATTATGGTATAATAGCCAGTGATAAATCGGCTCGTGGCTTATATTCCCCCCGGAAAAGAAGCGTTAAGGAGGCAACAACATGCGGCAAGGTCAGAAGGCAATTGTCCTCTTCAATGAAGTCGGCAAGAACGATGTGAACACCGTCGGGGGCAAAGGCGCCAATCTGGGCGAAATGACCCGGGCCGGCTTACCCGTCCCCCAGGGCTTCATTGTAACCGCCAGCGCCTATTTCGACTTCCTGGAAAAATCAACGGTCAAGGATAAAATCGCCAGCTGGCTAAAGTCGCTCGACACCAGCAACAGCAAGCGGCTCCAGCAGGTGGCATCCGTCATCAAAAAGCTCATCCTCGACAGCCCCATGCCCCCCGAACTGGCCGAAAAGAGAGAAAAAGCCTACAACGATATGGGTGGTGGGCTGGTGGCGGTGCGCTCCTCGGCGACGGCGGAAGACCTGCCCGAAGCCTCCTTTGCCGGCCAGCAGCGCACCTTCCTCAACGTGCATGGGGAAAAACAGGTGGTCATCGCCGTGCAGGAATGCTGGGCGTCCCTCTTCGAGCCGCGGGCTATCTTCTACCGCCACCACCAGGGCTTCGACCATTTCAAGGTGGGCATCGCCGTGCCCGTGCAAAAAATGGTGCAATCTCACACCTCGGGGGTAATGTTCACCCTGGAGCCGGTAACCAGCGCCAGCGATAGGATTGTCATCGAGGCCGTCTTCGGGCTGGGCGAGGCTATCGTCTCCGGCGAGATAACCCCCGACCTCTATATCGTCTCCAAAGAAAAGCTCAAAATCCTCAAACGGAAGACGGTCAACCAGGAGGTGCAACTCGTCAAAAACCCCGATGCCAAAGCCAGAGAGACCAACATCTGGGCACCCCTCCCCGCCTCCGTCCAATCCAAGCCCAAACTCAGCGAAAGCGAAATCACCAAGCTGGCTGAGCTGGGCAAACAGATAGAAGACCACTACCAGTTCCCTCAGGACATCGAATGGGCTAAGGAAGACAGTAAAATCTTTATCCTCCAGACCCGCCCCGTCACCACCATCCGGGAAAAGACCGAGGTCGAGCCCGAAATCGCCAACCCGGTGCTCCTCAGCGGCGAAAAGGCAAGCCCGGGCATAGCCTCAGGACCGGCCCGCATAGTCCGGGCATCGCAGATAGACAAGGTAAAGACGGGCGACGTCCTGGTGGCGGAAATGACCACCCCCGACTTCGTCCCCGCCATGAAACGCGCCGTCGCCATCGTCACCAACCGCGGCGGCAGAACCGCCCACGCCGCCATCGTCAGCCGCGAGCTGGGCATCCCCTGCGTCGTCGGCACCGAGAAGGCGACCACCACCCTCAAAAACGGACAGGTAATCACCGTCGACGGCTCGCACGGCAAAATCTACGACGGCAAGGTCACCCGTCGCATAAAGACCACCGCCGTCGCCGATGTCATCAGGGAGTCCATCAAGACCAGAACCAAAGTTTATGTCAACCTGGCTCAGCCCGAGCTGGCGGAAAACGTCGCATCCCGCAACGTGGACGGCGTCGGCTTACTGCGCGCCGAGTTCATGGTCGCCCAGATTAACGAGCACCCCCAGTACATGCTAAAGCAGAACCGAGGCCAGGAATTCGTCGACAAGCTCTACGAGGGCATCAACACCTTCGCCAAGGAATTCGACCCCCGCCCCGTCGTTTACCGCACCACCGATTTCAAGACCAACGAATACCGCCAGCTCAAGGGCGGCGAGGAATTCGAGCCCGAAGAAGAAAACCCCATGCTCGGCTACCGGGGCGCGTCGCGCTACATCACCGATATCGAGGTCTTTAGACTGGAGATAGAGGCCATCAAGAAAGTGCGCCGGAAATTCAAGAACCTCTGGGTGATGATACCCTTCGTCCGCACCGTTGACGAGCTGGACCGGACCAAGCAGCTTCTGGAATCCGAAGGGCTGAAGCGCTCTGAAGACTTCAAGCTGTGGATGATGGTCGAGGTGCCCTCCAACATCTTTCTTATCGAAAAATTCCTCGCCGTCGGCATCGACGGTATCTCCATCGGCTCCAACGACCTCACCCAGCTCATCCTGGGCATTGACCGCGACAGCGAAAAGCTGGCCAGCACCTTCGACGAACGCAACGAGGCGGTGCTCGTCGCCCTGGAGAGAGCCATCAAGGTCTCCAGGTCTATGGGCGTCACCTCGTCCATCTGCGGGCAGGCGCCCTCGGTCTACCCCGAGCTTACCGAAAAGCTGGTCAAATGGGGCATCAACTCGGTTTCGGTAAGCCCGGATATGATTGGCACCACCCGCGAGATAATCGCCCAAGCCGAAGCCAAACTGAAGACGAAATAGCCCGGGGCTGTATCACTGCCGATTACCCGAACAAGGTGGTAGCAATGACCGAAACAAAAAGGATTTCCACCCCCTGGAGCTATTCGATGGCAGTGGCAGCGGGTGATTTCGTCTTTCTCGCCATGCACCGCGGCTTCGGCGATGACTTTACCGCGCAGTTCGACGATACGCTTTCAAACCTGGAAAAGACCCTGGCCAAATTTGATTTGACCCTGGCGCATCTGGTAAAGGTCAATGTCTGGCTGAAGCGTATCGAAGACGTAAGGGTATACGAAAAGCTATTCCGAAACTATTTCGAAAAAGATAAATATCCGGCCAGGATGGGCGCCACCACCGAATTTGTCGACGACGACTGCCTGCTGATGATTGATGGTATCGCCTACCGAGAAGCCAGAACGAGCGTCAAATGATTGAAGAGCTTAATATCCGTCAGCTAGCCGAGGAACGGGAAGAGAGCCTCTCCCCCCACGCCGTCAAGAGCCAGGACTCCTGGGGCAGAGCCAGGCCCGAAGAGCCCTGCCCGGTGCGCACCGCCTTTCAGCACGACCGCGACCGCATCATACACTGCAAGTCCTTTCGGCGGCTCAAGCACAAGACGCAGGTCTTTATCGCCCCCCTCGGCGACCACTATGTACCCCGCCTCACCCATACCCTGGAGGTGGCGCAAATCGCCCGCACCATCGCCCGCGCCCTCAACCTCAACGAAGACCTGACCGAAGCCATCGCCCTGGGGCACGACCTGGGCCACACCCCCTTCGGCCACGTCGGCGAGGAGGTCTTAAACGAATTGTACAAGCCCGGCTTCAGCCACAACGAGCAGAGCCTGCGCGTCGTCGAAAAGCTGGAAAAAGACGGCCAGGGCTTGAACCTCACCTGGGAGGTGAGAGACGGCATCCTGAACCACTCCAAGACCAGGGAGAATATACAGGACGAGGACGGCGGCAAACCCGCCACCCTCGAGGGCGCCGTGGTCAAGATTTCCGATTCGGTGGCTTACATCAATCATGATATCGAAGACGCCATCAGGGCGGGCATGATTTCCGAAGGCGACCTGCCCGTGCTGGCCATCGCCAAGCTGGGCAATACCCATTCCCTGCGCATCAACACTATGGTCTGCGATATCATCGAGCACTCCTGGAATATAAGGGACGGCAAAACCGAAAACCCCGCCATCGCCATGAGCCCCGAGACTTTAGAAGCAACTAATAATTTGCGTAACTTTCTCTTCGAGCGCGTCTATAATATCCGCTCCGCCCAGGAAGAATCGGAGCGGGCGCGGGAGATAGTCCGCCTGCTCTATAAGCACTTCAACGAGCATGAGGACAAAATGCCCCCCGAATACAGTTTCTACAGCGCCAAGGTGGAACGCAGGGTGGTGGACTATATCGCGGGCATGACCGACCACTACGCCATGAGAATGGCGGGGGAGCTTTCCCCCACCCAGCCCGAAAAGAAGAGCCTCAAAACCCCGAAAGGCAAAACCCCGGAAATACAATCCCCAACCCTCTTTTAAGGGACAGATGATGAAGAAACAACCATTAATGTCATTAGAGGAAGTCCATCCCTACAATATGTCATTGCGAGGAGCATAGTAACTTACTGTCATTGCGAGGAATTCCCGCGCAGGCGGGAGGACGAAGCAATCTCTCTGTCATCCCGAGAGAGCGCACCTCCACTCTGTCATTCCCGCGAAAGTGGGAATCCAGTCTCCCCCTTTGAAAAAGGGGGATTAAGGGGGATTTCCCTTACTCCTCCGTCATTCTGAGGGAGCCTTTCAAAGAAGGACGACCGAAGAATCTCAAGGGGAGTGGTGGGGAGCACTCCCCAGATTAAGGAGTTTAACTCATTAGGGTGGGACGGGTGGGAAAATACTAGTTACGCTAACAAAGCGGGGAGGCGGGATACCCCCCAACTGTAGTAAAATCATACTATGAGCGTTATCGACGACGTAAAACAAAAACTAGACATCATAGACATCATCGGCCAGCACATCACCCTGACCAAGTCGGGGCGCACCTTCCGCGGCCTCTGCCCCTTCCACGGTGAAAAACACCCCTCCTTCTATGTCTACCCCGAGCAGCAAAGCTGGCACTGCTTCGGCTGCAACACCGGTGGCGACGTTTTCTCCTTCATTATGAAAAAGCAGGGCATCGACTTCGGCGAGGCGCTGAGAGAACTCGCCCAGAAAGCCGGAGTGGTTATCCCCTCGAAATTCGAGCCCGGTGCCGAAAGCGAGGAGAGGCAAAAGCTCTACCAGCTCAACCAGGCGGCGGCGCTCTATTTCCAGAGCATGCTCCAGTCCAAAGCGGGGGAGAAAGCGCAAAGCTACCTGACCAGACGGGGGTTCTTAGCCAAGACTATTAGCGACTTCCAGCTCGGCTACAGCCTCAACAGCTGGGAAGAGCTAAAGAAATACCTTATGGATAAAGGCTATACCGAGGCGGAAATGCTGACCGCCGGCTTGATTATTGAAGGAGAGGCAGGCAAGAAAAGCCACGACCGCTTTCGCGATAAGCTGATGTTCCCCATCGCCGATGCCCGGGGGCACATTATCGGCTTCGGCGGCAGGGCGCTCGACGATTCCCTGCCCAAATACACCAACTCCCCCCAGACGCCGCTCTTCGATAAAAGCGGCAGCCTCTACGCCCTCAACCTGGCTAAGGAAGCCATCAGGGAGCAGGGGCTGTCCGTCATCGTCGAGGGCTACATGGACGTTATCACCGCCCACCAGAACAGCTTCAACAACGTCGTCGCCTCGATGGGCACCGCAGTCACCGAGAAACAGGTCAACACCTTAAAGAGACTGAGCAAAGAAATGGTTTTTGCTCTTGATGCCGATGCTGCTGGTAAGGAGGCTATGCTTCGGGTAGAACAAACCTCGACGGAGGCCCTAAGCGAAGATATATTACCTGTTGTTTTCCGCAACAAAATAGTGGCATTTTCAAATATACCTGACATTGAGGTTAAAGTTATCATCCTTCCCTCTGGCAAAGACCCCGACGATGTTATTAAAGAAGACGCTCAAGCCTGGCAAAAACTGGTAAAAGAGGCTGTGCCCATAATTGATTATACCTTTGACATGGCCACCGCAGGGCTTGACCTGACTACCGCCAAAGATAAGTCCCTGGCTGTGGAAAAGCTCCTGCCCGTCATCGCCGAGATAAAAGACCCCATCCGCCAGGCACACTACCTGCAAAAGCTGGCTCGCCTGGTGCAGGTCAGCGAGCGCTACATGGAAGCCGCCCTGAGCCGGCTCAAAATCAGGCCCAAACGGGCGCCAGCGCCGAAGCCGGAGACGGCCTACCTGCAACCCCTCCTCTCCAACCCCATCGAGGACTACTGCCTGGCGCTGCTCCTGCAGCACCCCGAGCTTAACGTTAAAGACGAGGAGCTGCTGCCCGAATACTTCGAAAGCAGCCAGAACCGCGAAATCTTTATTGCTCGGCGGCAGAGTGCTAAAATAGAAGAGTTGAGAGAGCGGCTCGACCCGGCAACCCACGAGAACCTCGACGCCCTGCTGGGCAAGAGCCTGTCGCCCAACAGGATAGAGCAAAAATATACCGAGTGCGCGCTACGGCTGCGGGAAAGATACCTCCGCGGCTTAGCGGCGAAAATAGAAGTCGTGCTGGCGCAGGAAGCCGAGTCGGGGGGCAGAGCCGCCGACCTGGCTAAACTCAAGGAGCAGGGGATAGAGGTCAACAGCCAGCTGGGCGAGGTCTTCGCCCGGAAAAGACAGCGGCAGCTGGAGCAAAGGGGGTGAGACGATGAACCACGAAGACGACGAGAATCGGCGCTTCCGCCCGCGGGATGACGACGCAGACTCTGAAGATGAAGAAGGCGATAACGTCGACTCCTCCGAATCGACGGCGCTCTGGCGCGATACGAGGCAGCTCGATTTCGAGAAACCGGATTTGGACCAGGACCTGGAGCTGGAAACGCCCATGGAGCAGACCGAGGAGCAGGAGGTGGTGGACGACCCCGTCCGCATGTACCTGCACGAAATCGGGCGGGTGCACCTGCTCACCGGCGACGAGGAAAAATACCTGGCGCGGAAGATGGAGGAAGGCAAACGCATCAAGGAGATTAAACAAAGCTACCTGCTCAAAAACGGCAGGGACCCCTCGGCTAGCGAGATAATCATCGCCGTACTGGAGGAGCTTTCCCGGGCCACCCCCACCATCCGCCTCATCCAGGAACACCTCCATATAGAACCCACCAGCGGCTTTCTGGAGACCATCTCCAACTCCACGCTGCGGGAAAGCCTCGACGGCGAGATAAAGCCGCAACTCATCCTGGCCATTAGCCACCAGACCGAAAAGTCGATAGCCGATACCGAGCTTTTCCTGGCCGAGCTCTCGCTGAACTTCACCCTGCTGCCCAGGGAGATACTGGAGGCTATCGGCGCCAAGGTCACGCTGGCGGGAATAGCCATACTGGTGACCAAGCCCAGCTGCATCAAAGCCATCCGGGAATACGAACAGCAGCTCCAGGCTTATCTGGATAATATCGAGCGCGAGGCGGAAAAAGCGGCTACCCACCTCACCGAAGCCAACCTGCGCCTCGTGGTCAGCGTGGCTAAGAAACACATCGGGCGGGGTATGTCGCTGCTCGACCTCATTCAGGAAGGCAATATCGGGCTGCTCAGGGCAGTGGAAAAGTTCGACTACCGCAAGGGCTATAAATTCAGCACCTACGCCACCTGGTGGATTCGCCAGGCAATCACCCGCGCCATCGCCGACCAGGCGCGCACCATCCGCATACCCGTCCACATGGTCGAGACCATTAATAAACTGCTGCGGGTAAGCCGCCGCCTGGCTCAGGAACACGGCCGCGAGCCTACCGCCAAGGAAATCGGCAAGGAAATGGAAATCTCGGCGGAAAAGGTGGGCGAAATCGTCAAGGTCTCGCAGCTGCCCATATCGCTGGAATCGCCCATGGGCGAGGAAGAAGACAGCCACCTGGGCGACTTTATCGAAGACCGCAACGCCCTCCCCCCCGCCGACGCCGCCTCCAAGCAACTGCTCAAGGAGCAGATAGACTCCGTGCTCTCCAGCCTCAGCCCCCGCGAGCAAAGGGTGCTCCAGCTCCGCTTCGGCCTCGAAGACGGGCGCAGCCGCACGTTAGAGGAGGTAGGGAAAGAGTTTAACGTAACCCGGGAGCGCATCCGCCAGATTGAAGCTAAAGCCCTGCGCAAACTGCGCCACCCCAGCCGCAGCCGCCGGCTCAAAGACTATCTGGAATAGCCTACCCGAACATCTGCGTCATATTCTTGGGCATCTTCATCTTGCCGCCGATACTCATCTTCATCAGCTTCTGCATCTGCCGGAACTGGTTGAGCAGCTGGTTTATATCCTGCGGCTTGACCCCGCTCCCCCGCGCGATGCGCCGCCTTCGGCTGCCGTCGATTATGTTGGGGTTGCGCCTCTCATCGGGCGTCATGGAAAATATCATCGCCTCGATTTTCCCAAGCTGCTTCTCCTCCATCCCGTCAGGCAGCTGTCGGGCTAACTTCGACGCCCCCGGCAGCATCTCCAGCAGGCTGGACACCGGCCCCATCTTCCGTATCTCGGCGAGCTGGGAGAGAAAGTCCTCCAGGTTAAAGCTGGCGGTGCGCACCTTCTTCTCCAGCTCCTTGGCACGCTTCTGGTCGAAGGTCTTCTCCGCCTTCTCGATGAAGGTCAGCATGTCACCCATGCCCAGTATGCGCGATGCCAGACGGTCGGGGTAAAAAGGCTCGAAGGCATCGGGCTTCTCCCCCACCCCGATAAACTTGATGGGCACCCCGCTCACCCAGCGGATGGAAAGCGCCGCTCCACCCCTGGCATCCCCGTCCATCTTGGTCAGGATAAGCCCGGTCAGACCCAGGCGGGCGTTAAACTCCTCCGCCATCCGCACCGCGTCCTGGCCGGTCATGGCGTCAACCACCAGCAGCGCCTCATCGGGCTTCAGCTCTTTTTTGAGCTGCTCCAGCTCCGCCATCAGCGGCTCGTCGATATGCATCCGCCCCGCCGTATCGACGATAACCCAGCTCACGCCCAGTTCTTTAGCCTTCTTCAGGCCGTGGGCGCAGACATCCTGGCTCTTTACGCTCGGCTTCTCCCGGTAGACGGGTATGTCGAACTGCTCGCCCAGCGTAACCAGCTGCTCGATGCCCGCTGGCCTTCGGTTGTCGGCGGCAACCAGCAGCGGCCTCTGCCCTCCCTGCTTCAGGTGCAGAGCCAGCTTGGCGGCGGTGGTGGTCTTACCCGAACCCTGCAACCCCACCAGCATGACTACGGAAGGCGGACGGGACGATAGCTCCAGCCGGCTTTCCCCCTCCCCCAGCGTCTTAACCAGCTCCTCGTTGACGATTTTGATTACCTGCTGGGCGGGGGTCAGGCTCTCCATTACTTCAGCGCCCAGCGAACGCTCCCTCACCCGCTCGATAAAGTCCTTGGCTACCTTGAAATTGACGTCCGCTTCCAAAAGAGCCAATCTCACCTGGCGCAGGGCTTCGTCAATATCCTTTTCGTTGAGTTTGCCCCGGCTGCTCAGCTTGCGAAATACGGCGCTCAGCTTGTCGGTAAGAACTTCAAACATGATTTCCTTCTAACTGGGAGTAATATCAAGCGTCAATTTGAAGCAGTATTTTGACGTTATCTTCTTTATTGTGAACCAATTTCTCGAACCCCATTTCTACACCATCTTTAAGTGGCACTTTGGCGGTAATCAGCCTACCAGGGTCAATTCTTTTATCCGCCAGCAGGGCAATAGCCGTTTTACCCTCATCGACATAAATGGGGCTGCCCACGATAGTTTTCTGCTTAAACATCACGCTCTGAAAGTGAACCAGGCTGGGTTTTTCAAAGACTCCGGCAATCACGGTAGTGCCACCGCTTCGAGTTAAGTCCAGGCATAGCTGAGGAGTATCTGGTCGACCGACACATTCGATTGAAACATCCGCACCTAAGCCACCGGTCAGATTCGCAATCAGCTGGACGGGATTGCCATCACTAAGATAAACGACGGCATTTGCTCCCATAGCCGAGGCTATCTCTCCTCTGCCTCTATGCTTAGCTACAAGATAAACTTCGGATGCTCCAGCTGCCTTAGCTGCCAGCAGAGCGCAAAGACCAATAGTACCATCGCCCACGATAGCCACGGTATCCCCGGGACGGACATTACCCTGGCGAACAGCATGAAGTGCGACTGCCAAAGGCTCTACCAGAACCCCAGCTTCATCAGACACTGAATCCGGAAGTTTATAAACCGCATAGCGGGGAACGACCACATATTCAGCCATACAGCCATCCACGGTCAGACCAGTGAAACCCCCATTCAGGCAAAGATTGTACATGGCTCTTTTACAGTAATAACACTCGCCACAGAACCAGTAACCTACTCCGGTTACCCGCTCTCCAACCTTAAAGTTGGTTACTCCCCTCCCCACCTCCACGACTCTGCCAGCGAACTCATGCCCTAAAGCTAGCGGCACTTTGTCGACAGCGATCATGCCGGGACCATCAGTATATTCCTTCAAATCTGTACCGCAGATACCAGCCAAGTTGATTTTCACCTTCAACTGCCCTGGCCCTGGAGACGGTTCAGGCATATCTTCATACCGAACGTCTTTTCTGCCATACCACCTTAAGGCTTTCATCTTTTCCTCCTGAATATGACGTCTCATTCTAAGGGGAGACAGGCTAAGGCGTCAAGGCGGGATTTCGCTACCCTACAGACGCTCTTCGATTAACCCCTCCACATATTCGGCTCTATCCGTCACGCTTTACCTCGGCTCCAATTGAATAACTTACCCTATAGGATACCTGGCAATGGACTCCGAGGTCAAAAAAGGCACCCGGGGAGACGAACTCCCCAGGTGCTTTAGAACGCCAGGCCAAGCTACTGGTCAGAGATGTGCGTATAACAGTTTATGACCTACAATAGACCGTACCTTGGCTCCTCACCCTCGGGTCGTGAATATAAAGTCCCAAAGATCCAAAAAAGTAGTACCCTTGGTTCGTTCATACGTCTGCCTATAGACAACCAGGCTATTCTATCCGCTGGCCCGTCGTGAACAAGTTCTCCACCAGATAAGGTTGAAAGAAACAAAATAGTAGTCTCACCTATGGGAAAGACTGTTATTTCAACTTTAAGGCCTGCGCGTTTGTTACTTAAATTGACTCAAACTAGATGGCTTATTTTTTACCTTGAATACCCTTTCTCTTAATTGGGTGCCCACACTATACTACGTAAAAGTGAAAGAAAGGTGCCATTCCATGTGGTGAGACGACGGAAACCAAAAACAGTCCAAAAAACACATTGGCGGGGAGTACAATATTAGCTGTTATTTGAGTTGAGCTATCCACATGAAAGCTATTAACAATAGCGGAGCTGCTGGTAGGGTTGAAAAAGAACACACCCGTCGCACCCGTAAATTTGGTGCCGGTAATGGTAACACTCAGGGTCTCTCCTCCGTGTCCACTACTTGGATTAACGTTGACTATCGTAGGTCCATCATAAGGTCGAACGATTTGCCAGTCGTATTCAACTTGATATTCCCCACCGAATCCAGAATAAGGAAAATACATTCTCGGCGATACAAGGCTTCCGCCAAACGTGTCAGATGATGTATTAAGGACGATTGCCGAAGCCTGTGCTGGGAAGACATCATCATTGAACACTTGGGATAACCACGTAATCAGTGCACCAAGAATAGCGCCTGCAATAATACCGATTATCGCACCTAAAGGCCCGGCTATTGCAGTTCCAACAGTACCCCCAATTTGTGCTCCGATCCAAGCCCCAGCTGCAGTTCCAAGCGCTGATAGGATTGCAGTAACTTGTGTCCTTATCGATGCGTACAAATCCGCAATATATGTTCCAAACCCCCCCCAATCTATCTCTGCCAGTGTTAACATTACACTGAAGCTTTTTGGATAGGCGTTGTCTGTGAAATTGAACGTTTTAAGTGTTGTGGGTGGAAATGATACAACATCTCCATCGTCAAATCCATCACTTACTCTGTATTCGGGGATTATAGATGCTTCTCCTTTATCATTGGTAGCAGCACCTCCCCAAGAGATCTTGTCGTGGCCGCCGTTTTCCGGGTCAGTTTCGTCAACGCACGTGACTTTATATATGCGGAAATTGACGCCCGTGTTGGCGGGCCCATTCCCATTCACTGGCAGCGAGACAGGTAGCGCTTGTATCCCTGAACACTCTGACAACATCTTCGGCACTGTAACATCATTAAAAGTTTGGTCATTAATGAAATTAAAACGTGTTCGCAGATCGATCTGGTCAAACACAGATTGGCTGGATTCAATGTTTATCCCCAGACTCCTAATTGACTTTGTTAAACTTTCATCTCTTCCAAGATTGAGCCGAACCGACTTATGAAGGGCAGGGTCTAGCTTGTCAAAACGGTCAGCGACTATGCTGGCAATGCTGGGATAAGACGTTGCTTTCCCTTTTCTGCCCGAAGTTTTTACAGGTCTAAACTTGTAGGTATCAGGATTTAACCGAGAGTTCAATGCTTGAACTGATGATACCTTAGCTATTTCTGTTACCAAATCGACAATTTTCGTGAGTTCATGGTTATTGATTTGCACTGTATTACCTAAAATGGCGTTGGACATATTTCTAATTCCCTCCTTTATTTATTGTGCCTACTGTCATGAACCTACATCCTCATTACCTCCTAATTTCAGATTTTCACACAATCCTACACCCTCATCCTGAAAATGTCAATAGTCCACATTTATACTACGCCTGCAGCCATCTGGCGCTTTTAGCCCCCACTTACCATAACCGACAACCAAAACAAATAACTCTCCCCAAAAAATCCGTGCCTATTTACCATAACGGCGCCACCAAAACAAATACCCTTTTCCCCAAAATCCCTACTCACTTACCATAACGCTCAAAACAAATCCCACCCTCCCCCACCCCCCAATTGTTTTCCCCCTTTTCGACGGTGTCGTTGTCGCCGACTTATGTTACAATAACCTCAAATGATTCCCGTCAAGCTGTCGCTGCGCAACTTCATGCCCTACCGGGACAACGTGCCCCCGCTCTACTTCAACGGCATCCACACCGCCTGCATCTCCGGTGACAACGGCAACGGCAAGTCGGCTCTAATCGACGCCATGACCTGGGCGCTCTGGGGCAAGACCAGGAACACCTCCAAGAGCGACGACCCCCTCATTCACCAGGGCCAGGACGAGATGGAGGTGGAGTTCGACTTCACCGTAGGCGAGCAAGGCTACCGCATCATCCGCAAGCACGCCAGGCCCAAGCGAAGCGGGGCGGGCAAGAGTCTCCTCGACTTTCAGATAGCCGCCAACGGCGGCTTCAAGTCAATCAGCGCCGACAGCATAAGCCAGACCCAGCAGAAGATCATCGACATCCTGCACATGGACTACGCCACCTTCATCAACAGCGCCTTCCTCAGGCAGGGCCACGCCGACGAATTCACCAACCAGCCGCCGACCAAGCGCAAGGAGGTTTTGGGCAACATACTGGGGCTGTCTTTCTACGACGAGCTTGAGCAGCGGGCTAAAGAGCTGACTAAGGAGCAGGAAGCCGAAGGGGGACAGCTCGAAAGCGCCCTGGAGGAAATCAGCCGGGAACTGGCCCTAAAGCCGACTTACGAAGCCGAGATGGAGCAGGCGCAGACGGCGCTGGCGCAGGTAGAAAAGGTCATAACCGAGCACGAATCCAGGCTGACCAGGCTCAAGAAGGACAAGGAGACTCTGGAGAATAAAAAGCAGCAGCTCACCCAGCTTGAGGAGCACATCGCCGCCACCGGAAGGGAGCTGGAGCGCCGCCGGCAGGAAGTTGCCCAATATCATGCCCGCATCAAAGAATACGAGGAGCTGATGGTCCAGCGCCCGGCGATAGAAGAGGGCTATGCTCAGCTAAGCGAAGCCCGAAAACAAAACGAGGAGTTGAACCAAAAGCTGGGGCTGCTGGTCAAACTAGGGGAGAAAAAGAGCCAGCTTGAGCTGGCTATCGAGCGGGCGCAGGCAAGCCTGATCACCGAACACAAACTAGCCCAGAGCAAAATCGCCGAGCTGGAGGCTAAGTCGGCAAAGCTGCCCCAGCTCAAAAACGAGCTGCAGCAGGCGGAAGCCAAGCTGCACCAGCTGGCGGAAGAAGAAAAGGAGCTAAAGACAAAGAAGCAAGCCAGCCAGGAGCTACGCACCCAGATAAACTACCAGGAGTCCAGCCTGACCAGCCTAGAACGGGAAATAGCCGGGATAACCGAAAAAATCGACCTGCTGTCAACTCACGCCGAGGCTAAATGCCCCCTGTGCGAGACCGAGCTGGGCGAAGACGGCCTGAAAAGGATCCATGAAAACTACGCCGCCGACCGGGACGGCAAATCCAGGTCACTGGAGTCAAGCCAGACTGAGCTGACCGGCAAGAAGAAGGAGCTGGAGACACTGGAGGGCGAAATATCGCCGCTGGAAACAAAGCTGGGTCAGGATAAAGCCTCGGCGCAGACTAAAGTCAGCCTGCTCAACCAGAGCATCAGCGAGGTCCAGGCGGCCGATAACCAGTTGAACCAGGCAAGAGAGATGCTCAGCGAGATTGAACAGAGCTTAGCTGGAAAAGCCTTCGCCGCCGGGGAACAGCAGGCGTTAGCCCAGGTCGAGGGGGAGCTAGCCAAGCTTGACTACGACTCGCCGCAGCATGAGCAGCTCCGCCAGCATCTCGCCGAAATGGAACAATACGAAAGCCCCAAGCGCAAGCTGGAAGAAGCCGACAGGCTGCTTGAGCAGGAAAAAGAGGCGGCGGCTAAAGCCGAGGAAGCCAGCCAGGAATTGAGCCAGAGGCTGGAAGCCGACACCAAAAAGGGGCAGGATTTGAGCCGGGAGCTGGAAGCCCTCCCCCAGCTAACCACCGATTTAACCCAGGCGGAAAGCGAACACCAAACGCTAGCGGCACAGCAAAAGCAAGCCCAGGAGCTGATGTGGGGCGTGAAATCCAAGCTGGAACGCTGCTCAGAACTGGAGATAAGGAAGGGAGAAAAGGAGAAACTGCTGGGGCAAGCCTCAAAAGAAGAGAAAATCTACAAAGACCTGGCGCAAGCCTTCGGCAAGAAGGGGATACAGGCCCTGATTATCGAGATGGCGCTGCCCGAAATCGAGGCTGAAGCCAACCACCTGCTGGGGCGGATGACCGATAACCGCATGCACGTCAAAATGGAAACCCAGCGTCAGACCAAGAAAGGTGAGACAGTGGAAACACTGGATATCAATATCGCCGACGAGTTGGGAACACGAAACTACGAAATGTTCAGTGGCGGTGAGGCCTTTCGTATTGACTTTGCCGTTCGTATTGCCCTGTCCAAGCTCTTAGCTCGACGGGCCGGGGCACCCCTCCCCACCCTGATTATTGACGAAGGCTTCGGCACTCAAGATAGCTCCGGCATCGAAAAGCTAAAAGAGGCGATTAACTCTATTCAGGACGACTTTGACAAGATACTGGTTATTACCCACATGGAGGAACTTAGAGACGCCTTCCCCACCCGAATTAACGTGGTGAAAACCGCCCAGGGTTCAACGGTGGAAATAAGCTGATTCTAAAGGCCGAGGTCTTCGGCGATACCCTTCATCGCCTTTAAGCCCAGCTCGATAAAATCGTCAAGCTCAATACCCAGTTCAGCACACCGGGCGATTTGCTCCCTGCTAGCCCCAGCAGCGAAGCTCTTTTCTTTGAACCTCTTCCTCACCGACTTAGCCTCAACGCCGGCTAATTTCTTATCGGGGCGCACCAAGGCAGCAGCGATTATCAAGCCGGTCAGCGGGTCGGCGCAAAAGAGGGCTTTGTCGAGCTTGCTCTCGCGGGGAATACCATGGGCTTCGTTGTGACAGAGTATGGCGTGGGCCATAGCCTCGCTGGCTCCCATCTCTCTGACCAGGTCGGCTCCCAGCCGGCTGTGGGTGCTCATATCGCCTTCGGTAAGCTCCATGTCGATGTCGTGCAGCAGCCCGGTAAGCCCCCACTCCTCCCCATCCTCACCCAGGCGTTTGGCCAGGGCCTGCATAATAGCCTCGGTAGCCAGCATGTGCTTGACTGTGTTCTGGTTCTCTACATTGACGCTGATAGAGTCAAGGGCTTCGTCTCTGGTCATTTGCCTCCTTACTATCAGGCAGAGAGGGGTCAACCTCTTAAAGCATACTCCATATCCTTGTCCCTATGCAACACCCGACCCAGATAGTGACCGGTGGCGGAAGACCTATCGCCGGCTATCTCCTCAGGGGTGCCGGTGGCGACGATATAGCCGCCGCTATCGCCAGCCCCCGGACCCAGGTCAATGATGTGGTCGGCATTCTTCATCACATCCAGGTGATGCTCAATGACCACCACGCTATTACCACCGTCAACCAGGCGCTGTAATACCCTCAGCAGCGCGGCGATATCCTCGAAGGCAAGACCCGTGGTCGGCTCGTCGAGGATATAGAGCGTCCGCCCCGTGGAGCGTTTCGACAGTTCGGTAGCCAGCTTCACCCGCTGCGCCTCGCCTCCGGAAAGAGTAGGCGCAGGCTGGCCGAGACGGATATAGCCCAACCCCACATCCCGCAGCGTCTGCAGCTTATTCTTTACCTTGGGGAAATGCTCAAAGAAGGCAAGCGCCTGCTCCACGGTCATATCCAGCACCTCAGCGATGTTCTTGCCCTTGAACCTGATTTCCAGAGCCTCGCGGTTATAGCGCTTCCCCTGGCAAACCTCGCAGGCAACGGTAACATCGGGCAGGAACTGCATCTCGATCTGGATAAACCCCTCCCCCCGGCAGGCTTCGCAACGCCCGCCCTTAACGTTAAAGGAAAACCGTCCCGGAGCGTAGCCCCTCATCCGGGCTTCGGGCGCGGTGGCGAAAAGCTCGCGGATAGGGGTGAAAGTACCGGTATAAGTAGCCGGGTTACTGCGGGGGGTACGCCCGATAGGCGACTGGTCGATATTGACCACCTTGTCTATATGCTCAATACCGATTATATCATCGCACTCCCCTGGCCTCTCCCGCGAGCGGTAGAAGAGCTGCGCCAGCTTCTTATAGAGGATATCGTCAATGAGGGTACTCTTACCGCTGCCGGAAACACCGGTAACACAGACGAATTTACCCAGCGGGATATGTACATCTATATCTTTAAGATTATTCTGCCTCGCCCCCTTAACGACTATCTCCTCGCCGTTGCCGGGGCGGCGCTTAGCCGGTAAAGGAATCTTTTTGGCGCCGCTGAGGTACTGGCCGGTTACCGACTCGGCGCATTTCATAATATCATCCAGGGTGCCAGTAGCCACAATCCACCCCCCGTGCTCCCCGGCACCTGGCCCCATATCGATAACATGGTCAGCCGCCCTCATCATAGCCTCGTCATGCTCAACAACTAGTATGGTGTTGCCCAGCTCTCTTAGCCGTTTTAAGGTCTCAATCAGGCGAAAGTCGTCGGCGGGGTGCAAGCCTATGGTCGGCTCGTCGCAGATATAGAGCACCCCCATCAGCCCGCTACCGATCTGGGTCGCCAGCCGTATGCGCTGCGCCTCGCCGCCGGCCAGGGTAGCCGAGGCACGATCGAGGTTAAGATAGTCCAGCCCCACATCTTGGAGAAAGCCCAAACGGGCTTGAATTTCTTTGATAATCTGGTGGGCAATCAGCTGCTCCCGCTTGCTGAGCACCGCTTTTTTGCCGTTGCCGCCAATCACCCCCACCCACTCCAACGCCTGGGCCACCGACATCGAGCTGACCTCGACGATATTCTTGCCGCCGACGGTCACCGCCAGCGACTCCGGTTTAAGCCTCTTGCCCTCGCAGACGGGGCAGGGCTTCGACACCATATAGCGTTCAATATTGGCGCGGGAGTGTTCCGACTCGGTATCCCGATACAGTCGTTCCAGGGTTGGTATCACCCCCTCGAAGCCGTCGTGGTGACGCCTTATCCGCCCGAAACGGTTGCGATAGACCCTGGTTTCCCCACCCTCCCCATAGAGGATGAGGTCAAGCTGCTGCTCAGTCAAATCCTTGACCGGAGTGTGCAGGGAAAAGCCGTTAGCCCGGGCTAAAGACTCCACCTGGTAGAGATACCAGCTGTGGAACTGCCAGGGGCGGATGGCCCCCTCCAGGACAGACAGGTTTTTATTCAGCACCAGCTCGGGGTCTATCTCCAGCTTAACCCCCAGCCCACTGCATTCACGGCAGGCGCCGTGAGGCGAGTTGAAGCTAAAGGTGCGGGGGGCAATCTCGCCCAAGCTAATCCCGCAGTGCACGCAGGCAAAGTGCTCCGAGAACAAAAGCTCCTCGCCATCGATAATGGACACCAGCACCACCCCCGCCCCCAGCTTGATAGCCGTCTCCACCGAGTCGGCGATACGGCTCTGGTCGCTCTGCCCCATTACCAAACGGTCCACCACCACTTCTATAGAGTGCTTCTTATATTTATCCAGCTGAATCTCCTCAGCCAGCTCGCGAATCTCACTATCGACGCGGACGCGAGCATAGCCCGCCTTACGCAGGTCTTCGAAGACCGCCTGGTACTCACCCTTACGGTCGCTTATCAGCGGGGCCAGAATCATGATGCGGCTCTTGGCGGGGATATTCTGGACGGCATCGACAATCTGCTGCACCGTCTGCGCCGTTATCTCCCGCCCGCAGTTGGGGCAGTGGGGGTGGCCCACGCGGGCAAAGAGCAGCCTCAGGTAATCGTAGATTTCGGTTACCGTGCCCACCGTCGAGCGCGGGTTTTTACTGGGACCCTTCTGGTCGATGGAGATAGCCGGGCTCAGACCCTCGATATAGTCGACCTCGGGCTTCTCCATCCTGCCCAGAAACTGGCGGGCATAAGCCGACAGCGACTCCACGTAGCGCCGCTGTCCCTCGGCATAGATGGTGTCGAAGGCAAGCGAGCTTTTCCCCGAGCCGGAGACACCGGTGATAACCACCAGCTTATCGCGGGGGATAACCACGTCTATATTCTTGAGGTTATGCTCCCGAGCCCCTTTAACTATAATAGCCTGTAACGGCATAGATTTATACCTCTTCCCTAGCTAAATTTATTGTAACACTTGCGGCTAAAGCACAACAAGTTCGAGGCTAAATCCGTGATTACACCCTTAGCATCGGATATACTGCCTAATGGTCGAAGACTCTTCGAGCTGACTGATTAAACAATGCTTCATAAGCCAGGGAAGGAGGCTGAAATTGAAAGAATTAACCATTACCTCAGACGCCCCCGGAGAAAGAATCTTTGTCTTGGGTAACGAAGCCATCGCCAGGGGGGCTATAGAGGCTGGAGTCCAGGTAGCCGCCGCCTACCCCGGCACCCCGTCCAGCGAGATACTGGAAACTCTGGCTGGAGTTGCCAAAGAGCTTGAGATGTACGTGGAGTGGTCAGTCAACGAGAAGGTAGCCTTCGAGGTTGCCCTGGCCGCCTCCATCTGCGGGGTGAGAGCCATGGCATCGATGAAGCATGTCGGGGTAAACGTAGCTCACGACTCGCTGATAACCGCCAACTACATCGGGGCTAAGGGAGGGCTGGTCCTGCTCTCCGCCGACGACCCCTGGGCATGGAGCTCCCAGAACGAGCAGGACAACCGCTATATCGCCCTGCAAGCCTACATGCCCGTCCTGGAGCCTTCTTCCGTGCAGGAAGCCAAAGATATGATGGCTGACGCTTTTAAATTATCCGAGCAGTTCCGGCAGCTTTTCATGCTCAGGTCGGTAACCCGAATAGGCCACGCCCGTAGCGACATCGTGCTGGGCAAAATATCGAGGGAAAAGAGAAAAGGCAAGTTCGTAAAAAACCGCGACTGGCTGGTCTATACCCCCCGCGAAGCCAGGATAAACAAGCCCCTGATGCTGGAAAGGTTCGACGCCATAAAGAAAGCAGTCAACACCCTACCCTACAATCAGCTAAAGCTGGTCCGTGGCGCCAAACTGGGTGTTATCGGCTGCGGGCTATCATACAGCTACACCCTGGAAGCGTTGAAGTGGCTGGGCATTGAGGACAAGGTCTCAATACTGAAGATAGGCACCCCCCACCCCCTGCCTGAAGAGCTGGTGATAAAGCTGCTGAAATCGGTCAAGGAGGTACTGGTGACCGAGGAAATCGACCCCTTTGTCGAGCTTCATGTCAAAGCCATCGCCGGCGAACACAATATAGCGGTTAAAATCCACGGCAAGGACCTGCTGCCGCGGGTTGGCGAACTATCCACGAGGAAGGTCACCGAGGCTGTCATCAAGCTGACCGGAGCCAAGTCGCCGGTTGACTTTGCCAGGCTGGACAAGCTGGCTGAAGAGACAACCCCCCTCCTCCCCTGGAGGCCACCCGCTCTGTGTCCCGGTTGTTCTCACCGGGCTTCTTTCTACGCTATCAAGACCGCCTCGAAAAGGGTAGCCAGGGACTACGGCCAGGATGTAGAGGCTATCTACCCCGGCGATATCGGCTGCTACGCTCTGGCTTATAACCCACCGCTGGAGGCGGTAGATACCACCATCTGTATGGGCGGCAGCTTCGGCATCGCCAACGGGCTGTCCCATGTGGTCGATGCACCGATAGTAGCCCACCTGGGCGATTCAACCTTCTTCCACGCCGGCATACCGCCCCTGATAAACGCCGTCTACAACAAGGCAAACATAACCATGGTCATACTGGATAACTCGGCCACGGCCATGACCGGCTTCCAACCCCACCCCGGCACCGGCCACACCGCTATGGGCGAGGAGACCGTCCAGCTAAAGCCGGAGGATATCGCCCGAGCCTGCGGGGTAAAGTTCGTCGAGGTTATCGACCCCTTCGACCTGAAAGCGGCCGCCAAGACCATAGAAGCCGCCATAAGGTTCGATGGTCCAGCCGTCGTCGTCTCCCGAAGGCTCTGCACCATGATCGACCAGCGGGAGAAGCGGAAACGAAAAGAACCGATTATCCCTTACTTCGTAGACCAGGATAAGTGCAGCGGCAAATGCAACGCCTGCATCGAGCTTCTGGGCTGCCCGGCAATAATCAAAGAGGACGGCAAGACCATCATCGACCAGGCACTTTGCACCGGCTGCGGAATCTGCGCCCAGGTCTGCCCCTACAAAGCGATAATAGAGGTGAGCCAATGACAAAAGAATTCAACGTGCTGATCACCGGGGTCGGGGGGCAGGGTGTAATTCTGATTTCGGAGCTTCTGGGAGAGGCAGCGGTCAAAGACCAGTTAAAGGTCAGGGGCTCGGAGATACTGGGCATGGCGGTGAGGGGTGGCTCGGTAACCAGCGCCATCAGGCTCGGCGAAGATGTCTACGGCCCCCTCATCCCCACCAGCAAGTGCAGCGCTCTGGTCGGCATGGAGCCATCGGAGGCGTTGAGAAATATCACCTGCCTCTCCAAGTCCAGCCTGGTCATACTCAACACGGCGGTAACCGTGCCCTTCACTGTCCCCCTAGGGCAAAGCAGCTACCCCAGTCTAGAGGCAATACTGGAAAAGCTGAATAAAGCCGCGGAAAGGGTAATCCAGCTCGATGCCGCCAAACTGGCTCAGGAAGCGGGCAGCCTGCTCACCACCAACATTACTATGCTGGGGGCACTATTCGGCACTGGGCGCCTGCCCATAAAAGTATCCACCATAAAAGAAGCCATCGAGGAACGCTTCCCGGCTAAACTGGCGCCTGTTAATATGAAAGCCTTTGACCTGGGCTATGAGAGCTGTCGGCGAGCTCTCAAATAGAAACTATTCCAACAGCTCCATAATGTGCATCACTTTCACCGGCACCTTGTTCCGCAGCAGGCTGTCAATGAGCTGAATCTCACACCCCGGGCAACTGCTGACAACGATATCGGCACCGGTGGACTTAATCGAAGCTGCCTTCTTGTCGCCAATCTCCTTCGACAAATCGTAGTAATGCATACTGAACGCCCCCGCCATACCGCAACACCGGTCGGCGTTGGGCATCTCGACGTACTCCACCCCCGATATCGACTTTATAACCTGCCTCGGCTGGCTGGTTATCCCCAGGTGCCGACTGAGGTGACAAGGGTCGTGCCAACTAACCTTCTTGCCCTTGGCTACCGCCGAGGGCTTATAAGCCGATGCCGGCAAATCCAGCACGTCAATCAAGAACTCGGAAATATCCTTTACCTTCTTGGCGAACTTTTCGTAAGCCTTCTTCCTCTGCGGGGTGTCGGCTAAAAACTTGGCATAATCTTTAAGCGCCGAGGTGCAGGTAGCGCAGTCGGAGATAACGTAGTCCAGCCCCTCGAAGGCTTTAACATTGGCGTCAGCCATCTTGCGGCCGGCTTCGAAATCACCGGCACCCAGAAATACCGGCGCCCCGCAGCACCCCTGCTCCCGGGGCACCACCACCTCCACCCCATTCCTGGTCAGGAAGTCGATTATATGCTTACCGAGATGGGGCAGAACAAAGTCGGTCATGCAGCCGCTGAAATAACCCACCCTCATCCTGGTCTTAACGCTGGCGGGCGGCACGTTCACCACCGGCACCATCTGCCTTAAAAACCTCGGGGCAATCTGGGGTATATTCCGTCCCTTGCCCAGTGCCGAGAGGAACATGGAAAGGTGCCTGATGGTGCCCTCGGTCTTGGGCATAAAGACGCCCTGGAACCAGGAAGCGAAGCGCACCACCCAGCCGAAGAGACGGCGCCGCGGTAAGAGCCAACGGTAGACGATATTGTAGGGGAAATTTAAGCCCCTGGCTTTGACCGCATCGGCCCTGGCGGCGACGATGACGTTGGGGATGTTGGCTTTAGCCGGGCAGTTAGCCGTGCAGGTCATGCAAAGGGTACACTTGTTGAGGCGGTCGGCATACTCCTGGGTATAGTCCAGCTCACCCGCCAGCAGCCCCCGTATCATCATGTTCTTGCCCCGCGCCACCGACGCTTCAATCCGTTCCTCTTGATAGACCGGGCACCAGAAGGTGCAAAAGCCACACTTCATGCACTGGCTCAAGTCCTTCTCGAACCTCTTTATCTGTTCAAACCTGTCAGCGGTTAATGCCATATCACACCCTCTCCTCCTCCCATATCTTACCGGGATTGAGGATATGGTTAGGATCAAGCAGTGACTTTATCTTTATCATCAGGTTGAGGGCTACCGGGTCCATCGCCCTCTTCAGAAAGCGCTGTTTCTCCAGCCCGATACCGTGCTCACCGGAGAGCACGCCACCCAGGGAAAGCGCCGCCTCGAATATCTCCTCCATCGCCTCCTGCGCCTTGGCGAAGTTCTCTTTGTCACTGACGTCGGTAAATATCGCCGGGTGAAGATTGCCGTCACCGGCATGGCCCAGGTGGCTGATGAAGAAACCCGTCCTCTCCGATATCTCTCCCAGCTTACCGATAAACTCCGCCAGCTTGTCGCGGGGCACGGCGACATCCTCAGCCAAAACCGTCTTAGCCGCGCCGAAGGTAGCGGCAAAGCCGGCGCTCCTCATCTTCCAGTACTTGGCCGCCTCAGCGGCGTCTTTGGCTACCTTAACCTCTCTCGCCCCGCTCTTTTTCAGGGTGTCGACAATCTGCTTGGCCTCCACCTCAACCGCCGCCGGAGAGCCGTCGGCCATTATAAGAAGCAATGCCTGCGCATCTACCGGCAGACCCATCGGCATCATTTCCTCGATGCGTCGCAGAATGAAGTTGTCCACGAACTCAATCTTGGCCGGCACCACGCCGCTGGCAAGTATGTTGGATACCGCCTGTCCGCCCACCACCATATCATCGAAGACGGCCATCATCGTCTTGCTGGCTTGCGGCATGGGTATCAGTTTCAGCGTTATCTTGGTGATTACCCCCAACGTCCCCTCGGAGCCGGTGAAAAGCATCGCCAGCTCATATCCGGTGCGGTTCTTCACCGTCACCCCACCCAGCTTCATAATGTAGCCGCTGGCTAAGACCACCTCCAGCCCGAGGACATACTGCTTGGTCACCCCGTACTTTACGCAGTAGGGACCGCCCGCGTTCTCAGCCACAGTGCCGCCTATGGTACAACCCAGGAAGCTTTGGGGGTCGGGGGGATAGAAAAGTCCCTGCTTGGCCAGCGCCAGGTTAAAGTCCTGCAGCACGACGCCGGGCTCGACGGTAGCGGTGAGGTTGGTCTTATTTATATCCAGGATTTTATTCATCCTGGTGGCACACAGGACGATGCCACCCTTTATCGGGATTGAGCCGCCGCTGACATTGGTGCCAGCGCCCCTGGGGGTAACCGGAATCTTGTTGTCGTTAGCCAGCTTCAGAATCTGAGACACCTGCTCGGCGGTAGTCGGCAGCACCACTACTTCGGGCATATGCGCCCAGGTAGCGGTGCCGTCATAGGAATAGGTGGTCAGATCCTCCTTAGAGGTTAGCACCACCCCCTTACCCACAATCTTCTCCAGTTGTGCTCTAAGCTTCTTCTCCATGTTAACCTCCCTTCAGATTAGTGACCGACCTTGACTGGACTGCCTTTTCCTCAGCTATCAAAGCCGCCCCCAGAGCCGCCACGATTTGCGGCTCTTCCGGCAGCAAAAGCTTACAGGCTAAACTTTGTTCTATGCTCTTGACCAGCCCGATGTCTTTAGCCCCACCCCCCACCACCGCGCAATCGGGCTCAAGCCCTACCCTCTCCACCATGCTCTGGATTTTAGCCGCCAGGGTACGGTGAAGGCCGGCTAAAATATCCTCTTTTAGAGCGCCCTCGGCGATGCGGGATATCGCCTCCGACTCGGCGAATACGGCACAGCCCGTATTAAAATCAACCTTGTTCTTGGATTTCAGCGATAGCTCGCCGATATCCTCGAGGTCAATCTGCAAAACCTTGGCAATAACCTGCAGAAAGCGCCCGCTGCCGGCGGCGCACTTCTCGCTCTGCAAGAAAGAGGTAACCTTACCCTTCTCGTTCACCCGGGATACTCTGGTGAACTGCCCGCCGATATCGATTACCGTCCGCGCCGAGGGGAACAGGTGGGATACCCCCCTCCCCTGGCAGGACAGGTCGGTAACCACCTCGTTGGCGAAAGCAGCATTCGAGGCGCCGTAGCCGGTGGCGACGATATAGCCTGTATCCTTAAAGGACAGTTTGGCTTTAGCCAGAGCCTTTTTGACCACTTCCTCGGCGGTGAGCCTATAGTTACCCCCCGAGGGCATTATGTGATGGGAGACGATTTCGCCCCCGGCCATCACCACCGCTTTGGAAAAAGCGGAACCGATATCTACTCCGATAACATACAGCATAGCTTTAAAATTCTCGTGTTATGTAAAGAGAGTCGCCTCTTGCAGGCGGCGCTCGGCTCTGGGTAAAGGCGTCCCCTTCTTCTCCGCCTCTTTGACTATATCTTTACCCAGCAGCGCCGCCCCTATCGCGCCGGTAAGCAGCGGCTCGGGCGGCACCAGCACAGCAAAGCCCAGCTTGGCTTCCAGTGCCCTGACCAGCCCGATATTCTTGGCCCCACCCCCCGTCAACGCCACCTCTCGCTCTATCTTTAGCCGCCGCAACATGCCGTATATCCGGGTGGCGATAGCTTCATGCAAGCCAGCGACAATATCGGGCAGCGCCGCCCCCTCCGACAGCTTGCCAACCACCTCCTGCGTGGCAAAGACGGTGCAGGTATTGCTTATCCTCACCGTATTTCTAGCCTCTAGCGATAGCTTGCCCATATCCTCCAGCTTAACGCCGAGCTCCTCGGCGGCTACTTCTAAAAATCGGCCCGTACCTGCGGCGCACTTGTCGTTCATGACAAAGTCCACCGCCCGACCATCCTTGAGCTTAATCCCCTTGCTGTCCTGGCCTCCGATGTCAATTACCGTCCTCGCTTCGGGCAGCAGGTAAGCCACCCCCTTGGCGTGGCAGGATATCTCGGTTATCTGCTTATCGGCAAAGGGGACATTGATTCTCCCGTAGCCGGTAGCCACTACATAGGTTATTTCCTCGAAGGGCAGCTTTGCCTTCTCCAGGGCTTCTTCCATGACCCGGTTAGCCAGCTTGCGGTGCTCCGGCCCCGTAGGACCGATGACCGAAGCCAGCACCGACTGGTTCATAATGACCACCTTGGTCATGGTGGAACCGATGTCGACACCGGCAAAATACTGGCTCATAAAACCCTACCTCTTGACCGCTTCCAGGGTGTCGATAAAGGCGTCTATCCTGGTTCTGGTGTCGGCTTCGTTATAGGAGCTGATATCGACGATATCGCTCTCCAGGACCAGCGAAGGGATATCGCGATAGACCTTCTTCAGCAGATTCAACTGCCAGATTAAGCCCGGGTGCCAGGAACGGCAGGAAAAGGCTTCGTGCATCACGATGCCGTCTATCTTATAGTCCTCGATATACTTAATCAGCCTTTCCACATCGGGGTGAGAGCCGGGGCGCTTTCTGGCTCGGTCGTGCCAGTAAGTCCAGAATTTTACCCACCGCCAGGCGATATGCTCCAGAGGATCGCTAATCTGGCTCAGGTCGATGTCGAAATTATAGGTCGCCTCTATCATCCGGTAGGTGGTCTCTACGGGAAAGACCGCCCCCTTGCTGTTGAAGTAGTTAAAATCGCTCAAGGCGAACCAGGCGGGCAGTCCCCCACCCCACAGCAACCGGTATTTCTCGTCGGGAACCTCCCCCTCTTTATTGGCTATCTTTTGCTTTAGCTCCTTATTCAAATCCTGGAAGAAGTCGTAGGCTTGCTGGGTACCCATCATAAAGACGATAGGCACCATGGTATTCATGGCATCGCCGGTGCCCATGGGAGAAGGCACCGCCCGACGTAGCTCGTAGGTTTCCCAGATTAAGTCCCAGGTTTTGTCGGTGAGGGCGACCAGCTCGCTCAAACGCTCCCAGTCCATCTTCTTGCCGGTGTGCTTCTCCAG
Organism: Dehalococcoidales bacterium; assembly: GCA_022865485.1. GTDB lineage: Bacteria > Chloroflexota > Dehalococcoidia > Dehalococcoidales > BS750m-G39 > E44-bin88. The sequence continues at coordinate 14,799 of JALHSZ010000013.1, read as the reverse complement.
GAACTTAACCAGCCCTTTTAGCTCTTTGACGATATATTTCACATAGTAGTCCTGCACCTGACGGTAGTCATAATCGCTCTCGTAAGCAGGCCAGGGCAGCCCCACGTCATAGACGGGAACATCGGGCATATAGTGCTGGGCGGCTTGAAACCACTTGTTCCTGGGGTCGCAGAGCATCTGGCCACTGCCCAGCATGACATCCGGTTTCACCTGTCCCCCCCAGGGGGATTCGGGGGGCATCTCGCCCAGCTCCTCGCGCCAGGCATCGAAGCCCAGACCGCAAAGGGCATAGGTGCAGAGGGAGCGGGAGAAATTCTCCGCCTCCGCCCTCTCCAAAAAGCGCTGGGCGTCGCGCTTAGCCCCGCAGATGCCAGCGTAGTTTTCCACCCAGTGGGGCACTATATCCATCGCCCGGATAATTTCGTCGTAACAGCAGCAGATAAAAGAATAGGCTATAGGCTTCTTCGTTTCCTTAGCTTCCAGTACCTCCCTGATCATAGTCTTAACCATAGGCCCTATATTACTGGCAGCCTCGGTGGCTGTCCTTCTCTTCTTTCTTTCCTCAGGCTTCTTCTCCTCAGTCATACCGTTTCTCCTTTACCTTCGACTATTTTGAGCCAAGCAGCTCCAGGAAAGCCTGGATTCGGGTGCGCAACCGTCCAATGGTGGACATGGAATACTCATCTTCGAGGTAGAGCACCGGGGTGCCCTTAGCTTCGATATAGCTCTTTATCTGGGGCACCTCGAAGCCGTAGGGGTCGCAGTACTTGTAGATATAGAGCACCACCCCATCAACCCCAAAATCGTCAATCATACGGCCCATGTGCCCAAACCTGTCTTCCAGGTATTCTTGGTAGTTGCCCTTCATTTCACGGTAGGTCCGCCCGCACTTTACCTTCCGCAGATAGCGCTCGGCAAGCCCGGCCAGGGGGTCGGCGCTAACGTCCACCAAGGCCAAAAACTCCCTGGCTCCGGGGCAGAGGTCGTCAGCCACCACCCAGGCGCCAGAGTCCTCAATCAGCTTGATAAAGGCAATGTCGTCCACCTGAGCGCCAATGACCATTATTCGGGCTTGCTTCCGAGCGGAAAGCCCTCCCCTCCCCTTGACCTCGGCGATGACATCGCCCAGCATCTCAATAGATTCCTCAACGGGCAGGCTCATGGCAGCAATCAATACTTTGGTCAGTTCCTCACCCGAGATTAGGGGCGGAGAAGACTTACGTAACTGGTAGAGCTCTTTTACCTTAGCCCGATTCTGGTTATGGAGTTTGATTGCCCCAGCCAGCGCCTGGTCGGAGATTTCCTTGCCGGCAAACTTGCCCAGGCTGGTCCGGAAGGTATCCAGAACTTCGCGGTAGAAGCCTAAAGAGGCGTCATCGGTGCCGTGAGGCATATTGATGAAATGGGAATAGGGTAAATTGAGGGTATATTTCCAGATATCGTAGGTGCGGCAGATACTATCGCAGGCATGGGGGACGACCAACCCGTCCAGAAATTCGTAGTTGCCCTTGAGCGCCATATCGAAGCAGCTGCGAACCAGCGGGCAGATGATGGTCTCCATCTCGGTATCCGCCTTGGTAATCGGCTCATCGACATCACCCTTTATGCGGAAGGGGATAAAGCCAGCGGCGGTGATTATCTCCGCAGGCGTAAAGGCACAAAGGTAGCCGATGACTTTCTTACCCTGCTTCTTGAGCTCTCTGGCTCTCAAGCCGTAATCCTGGTAGTATTTATCCGCCGCCGCCAGCCCCTTAAGAGCAACCTTCTCTGGCATAGCGTCACCCCTTTTCTCTCAGTCTATCTAACTTTAAGGTATTACTCCATCAGTTTTCAACTTGGTGATATCTTCCCAATTATACCCCATCTCCAATAAAATCTCCTCAGTGTGCTGGCCCAGTTCCGGGGCTTCCCGCCTTATCGAGGCCGGGGTCTGGCTGAAATCCCAGGGGAAACCGACCATCTTGGTCCGGCCGAAGACGGGGTGGTCGAACCAGCTAACGTAGTCATTGGCCAACGCCTGCGGGTCATCGATGACCTCGGTGAGGGTCTGTACAGGGCTGTGAATTAAGCCCTCTCGCTTAAAAATATCGAACCACTCGTCTCTGGTCTTGGTGGCGAATTTCTCATCCATAATGGCTATAAGCTCTCTGGCATTCTGTCCCCTGGCTTCTATGCTGTTGAAGCGGGGGTCGTTCTCCAGCTCGGGCATAGCCAGCGCCCGACAGGCGTTAGCCCAGTAGCGGTCCGGCTGGAGGTGAGCCAGGATAAACCACCTACCGTCTTTAGCCTTGTAGTGGTTATAGATGGGGTTGCCCGCCTCGGTCCTTATCTCCCTGGGGAACTCCTGCCCCAGCATAGCCGGCGCCGATAAAACCAGGCTTTCCATACAAATCAGGCTGCCCATCAGCGAGGTATCCACCAGTTGCCCTTTGCCCGTCCTCTCCCGGGCATAGAGAGCGGCACAAATTGCCCAGGCACAGACCATCCCCCCCACCTCATCGCCCAGCCCGGGCAAGACCTGGGAGGGGGGAGTGCCCCGCTCGCCGGAGGACATCATCAGCCCTGCCCGCCCGATGCCGGTATAGTCAAAGGAAAGCTCGTTGGCGTCGGGGCCCCTCCGGCCCCAGCCCGAAGCCTGGGCTTAAATCAGGCGCGGATTCCGCTTCATCAATACATCAGGCCCGATGCCCATCTTCTTTGGCGCTTCTATGCTCATGTTGGTCAGGAAGACATCAGCATCATCAATCAGCTTTAAGAACAACTCCTTGCCCCGTTTCTGTTTCAAATCCAGGACGACGCTCCTCTTGTTGCGGTTATGCTGCTCGAAGTAGTAATTCCGTCCCTTCAAGCCGACCATAGTGCCGATAATCCTCATAAAACCCCGCCCCGGGTCCCCGGAAGGAGGCTCTACTTTGATTACGTCGGCGCCCAAATCCCCCAGCTTCGTGCCGCAAACCGGCCCTTGCTGGAACATGGTTATTTCCACCACCCTAACCCCGTCTAAAGGTCCCGCCATCTTCTGGTTTTTATTTGAATTTTTCATAGCCCTTAATAAATAAAATTCCCCCCACTTGGGGGGGGATAACCTTAAACCTTTCTAATTTATTTTTTAGTTACTTTTAGATTGTCACAATATCGTCCCCCCGATGCGCACTAGGTGCGCCCGGTAAATATGAAGTCCGTATAATATAAACCTGGGGAGACAATATTCTCTAACACTCTATATATACCCAGCTTTCTTGGGAATGACTTTACCACAGGCAGGATGATTTGTCAACATTGATTGTATCCGAGGCTTTTTATCCCTCTTTGTTCTAACCTCATTCCGCACAGGCAGGGTTTATGGTATAGTATGTAAAGCATGCTAGCCAAAGTAACCACCTGCGCCGTAGTCGGGATGGAAGGCGCTATTGTCGAGGTTGAGGTGGATATTGCCCCCGGCTTGCCCTCTTTCACCATCGTGGGGCTGCCCGACACCGCCGTCCAGGAAGCCAAAGAGCGGGTGCGCGCCGCCATACGCAACTCGGGCTGTGCCTTCCCCACCCGGCGCATCGTGGTCAACCTGGCTCCGGCCTACCTTAAAAAAGCCGGCCCCGCTTACGACCTGCCCATTGCCGTGGGCATCCTCCTCAGCTCGGAGCAGATATCGGCCGATGTATCCCAGACCGTCCTCCTCGGCGAACTGTCATTAGATGGCAGCCTGCGCCACACCAACGGCATCCTGCCCATGGTCGCCCTGGCTCACCAGGAGAAAATTTCCACCGTTATCGTGCCCGAAATGGATGCCAGGGAGGCGTCGATAATAGAAGGCTCCGAAATCATCCCCGTCACCTCTCTCGCCCAGCTGGTCAGCTACTTTCGGGGCGAGATAGCCGCCCCCGAATTCAATCCGGAATCGGCTGAAGAATATAGCCCCACCACCCTCCCCCACAGCGACCTGGCCTACGTCAAGGGACAGGAGCACGTCAAGCGGGCTTTAGAGGTGGCGGCGGCGGGCGGGCATAATGTCATCATGATAGGCCCCCCGGGCAGCGGCAAGACGCTGCTGGCGCGCTCCCTGCCCTCGTTACTGCCGCCGATGACCGACGAAGAAGCCCTGGAAGTTACCAAGGTATACAGCGTCAGCGGCTTGCTGCCGGCAAATACCCCCCTGATTAAACAGCGCCCCTTCCGCTCCCCCCACCACAGCATCTCCAATGCCGGGCTGGTGGGCGGGGGACAATGGCCCCGACCGGGCGAGATAAGCCTCAGCCATCGTGGAGTACTCTTTCTCGACGAATTGCCCGAATTCGGCCACGCCGTCCTTGAGGTATTGCGACAACCCCTGGAAGACAGGGTAATCACCATCAGCCGCGCTCAGGGTAGCGCCACCTTCCCGGCTAACTTCATGCTGGTGGGAGCGATGAACCCCTGCCCCTGCGGCTACTACGGCGACCCGTTCAAACAGTGCACCTGTTCGCCGAACTTGGTCGCCCGCTACCAGAAGCGAATGAGCGGTCCCTTTATCGACCGCGTTGACATTTTTGTCGAGGTGCCCCATATCGACTACGAAAAGCTAGCTGACGACAAGCTGGGGGAAGAATCGGAGAAGGTCCAGGCCAGGGTTAAGGCGGCGCGCTCTACCCAGCGCCAACGCTTTAAGGGGACAAGCTTAGCCTGCAACGCCGAGATGACGCCCACCGAGGTCAGGGAATACTGTAAAACAGAGGATTCGGCCCAGAGCCTGCTCAAAGCGGCTATGAAGCAGCTTTACCTCTCCGCCCGCGCCTTCCACCGCATCCTCAAGATAGGCCGCACCATTGCCGACCTGGAAAATGTTGATATCATCAAAGCTCACCACATCGCCGAAGCCTTACAGTATCGGCCCAGAAGTTTAGTATAACCAAAGGATAAAGGGAAAAGGAGGCATCGAACTTGCCGACAGTGGAATGGTTGGGACTTATCGGCGGAGCCATCGGCACCATCGGCTTTATACCCCAGGTAATTCGTGTTCTCAAGCTTAAAAGCGCCCATGAGATAAGCCTGATCTGGACTATTTCTTTAGTCGTCGGGATTGGCTGCTGGCTCAGCTATGGTATTATTCTCCAGCTAACCTCGGTAATCCTGTGGAACTCGATTGGGATTATCACGACTCTCGCCCTCATCTACGCCAAGCTGAAGTACGGGAGATAGAGCCTTCAACTATGATTGAGGTTTAAGCCTCCACCCCGTTTCCTTGACGAAATAAAAAGCCACCAGCGCCAGCACCCCGAAAGACGCCCAGAGGAAGAAGGGATAGGGCGAGGTGGGGTTAGCGGGGTCGGCCAGGCTGTTGCCCAGGGCGGGAGAAATAATGGGCCCCACGTTCATAAGGGTCTGCGTCAGCCCCATAGCGGTGCCGGCATAGACCACCCCCACCCCCTCTGCCTCGGTGCTCATGGTAAAGGCAATAGCCATAAAGCCATCACGGCCAACGCCCACTATTATCATTATCACCCAGACCATGGCGCTACCAACCAGGGGCAGCAGGGCTACGCCGACAACGGACATGACCAGTACCGGGAAAAGGACAGCCTTCCTCAAGCCAATCCTGGCTGATAATAAGGTAAGCGGGATAACCCCCAGCGTGCTGAGGGCAGCAAAAACGGTCAGAGCGCCGTCGGCGCTGGTTGTCGTCCAGCCGATATCGCGCAGGTAGGTGGGCAGGTAACCAACCATTCCCTGGTTACAAGCCCCGTAGCACAAGAGGGTCAGCCCGAGCAGCCTGATTGTTTTGATAGGAAAGACACGCGCGATTGATTGGCGCAGCGGCACTCTGGCCGGCGAAGCTCCCAGGTGCAGCTGGTCATGCTCCTTAACAGTGAGCAGCCAGAGCAGGCCGAAGATGACTGATATGCCGCCATAGAGGAACAGAACGCCCCGCCAGCCGCCGAGCAGGGGGGACAACGTGGTGGCGCTAATCATAGCGCCTACGGTCATGCCCAGTCCCATGCCCGCCGATACCACGCCGTTGGCGATAACCAGCTTCTTCCCCGAAAACCAGGTGGCAGTGGTCTTAAAGACGCTGCTGGGTATAACCCACATGGGAAGCGCGAAGAGGAAGGTGACTAAAACCAGGCTGAAAAAGTCAACGGTAGTGCCCCTGACGGCGCCTAAGATTCCAGCCAGGATACAGGCAATACCCATGACGCGAATGGCCCCATAGCGGTCGGTGAGCAGGCCAGCGAAGAAGACAGCCAACACACCAGCAAAAGCAGGTGTGCCCCAGATTATGCCCATCTCCACCAGGTTCATGCCAAGGTCATCGGCTATCTCCTTGAAAAGAACGGTCATGCAAATCTGTTGCATGGCGACGGTAAAGGTGAAGGTAAATGCCGCCAGGGTGAGCACATAAAAGCGATAACCTTTTCCGCCGCCTTGAGTATTAACTAGATTCACCATTAAAAACACCCGTCAAAATAGGGTATATTCCGCATGTCGGGGTAAATGACGCTGATAGAGGAGGGCGAGAAGCAATCGTGGCAACGCAGGCTCTCTAGCCCCAGAGCCAGAAGGCGCCCCCCATTACCATCAGCAGCACGCCAACAATAAGGGCTATCCAGCCGCCTATTTTCAGTGTCCCCACCCGGGAGCGCTCCGGCCATCGCTCCAGGAACTCCCTGGCGTCAGGGCGACTGGCCAGGGAGTCGTAGTAATTACGTTCTTCTCCCCGGCCCAGAAAAATCAAGATGATGCCCACGATGGCGAAAAAGCCACCGATACCAATAGGTATAAAATACTCGCCAGAAGTCACCGAAAAACCCCAGCTTTATTTTACTTCAACGGTAGCGCCGGCTGCTTCCAGCTTCTGCTTCATCGTGGCGGCTTCGTCCTTGGTAACTCCCTCTTTTACCGTCTGCGGGGCGCCCTCGACGAAGTCCTTGGCTTCCTTCAGCCCCAGGGTCGTCATCTCCCTGACGGCACGGATAACGTTAATCTTGTTGGCCCCTATCGCCTTGAGGACGACGCTGAACTCCGTCTGCTCTTCAGTCGCCGCTGGAGCCGCAGCTGCTCCACCCGCGGCTGGTGCCGCCACCGCCACCGAAGCGCTAACGCCGAACTCGGTCTCCAGGGCCTTCACCAGTTCCGATAGCTCAAGCACGTTCATCTTCTTTATGGTCGCCATTATGTCCTCGACGCCCTTGGACAACTTCTTGGTCGCTGTCTTCTTCTCCGCCTTGGCTTCGGGCTTAGCCTCTGGCTTAGCTTTTGGCTCCTTCACTTCAGCCTTGGCTTCTGGTTTAGCTTCAGCCTTAGCTTCGGGTTCCTTTAGCTCAGCTTCGGGCTTCTCGGCCTCTTTCTTGCCTTTGGCTTCTTCTGCTGTCATCTTATTCTCCCTCCAATTGTTTAATTCTTGACTGTAGCACCCCCACAAGCCCCGCCATAGGGGCGCTAAGACAGCTGACCAAAGCCGAGATTGGGCTCTGTATTCCGCCCACAACCCTGGCCAGCAAAATCTCCCTTGATGGTAGTTTAGACAGGGTCTCGACTTCCTTCGGGCTAAGCACCCTGTCGCCCAGGAAGCCGCCCTTGACCGTCATCCCTACCTTGGAAGCTTGAATATAGGCGGCTAAAGCTTTGGCTGGCTCGGTGATATCACCGTAGCCGAAAGCAATCGCCACCGGTCCCTCGAAAAATCCGGCCAGCTCGCCCTTACCCGCCCTCGCGGCGGCAAAACGCGCCAGCGTATTCTTCACCACCCTGTACTCAACGCCAGCTCCCCTTAACTGGCGGCGCAGTGCGGTCATCTCGGCCGCAGTCAGCCCCCGATAGTCGGTCAGAACGCCGACGCTACACCGGGAAATAACCTCCTGCAGGCTATCGATAACCTGCGCCTTCTTTTCCTTTGTGGCCACTATTCATCACCCCCTAAAAAGTAAGTCCTTGCGCCTGCCGCACAAGGACCTACATTAAAATCCTTCTTGTCCTCGGCAGGCATTTATTTTGAGCCCCTAAAGGCACCCGCTGTCTCAGGAAATGTTTTACTCTATTACTTTACTATTTTACTACTTTACCGGCTCGAAGGCAAAAAATACCCTCGGCCTTTCCTCCATCGCACCCCTGTTCTCCACTACCATCGCCGGTATGTCAAAGACAGCCAGCTTGACGGTAGCCCCCTCTTTAAGCTGCCCCTCTTTGCAGTTAACGACACGGGAGAGGAGCTTGCGTCCCTCACCCAGGTCAATCAGGGCATGAATCAGAGGCGCTTCAAAGCCGTGGGGCACTCCGGCCACCTCTTCGGTGAAACGCAGCACCTTACCCTGCGTGGGCAGGTCCACCCACTCCAGGTCATCCGAATTACACTTCGGGCAAACGACCCGCGGCGGGAAAGGCACACTACCGCACTTCTTACACTTGGTGGTAGTGAACCGTTTCTGCCTCAGGTTCTCGTAAAACGGGTGAATCCGGTTGAACTCCTTGGCCTCCAAGGGATAAAGGTCCATAGTCGACGGGTACAAACCTTCTAAAATTGGTACTCCCAGTACTGTCATAACTCCCCCCTTATTATAATTTGTTAGATTATTAGGGCTCTCTTCCGTAGATGAGTATGGTATGCTCGACGTTAAGTCCGCTTAAGTTATGCGTCAGCCCTATCTTAGCGCCTTCCACCTGCCCGATGGCTCTTCCCTGCAGCTGGTAGACTATCTCGCGCGCCTGGCGGATGCCAGTGCCGCCGAAGGGATGCCCGCAGGCGAGAAGACCGCCGTCGGTATTTACCGGGATCTTGCCGCCGAAATCGCTCTTTCCCGACTCGACAAAGGGTCCCCCCTCCCCCTTCTTGCAGAAGCCCAGGTCCTCCATCTCGATAATCTCCGAGATGGTAAAGCAGTCATGGGTCTGAGCGACGTCAATATCATCGGGGCTCACTCGCGCCCTCTCGTAAGCCTTCTTGGCGGCTGTTCTCAGGTGAACCCAATCAGTCAGGTCTTCGCCCGGCCAGTTCATCGACATACTGTGAAGGGCGACCTGAGCCGTACCCCTGACGTAGACCAAAGGCCTATCGGAAAGCTCCTTGGCTTTATCTTCATGAGTTAATATCACCGCGGCACAGCCGTCGGTAACCGGAGTGCAGTCAAGGAGCCCCAGAGGTGGAGCTATCGGTCGGGAAGCCATCACCTCTTCCAGTGAAACCGCCTTCTGGAAATGCCCCTTGGGGTTGTTTAATCCGTTACGGCGGTTCTTCACCGAGACCGCCGACAGCTGCTCTTTAGTCGTCCCGTAGCGTTTCATATGCTCCTGGGCGGTCATGCTGAAGAAAGGAGGCGGCAAACCTATGCCCTGGGCTCCGTCCCAATCATGGTCTATGGAAGCCAGCTCGCTGTAATAGGTCTCCCACCGCTGCGGCGTATAAAGCTTCTCACCGCCGATAACTATCATAATGTCGGCCATCCCGGCCTTTATCAGCCCCGTCGCCAGGATAATGCCCGAGCTGCCGCCGGCACACAGCGTATCAACCCTGGTGCACATGCTGGTCGGCTTAATGCCGATGCGCTCGGCTATGACCGGAGCCGCGTTGACCTGGAAAGAGCGGCGCCCGCAGTAAGAAGAAGCGAACAGAAGACCATCCACGTCCTCCTTCTTAAGTACGGGAACATCGTCAAAACAATCCTTAGCCGCTTCCTGGGCCATATCTACGATGCTTGCCTCCCGCACCCCCCACTTACTCATGCCACCGCCGAGAATACAAACTTTTCTATCCGCCATTCTTGACCTCCTTATCTTGCCTAGCCTTTTTTAAATTCGTAGCTAATTCTGCCGTCGGGCCGCTTTAGCGAACTGACCACCAGGCTCATACCCGCCTTTATATCGCTGGGCGCGATATCCTTACTCAAGCGGGACATAATCTGGATGCCCCCTTCGAACTCGCCCAGCGCCAGAATATAGGGGGCGTCGTTCTCGAAGCCCGACGGCCCGTAATTGACTATGGTATAGGTAGCCAGCTTACCCTTGCCCTTAACCTCAAACCACTCCACCTCCCCCGACAGGCAGCTGGGGCAATCGGCTTTGGGCGGGAAATAGCTCACCCCGCACTTAGGGCACCGGGTCGCCATCACCTTGCCCTGTTCCAGATAGGTGATAAACTCAGCCGCCTTGGCTTCCGTGGTAAAACTGACCGTGCCAAAATTCTCAAAGCCCATTAAGCTACCTCCTGAGAATGGTTACGTTACCGTATTGCCCGATGCCACCGATATTATGCACAAGCCCTATTTCGGCCCCCTTCACCTGGGACTCGGTAGCCTGGCCCCGGAGCTGTCGAACAATTGTTCTTATCTGGGAGCCACCGGTAGCGCCTATAGGATGACCCTTGGACAGCAAGCCGCCGTCAACATTTACCGGTATCTTGCCGTCGACGTAGGTCTCTTTATCTTCAATCAACCCTGCTCCCTCCCCGGGCTTGGCAAAGCCCAGGTCTTCGTAAGCTAAGATCTCGGAGACGGTAAAACAATCGTGGACCTCGGCGACATCGATATCCTGCGGCTTGACGCCGGCCATCTTGTACGCCTGCTTGGCGGCTTCCTGGGCACACTGCAAGCCGGTGAGCTGTTTCCGGCCCGCCATAGTCATGGTATCGGTAGCCGCCACCAACCCCACCACCCAGATAGGAATATTGGTGATGCCTTTAGCCACATCGCCTCGGGCGACGATAACGCAGGAAGCGCCGTCGGCGTTGGCGCAGCAATCGAACTTCTTCAGCGGGGTGGTTATCATATCCGAATTGAGGATATCCTCCAGGCTCAACTCCTTGCGGTAGTTCGCCTTGGGATTGGTCGCCCCGTAGTGCGAATTCTTGACCCGCACCTTGGCTAAATGCTCCTCGGTGGTGCCATACTTATCCATGTGCGCCCGGGCGTACATGGCATACCCCGCGGGCATGGTCAGCCCGAAGGGCGATTCCCAGATTATATCCGCCCCCCGCCCCATTCTCTCGGCAGCGTCACGGGAGGAAAGCTCGGACATCTTCTGAAAACCGATTACCGCCACCACCTTGTGCAGGCCCGATTTAACCAGCGACCAGGCGACCCGTAATCCCGTGCTGCTGGAGGAACAGACCGTCTCCACGTAGAAGCTCGGCTTGGGGGTTAACTCCAGATACTCCGATATCAAGCCGGCCGGTGAGCGCTGCTTATCATACTCTGGCGCCGAACAGATAATGGAAGCGTCGATATCACTGGTAGTGATATCCAACCCCTCCAGCGCCTCCTTAAAAGCATCAAAAGCCAGCTCCCGGATAGATACGCCGCAGTCACGGCTGAAAACACTCTGGCCAGCACCGACAATAGCAACGTCCGCCATCAGATATCCCCTTTCACTCTAGACTAACTATTAACTGGAAGTTAAAGACAGGGCTGGTTTAAGGTCGAGCCTTATACCCGGCCCCATGGTAGTGGTTAAAGAAGCAGTCTTGACATACTGTCCCTTAGCCCCGCTGGGCTTAGCCTTCATCACCGCCTCCATCACCGCCGTCAGGTTAGCCAGCAACTTGTCTTCCTCAACGCTAACCTTACCCAGGACGACATGAATGATAGCGGTCTTGTCCAGCTTAAACTCCACCCGCCCCTTGCGGGCTTCGTCGATTGCCCGGGGGATATCTTCCGCCACCACCACCGTCCCCGACTTGGGGTTGGGCATCAGCCCCTTCCTCCCCAGAATTTTACCCAGCTTGCCGACCCTACCCATCATATCGGGGGTGGCGATAGCGGTATCAAATTCCAACCAGCCGTCCTCGATCTTCTTAACCATATCGTCGCCGCCGACAGAATCGGCACCAGCAGCTTCGGCGGCTCGGGCGGCTTCACCCTGGGCAAAAACCAGCACGCGCACCTTCGTGCCCAGACCATGGGGCAGGAGAGCCACGCCGCGCACCTGCTGGGTGGCGTCGCGCGGATCGACCCCCATGCGGAGGTGAAGCTCGACCGTTTCGTCAAAGTTAGTAAAAGCCGCCTTCTTAGCGATGCCGATAGCCTCTTCCGGGGTATAGGTCTTATCCCTATCCACCATTTTCAGCACCTCGGCATACTTCTTGCCATGTTTGGTCACTTTATTCTACCTCAATCCCCATACTGCGGGCGGTGCCTTCGATGATGCGCTCCGCCCCCTCAATAGTGGTAGCGTTTAAATCTTTGGCCTTAATTTCGGCTATCTCGCGAAGCTGGGCTCGGGATATCTTGCCCACCTTCTCATGGCCGGAGTCGCCGGAGGCTTTTTCCAGCCCCAGCGCTTTCTTGAGCAAATCGGTAGCCGGCGGCGTCTTGGTGATGAAGGTGAAAGAGCGGTCATCGAAGACGGTTATCTCCACCGGAATAATAGAGCCCGCCTGGCTGGCGGTACGGTCGTTGTATTCTTTACAAAATGCCATAATATTAAGCCCGTGCTGCCCCAGGGCCGGCCCCACCGGCGGTGCCGGGTTCGCCTTACCCGCGGGAATCTGCAACTTAATTACGGCTTTAACTTTCTTAGCCACTTTATCTCCTAGAGCTTCTCCACCTGTAAGAAGTCAAGCTCAACCGGTGTCTCCCGCCCGAACAGGGACAGGAGCACCTTGACCTTACCCTTATCAGTGCTTATTTCATCCACCACCCCGACAAAATCGATAAAAGGCCCGCTGGTCACCCGCACGCTCTGCCCCTTACGGAAGCCGACCTTAACCTTGGGGGTTTCGGCGGACATCTGCTTTAAAATCTGGTTGACCTCGTCCTCGAGCAGGGACGTCGGCTTAGTGCCGCTGCCGACAAAACCGGTGACCCCCGGTGTGTTACGCACTATATTCCAGCTCTGGTCACTCATATTCATCTTGATCAGGATGTAACCGGGCAATATCTTCTTATCCACATTCCGCCGCTGCCCGTTCTTAACCTCTATCTCCACCTCGGTAGGTATGATTATATCGCCAATCTCTTCAGCGCTGTCCATAAACTTGATGCGCTGCTCAAGATTCTTCTTAACCCGTTCTTCATACCCGGAATAGGTATGAATCACAAACCAGTCTTTTTGACTTTCCGCCACCTTATTTTGCTTCTCAGCCACCAAAAAACCCCTCACTCAAACAAATAATTAAAATTGGAAAACAGCTAGGCCCCTATCCGCCCAGAAACAACTTATCCACCAGTTGCGTAAAACCGTAGTCAAAGGCACCCAGCATTATACCCACGGCAACGGTAACCACCAGCACCAGGAAGGTCAGGTAAATCGCCTCTCGCCGGGAGAGCCAGACCACCTTCCTCAGCTCGGCTATAATCTCGCCAATGAACCGAAACCGGGAACGTTTGGTAGCAGTGCGATGAGTCATCAAACGGCCTCAAATACCTCTACGCTGCCGCACTATTTTGTCTCCCTGTGCAGGGTATGGCTGCGGCAACGGGGGCAATACTTCTTAAGCTCTAAGCGCTGGGTGTCATTCCTCTTGTTCTTAGTGGAAGTATATGTCCTCTCGCTGCACTCGGTGCAGGCAAGATGGATAACAACTCTGGCTTCAGACTTCTTCGCCATGTCTATTCAATGATGCGGCCAAAGGTGCCGGCACCCACCGTTTTACCCCCCTCCCGGATAGCAAAGCGCAAGCCCTTCTCCAGAGCCACCGGATAGATAAGCTTAATCTTCATGGTGACATTATCACCGGGCATAACCATCTCCACCCCTTCGGGCAGCTCGATGGTGCCGGTAACGTCGGTAGTCCTGATATAAAACTGGGGCTTATATCCGTTAAAGAACGGGGTATGCCTGCCCCCTTCTTCCTTGCTCAAAACATAGATCTCAGCCTCGGCATAGGTATGCGGCTTAATCGAACCGGGGGCAGCTATGACCATACCCCGCTCGATGTCATCCCGCTCCACACCCCGAAGCAGAAGACCAACCGCATCTCCGGGCTCGGCGTAGTCCAAAATCTTGTGGAACATCTCCAGGCTGGTAGCCACCGTCTTTCGCGACTCGTGGTGCAAGCCCACTATCTCAACCTCTTCCCCGGGTTTAATCACACCCCGTTCCACCCTGCCCGTAGGCACGGTGCCGCGACCCTTGATGCTGAAGACATCCTCCACCGGCATCAAGAAGGGCTGGTCTTTAGGTCGTGACGGAGTGGGAATATACGCATCAATGGCGTCGAGCAGCTTCCAGATGCCGCCGCACCACTGGCATTCCCGCTTGCCGCAGCCACACTCCAGAGCCTTGAGGGCGCTCAGCTTCACCACCGGCAAATCGTCACCGGGGAACTTATACTTGGTCAGCAACTCCCTGGTCTCTACCTCCACCAGCTCCTGCAGTTCTTCATCATCGAGGGCGTCTATCTTGTTGAGAGCCACTACGATGTAAGGAACCTCCACCTGGCGAGCCAGCAGGACATGCTCCCTGGTCTGGGGCATAGGCCCATCGGGAGCGCTCACCACCAGGACAGCGCCGTCCATCTGGGCCGCGCCGGTAATCATGTTCTTGATAAAGTCGGCGTGCCCCGGGCAATCGATATGGGCGTAATGGCGCTTCTCGGTCTCATACTCAATATGGGCAATAGCTATGGTCAAACCGCGTGCCTTCTCTTCAGGAGCATTATCGATGCTATCAAAGGCACGAAATTGGGTACCCCCTGCCTTAGACAGTACCATAGTTATTGCCGAAGTCAATGTTGTCTTACCATGGTCAACATGACCGATGGTGCCCACGTTGCAATGGGGCTTAGTCCGTTCGAATTTCTTCTTTGCCATTTTTTAACCCCCTTTAATTAAAGCCCACAACCAGATTCGAACTGGTGACCCCGTTCTTACCAAGAACGTGCTCTACCGACTGAGCTAT
>JALHSZ010000012.1 GCA_022865485.1 Dehalococcoidales bacterium | reverse complement strand
GACCAGCTATAGGTCAGCTCGTCTTCATCCGGGTCAGTAGCGTCACAGAAAAGTGTGCCGGTTCCAGCCTGTTTCACCCTCGGGCAATCCGTGGTCAGACTATTGATAACCGGGAGATTGTTGAGTTCGACCACGGGGATATCGAGCTGGCTGATGGCAATATTATCGCCGTCGCTTATTTCAACGGTTACGGTGTAAGTCCCCAGTTCGTCGGGCGCCGTCCAGCTGACGGTAGCCCCCGACCCGGAGATAGTACCACCGTCCGCCGACCAGGTGTAGCTCAATTCGTCCTCATCGGGGTCCAGGGCGGCGCACTGGAGCTGGGCAGTTGCTCCCGGATTTATCTCGCCTTCGGTGACCAGAGCCAGGCTTGAGATAATGGGCAGCTGGTTAGCCACGCAACCGCCGCTGATAAGCAGGGCGGTAATAGTGACCAGGATTAAAGCGGAAAGCCACTTCGACTTGCGCGAAACAGGTTTTATCATTTACTACTCTCTCCTTTTCGTTTTCTAAACCATGATTGAAAGCTTAAGAAGGGTGCGGGGTGAAGGACTATTACGGTTACGGCAAACAGGATAAGCACGATATCCATGCCCAGGGCTTGCAGCGGGCTTAGGGAACCGAAGATCTCTTCCAGTATCCCGAAACAGCCGCAGTCGGGGAATTGCTCCATGCCCTGGCTGATTGCCCAGATGTTGTTAGCCATAAAGCCAGCCAGTAGCGGCAGGCTGAGGGTGGCGGCGAGTCGGGGGAATACGCCCAGAATCAAGACCGCTCCCAGCACCACCTCGACCCAGGGCAGGACATGGCTGATGAGGGTGGCTATGGTGGGCGTCCAGAAAGAGCCGAGCAGGACATCGGCGAATTCAGCCTGTCCGGGCAGCTTGCCCGCTCCCGATACCAGCAGCACCAGCCCCAGCAAGACGCAGGGGACGACTATGATCAGTATCCGTTGCCATCTATGTTTGAACTGCGGTCTTTTCATAAAGCTCCCTGGTTTGTCAGCGTTTTTTCTGTTTCCAGTTCCGATATGGGGCGGATTTTAACCTTGCCCCACAGCCCTATTCTATCATCTTTGATAATTATAATGCCATTCAGCCCTTTAATGCTAATGGCCAGCTCGATGCCGCGGGGGATATCATCGGCGTCTTTAATAATGTTGCCGATAGCGGTGGCGGCGGCGTCAGCCAAAGCGGTTGACTTAGAAAAAACTATCACCGCATCCGCCTTACCGAAGCTCAGGGAGTGCCCCACCGTCCCCGAGGAGGTGCAGATGCCGATGGGCGTATCCTTGCCCTTGACTTCCAGCCCGACCTTGCCCGTCAGGGGCGATTTGCCGGCATAAATCCCGATGAGCCGATCAGTCGAGCTCTTGAGGTAAATATCGCCGCCGTTTTCCACGATAACCTCCGGCGATGATTCGAGAAGCTCTTTGCCGACGCACTCGGCGATAGCTCCTGCTACCGCCGCCATGGGGCCTACCCCGACCTTGTTTGCCGCCTCCGCCATCTCGGTTACGATGCGCGGGGCGTCGCTGCCGACGGCGAGCGGTTCCAGCGAGGTTAAGAATGCCGGGTGGCGCTCGATATAGCTCTCCAGCATCTCGCGGTACTTCAGGACCAGCTTATGGGCTTTCCGCTTCAGGTCGCTAGCCGCGCGGATATACAGGTCGGTCTCCTTGACCACGACATTGAAACTGACCAGGTCTTTATCTTTGACCCAGTGGCGGTAGGTCCTCGGCTCATACATAGGCTAGAAGTGCACCTCCATAGCTCGCGGGGGGCAGGCTTTGATGCAGAGCCCGCAAGCCACGCATTTTTCGTTGTAAAAAGCCACCCGCCTGGTTATGGGGTCGAGCTCGAAAGCGCCCGAGGGGCAGATGGTGATGCAGGCGCCACAGTGGGTGCACCGCTCCTCGTTGCGCAACACATCCTGGCTCAGCGATTGGATTTTGACCCCGGTCTCGGTCAGGTACCTGATGCCCTTGTCGTACTCACCCTGTTCCCCGCTCAACTCTAATACCAGCAGCCCTTCTTCTTCCGGGGTGACCAGGGCTTTCAGGATATTGAATTCGAGGTCGTAGTCCTTAGCCAGTCGGCAGACTATGGCGCGGTCAACCACCCGCTTGGGAAAGTGCAGGACTATTCTCTTGGCAACTGCCATTTTCTTCTCCTTATTTCGGCTATTCTATAGGCCGTTCTTTAAGCGGCTTGAATTTTATCCCCGCCTCCACCCCCGGCAGCGGCGCTACCGGTTGGGTGAGCAGGAACTTGCCGTCTTTTATCCATTTCTTGAGCGTCTGGGCAATCTCCACTGCCCGCGAGTAGCTGGAGAGGGAGGCGGTGGGTATCTCCTTGCCCTTGAGCTTTACCCTGCCGCTCTTGAGTTCGGCGTAGCTGACCTCGCCCAGCGTCTCCGGCTTCATAGTGGGGTAGGCGTCGGAATAATCAGTAACGGAGGCGAAAATCTCGGCGTCGGTTACGGTGGTGTAGCCCAGTATTTCCTCGGAGAGTATGGGGATGGGCACGCCGATGCCCACGGTGAGGGTGCAGCCATAGCCGAGCATGCTGGTGCCCACCAGCCAGCGGGGGCTCATCTGCTTCAGGTCGCCGATGACAGCCAGCGAGCCCGCCCCGCCCCGGGGGACGCCTTTATTGGTGCGGGGCACATTGGGGTTGTGCTGGGTGCCCTGCCAGGCGACGAAGCCGATTCCCCCGCCCAGGAATATCCGGGTGCCGATGCCGATGGTCTTATAGTAGGGGTCATTAAGCAGGGGGGAGAGCTGCCCGGAGGTGGAATAATTGATATTGCCCAGGTTAGCCCGCAGCACGCCCATATAAGTATAGATTGTCTTATCCGAGGTGTTGGCGGCTACATTATAATTTTGGTAGGCGTTCCTGATGTTGAAGAGCACCGCCTCGTTGAGGTCTTTGATGTTAATCCAGGTCTCCAGCTTTTTGCGGGGGTAGCAGTCGGTGCCGTAGGCGGTGGCTTCCAGCCGTATATCCTTGCCCGCCACCAGCTCTTCGATGACGTGCCCGCCGCCGTAGTTGAACTCACCGGGGTAGAGCTTGTTCCGGGGGTCGTCGTCGGGCAGGGCGTTGGCGCCGATGAACAGGTCCACCGCCGCCAGCCCGGTGTAGGCGGGGACATCGTTAAGGTAGGCTCTGCCGCCGCCGAGCTTTATCTTGGGTTTGGCGTGGCCTATGTTGAAATAAGCGCCCGAAGAGCACATTGGGCCGAAGGTGCCCGTGGTGACCACGTCCACCTCTTCAGCCGCCTTTTTGGCGCCCTTCTCGCGGGCGATGTCGATTATCTCCTCGGCGGTAACCACCACCGCTTTGCCCTGTTTTATCTTTTCGTTTATTTCGTCAATGGTTTTAGCCATATTGTACCTCACTAGATATTAATGTTTGCTCTTTACGCTGTCAAACTGCGGCCTGGCGTGTTAAAAAACAAAAAACCCAAGAAATCTAATTCTTGGGCTTGGTTGTGTCTCTTTTCAGTTGGGGTGGTCAGGTAGGCATAGTCCCCGAACTGGCGGCACGCCAAGCCCAGGGCATCACCATGCGAGAAGCCCCTTTATTGAAGCTAAGCTGTACCTTACCGTTCGGCACTATTCTTCTCCTCTATACCGTTTTAAGAGTAGGGGAATTGTATAGCATTTGGATATGGTTGTCAACTGCCCCGCCCCACCCAGGTCTTTCGTCCCACCCTGGCCCACCCTATGGAGGTGTCACCTCTATAGACTTCTCTCACCCCACCTCCCATTGTAATGGGGTGTTTAAGAGGGGCGCTAGCCCCTTTATACCCTATGTTGAAGCGCCCACCCTTATAGGCTATAATCAGCTATAATCTGTGTCAGGAGAAAGCTTTGCTCAAAACTCATAGCTGCGGCGAGCTGACCAAGAAGAATATCGGCACCGAGGTGACACTGGCGGGGTGGGTTGACCGCCGCCGCGACCACGGGGGTCTGATATTCATCGACCTGCGCGACAGGGGCGGCATTATCCAGGTGGTCTTCAACCCGGAAACATCTAAAGCCGCCCACAAGAAAGCCAGCGGGATGCGCAGCGAGTACGTCATTCAGGTCAGCGGCAAGGTTGCCTCCCGACAGAAGGGGACGGAAAACCTCAAGCTGGCGACGGGCGAAATCGAGGTTATCGCCGACAGCACCGAAATACTCAATCCGTCAAAGGTGCCGCCCTTCTATATCAACGAAGACATCGAAGTTGACGAGAACCTGCGCCTGAAATACCGCTACCTCGACCTGCGGCGGGCGCGGATGAAAAAGAACCTGCAGCTGCGCCACCGCGTCGTCAAGTTTACCCGCGATTTCCTGGACGGCAAGGGCTTTATCGAGATAGAGACGCCGATTTTGACCAAGAGCACCCCGGAGGGGGCGCGCGACTATCTGGTGCCCAGCCGCGTTCATCCCGGCAAGTTTTATGCTTTGCCGCAGTCGCCGCAGCAGATGAAGCAGTTATTGATGGTGGCGGGCGTGGAGAAATATTTCCAGATTGCCAAGTGTTTCCGCGACGAGGACACCCGCGCCGACCGCCAGCCCGAGTTCACCCAGCTCGACCTGGAGATGAGCTTTGTCGATGAAGAGGACATCATCTGCCTGATAGAGGAGCTTTTTATCGCCCTGATGAAGGACATCAGGCCCGATATTAAGGTTGTCCAGCCCTTTCCCCACCTCAGCTACGCCGAGGCGATGAGGGATTACGGCACGGATAAACCCGACATCAGGTTCGGGATGAAGTTTCAGGACTTGACCGATATTTTCACAAAGACCGAGTTCTCCATATTCCGTAAGGTTATCGACCAGGGGGGCAGGGTGAAGGGGATATGCGCCCCCAGCTGCGCCAGCTACAGCCGCAGCCAGCTCGACGAGCTGAACAAGTTCGTCGTCAGCCTGGGTGGGGGTGGGGTGGTAACGATAGCGCTGGGCAGCGAAAGCGGCAGCCTAGATAAGCTGAAGCTCGACGACGCCAAATCGGTTGTGACCAAGTTCTTGAGCCTGGAGCAGATCAAGCAGATGGCGCAGCTTTTCGGAGCCAGAGCCGGCGACCTGCTGCTCATAATTGCCGGCAAGCCCAAACAGGTGGACAATATTTTGAGCGAGCTGCGCCTGGAGATGGGGCGGAGGCTAAAGCTAGCCGACCCCGAACTGTTTAGCTTTGCCTTCGTGCGGCACTTCCCCCTGCTCCGCTGGGACGAGGAGGCGGGGCGGTGGGAGGCGGAACACCACCCCTTTACCTCTCCCTGGGAGGAGGACACCGCCCTGCTGGAGAGCGCCCCGGAGAAGGTGCGGGGCAAGCATTACGATATCGTCTGTAACGGCTATGAAATCGGCGGCGGCAGCATCAGGATTCATAAAAGCGAGCTGCAGCGTAAGATATTCCGCCTTGCCGGCTACAGCGATAAGGAGATTGACGAGCGCTTCGGGCACATGCTGGAGGCTTTTCAGTACGGCGCGCCGCCCCACGGCGGTATCGCCATTGGGCTCGACCGTATCGTTATGCTGCTGGCCGGAGAGGAGACCATCCGAGAGGTTATCGCCTTCCCCAAGAACCAGGCGGCGGTCGACCTGACCTTCGATGCGCCCTCCTCGGTGAGCCCCGAGCAGCTTAAAGAATTACATCTGCGTTTGAGAGAGGAAGAATGAAAATTACCAGAGAGAAAGAGGAGAACCGCCAGGTATGGCTTAATATCGAGATGGAGCCCGCCGAGATGAAAGAAGCGCTCGACGAGTCCTATAAACGTCTTGTCCAGAAGACTGATGTCCCTGGCTTCCGCAAGGGCAAAGCGCCGCGGGTGGTGCTGGAACGCCATATCGGCAAGGACAGGCTGCTTGAAGACGCCCTGGACAACCTGCTGCCCCAGGCTTACGAGAAGGCGCTCAAAGAGCAGGAGCTCGAACCCTTCGCCAGCCCCGATATCGAGATAACCCAGACCGACCCGGTGGTATTCAAGGCGACGGTGCCCTTACAGCCTGTTGTCGAACTGGGCGACTACCGGAGCCTTAAGCTCAAACCGGAGCCGCCGCATGCCATCGGCGATGAGCTGAACGTCATGGTTGAGCAACTGCGCCGCCAGCACGGCAGCTGGGAGCCGGCGGAAGGCGCCGCGGGCTTTGACGACCTGGTAACGCTGGATGTTGACAGCCAGGTGGAGGACAAGCCCTTCATCAATCAGCAGGGCGTCCAGTATCAGCTGCTTAAAAACCAGAGCGCCCCTGCCCCCGGCTTTGCCGAGCAGCTGGTGGGGATGAGGGGTGGGGAGGAAAAGGAGTTTAAGCTACAGCTGCCCGCAGACTATGCCCAGGCGGAGCTGGCGGGCAAGGAAGCCAGCTTCAAGGTCAAAATTACCGAGGTAAAGCAGCTGCGGCTGCCCGAACTGAATGACGAATTCGCCGTCGCGGTTAACCCCGAATTCAAGAGCTTCGACGGGCTCAAGAAAAGAATCTCGGAGAACCTGAAACTGATGGCGGAAGATAGAGCCAGGAGGGAGTTCGAGGAGAAGGTGGTGGACGCCGCCGTCGACCTCAGCCAGGTGGATTTTCCCCCGGTACTGGTGGAGACGGAGATCGACCGCACCCTGGAGCAGCAGGCGAGGCAGCTGCAAGCCAACGACATGGCGATGGAGGAATACCTGAGCCGAATCGGCAAAACGGGAGAGGAATTGCGTGAAGAGCTTCGCCCCGCCGCCACCAAGAGGGTTATCCGCTCGCTGGTGCTGGGTAGGATTACCGAGGCGGAAAAGGTGGCGGTTAAGGGCGACGAGATAGACGCCGAGCTGGACAGGATGATTCAGGGCGCCAGCGAGAAAAAGGACGAAGCCAAGAAGCAGCTCGACACTCCGCAGGTGCGCAACTCGCTGGAGCAGATACTGGCTACCCGCAGGACGGTGCAGCGGCTGGTGGAAATAGCCGAAGGCCCCAAGCGTGCCGTCAAGAAAGCCGGAGGTTCCAAGGGTGCCGGCAAAAAGTAATGCCAGCATAGCCAAAAGCGTCTGCCGAATGTGCCTGAGCAGCTGTGGGATAGACGCTCACGTAGAAAACGGCAAGCTGGTCAGGGTCAGCGCCATGAAGGAGCACCCCATCCACCGCTTGTGCGTTAAGGCTACAGTGATACCCGACTGGCTCTATTCCTCCCGACGCGCTATCCATCCCCTGAAAAAGGTAAACGGGGAGTGGCAGGAGACTTCCTGGGACGACGCCCTGGGCATTATCGCCGAAAAGCTGGGCGACATAAAAGCCGACTACGGGGCCAAGTCGCTGGTGGTGCACCTGGGCGAGCCGCTGGTGGGCACCGCGGTGCCGCGGTTAGCCGTCAGGTTTTGCAGCCTCTTCGGGACGCCCAACTATACCTCGGGGGCTTCCCTCTGCTTTGCCGCCAGGGGGATAGGGCACGGACTTTCCATAAATCGGCGCATGTTCCCCTTGGCTCCAAGCTATGCCGAGACCAGGTGCGTCGTTGTCTGGGGGCGCAACCCCGAGCAGTCCAAGATAGGCGAGGAGGCCGACGTCCTCGCTGCTCAGAAGCGGGGGGCGAAGCTAATCGTGGTCTACCCCAGGGCGACATCGCTGGCCAAGAAAGCCGACCTTCACATTCAGGTTAAGCCGGGCACAGACTGCCTCCTGGCGCTCAGCTTGATGCAGGTCATCATCGCCGAGGAGTTATACGACAAGGACTTTGTCGATAGATGGACCTTCGGCTTCGATAAGCTAAAAAAACACGTCCGGAGCTACAGCCCGGAGGCAGTGGCGGGGATTACGGGGGTTACCGCGGCTAAAATCAGGCAGTTCGCCCGGATGTACGCCACCACCAAACCAGCCGCCATAACTCAGGGCGTATCGCTGGACCACTGCGTCAACGGCGTGCAGAACAGCCGCGCTATCTCCGTCCTGGTTGCCATCACCGGCAATCTGGATATAGCTGGCGGCAATACCTACGATTTCCCCTTGCCCCAGACCAGCCTCAGGGTGAAGGGGAGGGTGAAAGTTGACGAGGCTATCGGTGCCCAGTACCCCATATTCAACAAGTTTGTCAGCGAGACGAGCGCCATGCCGGTGACCGACGCCATACTCACGGGCAAGCCCTACCCGGTTAAAGCCCTCATCGTCCAGGGCTGCAATCCCGCCCTGACCTGGCCCGATAGCGATAAGGTGAGGCGGGCTTTCGAGCGGCTGGACTTATTGGTAGTATCCGACCTTTTCCTGACCGAGACCGCCGAGATGGCCGATGTTTTCCTGCCCGCCGCCGCTTTCTTGGAAGGCAGACTCATCATGGACTACGCCACCAAGGGGATACCGCTGATTATAATGGGGCAGAAGGCGGTTGAGCCTCCGGGCGAATGCAAGGAAGACTGGCAGTTGTGGTCGGAGCTGGGCAAGAAGATGGGCTATGCCGATTATTTCCCCTGGCGGGACACCGACGAGCTTTTCGCCTACCTGCTCAAGCCTTCGGGCATAACCCTGGAGCAACTGGAACAGAACCCCGGTGGTATATTCTACGGGGATTACGACCACCGTCGTAAATACGAGGAGGTAGGCTTCGATACGCCCTCGGGCAAGGTGGAAATCTTCTCGCCGACGCTTGCCGCCTACGGCTACGACCCCCTGCCCACCTTTACCCCGATGGCGAAGCCGTCCGACGACTATCCCTTCACCCTGATTAGCGGCACCAGGACGATGGCCTATACCCACTCCCAGTACCGCGATATCGCCCGTCTCAAAAGGCTGACGCCTGAGCCGCTGGTGGAGATTAACCCCGAGCCAGCCAGGGAGCTGGGCATCGCCGATGGCGAGATGGTAATCGTGGAGTCCGCCAGGGGCAGTATCACCCTCAAAGCCAGGATTACCCCCGATGTCCCACCCACGGTGCTCAGCCTGCAGCACGGCTGGAAGGAAGCCAACGCCAATCTCCTCACCGATAACAAGCCCGATGACCCCATTTCGGGCTATCCCGCCTTTAAGACTACGCCCTGTCAGGTGAAAAAGACAGGGTGAGAAAAATCGAAGAATGAGTTATAATTAGTTAGATATTAACTTATACTTAATGTTAGCGGGAGGATAAGATAATGAATACCCAACCGATGAATGTTATTCCCATGGTAATTGAAAGCGGCACTAGGGGGGAGCGCGCCTTTGATATATACTCGCTCCTGCTGAGGGAGCGCATCGTTATGCTGGGCATGCCCATTAACGACCAGGTGGCTAACGTTATTATCGCCCAGCTGCTCTATCTGGAGCGGGAAGACCCCGATAAGGACATCAGCCTCTATATTCACTGCCCGGGGGGCATTATCTCTTCGGGGCTGGCTATCTACGACACTATGCAGCTGATAAAGCCCGATGTCTCCACCATCTGCGTGGGGCTGGCGGCGAGCATGGGCACGCTGCTGCTCTGCTCGGGGACTAAGGGCAAGCGCTATGCCCTGCCCAACGCAACGATACACATGCACCAGGCGGTGGGGGGTGCCCAGGGGCAGGCTTCCGATATCGTTATTGCGGCGCGGGAGATTGCGCGGCAACAGGACCTGATAAAGGACATTATCGTGAAGCACACGGGCCAGCCGCTTGAAAAGGTAACCCATGATACCGACCGCGATTTTTACCTGAATCCCCAGCAGGCGGTCGAGTACGGCATCGTGGACGAAATCCTGACCAAGCCCAAAGACAAAGAGAAATAGGCTTATTTGCCGTAGCGCAGAGCCAGTTCTTCCGCCGTGGGCAGGCCGTGCCTCGCCCCGGTACGACTGATACAGAGCTTAGCCATGACATCGCCCAGCCGCCCGCATTCCGCTAGACCTTTGCCTTTGACCATCCCATAGATAAAGCCAGCGGCAAAGGCGTCGCCGGCGCCGGTGGTATCCACCTCGGCAGCCAGATTGTCGCTGGGCGGCTCGATGATATGTTCGTTATCGGCGTCCCTGACATAGCCGACGGCGGTGGTTTTGCCCAGCTTTTTCCCTTTACCCAGCGTTACCACCACGGTACGGCAGCCGGCTTGCAGGCACTTTTGCGCCCCACCCTCCACATCCTCCCCGGTCATCTGTTTAAGCTCGCTCTGGTTGACAAAGAGCAGGTGGGCGCGGCTCAAAAAGGGCGTCAGGCTATCGAGACCCTTGACGGCGTAGATGGCTCCGGGGGAAAAGCTGAGCTTGACCGAATCGTCCAGCCTTAATATCAGCCCCAGAGATAGCTGGAACTGGCTGTCGTCGGCGAAGGACGAGAGGTGGAGCATCTCCGCCTGATTTATATAGCCGAAGTCCAGTTCGGCCATGTCGAGCCGGCTGTTGGCTCCGGGCTGGACGTAGAGCGAGCGCCTGCCTCCCCGGTCGCTGAGGCACAGTACCGAGCCGGTCCTGGCTTTGGGCTTTACCACTATTCGGCTGGTATTCACGCCCACCCCCTCGAAATCCCTGAGCAGCGTTTTGCCCTCTTCGTCGTCGCCGACAGCGCCGCAGAAACCGGTGCTTACCCCCAGTTTGGCTAGTCCGTAGATGGTGTTGGCGGCGGAGCCACCGGGGAAGGATTTAGCCCAGTCCACCACCGTCTCGCCGTTTTCGAGGATGCGCTCGACCTTATAGATATGGTCTATGTTGAGCGCCCCCACCCCGATTATTTGAATTTTACTCATAGTATTACCCCAGCTTGCCCGCTTCCTCCCTGACCAGCTTTCTGATGCGCTTGTGGACTTCGATTACGTCCTTTATGTCTTTCCGGCCCGAGAGCCAGTGGAAGTTGTTATTGTCCCCCTTGGTTCCCCACTTCTCCTTGAATTTTACCACCCTCTCCACCCAGGGGCGGCCTTCCTTCTGCCACGCCTCCAAAACTTCCTGCAGGTCGCTGATAAGGGTGGAGGCTAAGCCCAGGGTGGTGTAGGGCAGGGCGTACTGGTTGGCGTTGAAGGCGATAGCCAGTCCCCCCGCCTCTTCCACTGCCTGGAGCATCCTGAAGTCGGTGATGCTGTCGCCGACAACCACCCACTTGGACAGGGGCTGGTCGTTTTTATCGGCAAATTTGGTGAGCGCCTCCACCTTGCGCCTGCCGCCGATGGGCTTGACCTGTTTTATGGCGGCGCCGAGGTCGGTTTCGGGCAGCTTCTCCCAGAAGAATTTATCCAGGCTTTTCTTGATGCGCTCGTCGTCGTCAACGGGGCGCATGGTCAGTATCTCCTCTTCCGTCTGCTTTAGCAGCTGGCTTTCCTCTTTAGTCAGGGTCGCCCGGAACTTGTCGAGGGGAAAGGGGGTGCAGGCGACATTATGGGCATAAATCCCCAGCTTTTGAGTAATACGCGTGGCGTATTGCTCGTAGGTGGTGCTGATGCAGAATATCTTCCAGCTGCTGGACTGTAGCCAGGAGACGAGCTTAGCCGCACCTCCGGTCAGGCTGGCTTCGGCGGCCAGGGCAGTGATGTTGCCTTCAGAAATATTGTGCAGTATAAGAAAGGGCACGATGAGGGCTAAAGTATCACCGGGCTCGTAATCGGGCTTTTCTTCCAGGGTGAGCAGGTCGTCGTAGCGGCTGATAACCTCGAAAATCTTATCGCCGTTGGGGAAGAGTTTCATCAGGTCGTAGGCGTTATCCTGGGGGGATAGGGGTCCTTCGAGGTCAAAACAGATGAATTTCGCCATTAGTTTTCTACCTCATCAGTCTAGCAATCTCTTCGGTAAGATTATACCCTTTAATCGGTTTGCCGTCAGCACCGACCACCCTTCCCTTGTCTATCCTGACTTTGCCCTGGCTGAAAGCCTTGAGGGTGGCTATTATCAGGGGGAATTCCCTGGCTAGCCCGTGTTGGCGGATGAGCTTAAAGAGGCGGTTGTTTTCGCCCTGACTCTTTTTAACCTCCTCGACGGATTGTCCTTCGATTTCCCGCCAGTATTTATCGAAGGGCTTGCCCCTGATGGGGAAGGTGCAATAGGTTACTGGTGGTCCCATGTCCAGATCCGGCGTCACCAGGTGCATCATCACCCCCGTCGTTTCGGCTTTAGCTTCAATCAACTGCCAGATTACCTCCTGCCAGCTGCCCTTGGGGCCACCGGGGGCGGCGGGGTGGAGGTTAATCATATCATAGCGGCGGCACATCTCCTCGCCGACGATGAGCATATAGCCGGCCAGGACATAGAGGTCGGCGTCAAAGCCTTCCAGGCGCTTCATCACCTCGCGGTCGTAGCTGATGCGCCATTGGGGTGAGAGGCGGGGGTGGATTGTCTTGAAATCTTTTGAGGAAAAACTAATGAGGGGCAGCCCGTAGCTATCGACTAATTTCAGGAAGAGGTCGCTTTCTTTGGCTTCGCCGGACTTACGGTTGCAGAAGACGAAGGCTATTTCTGCCTCGATTTCGCCGAGGGCGATGCTACGTTGCGCCACGGTGAGCAGGTCGCGGGCGGCTTTATCTCTGCCGGTGGAAAACCAGCCCAGTCGATAGGTTTTTTTCAATCCTACCCCCTGTGTTTTGCTGTCCAGCCCCTCCCTGGGTTTTTCCCCCACCCAACCCGTCACCTTTGCCAACGTGCGTTATTCGTCCCACCCGAATCCCACCCTACAGGGGTGTAACCCCTTTAAACCTCTCTTTTGTCCCACTCCCTTTGGTTAGCCGAATAGCTTGCTCTTGAGCCTTGCCCAGGCGCTGGCGAAGTGGATTAGGGGACTGGTGCGGTGCCCCGAGATTTTACCCTTTTTCAGGGCTTCAAGGAAGTCGTCCCTGCCCTTGAACTCGGGGATTTCCACGTAGGCGTCGCCAATCTCCCTTGGGGTATGGGCGTCGCTGCCGGCACTGCGGATGAGACCGTGCTTGGCGGCGAAGGCCTCGGCTTTAGCCGAATCCCTGCCCAGAATGCCGCGGGCGTTGAGCACCTCGAAAATATCGATCTGGTCGGCGATTTCCTCGATGACCTGACTTCGCAAAGCCGAGTGGCGGAAGGTATCGAAGGGGTGGGGGATGCAGACCAGCCCGCCCTGAGCCTTGATTCGTTTCAGCGTCTCGGCCACCGATAGCCCGCTGGGTATGGTCTCTTCCAGGAACATGCCCATAATTTCGCCGTAGGGGGTTAAAATCTCCTCGGCAACGATTACCTCGAAGGGCGCTATCTCCCGCAGTCTTAACGCTCCTTCGGCGGTGCCGTGGTCGCAGAGGGCGATGCAGTTCACCCCGACCTTTTGGCAGCGCTCGATTATCTTTTCCAGGGGCATATTGCAGTCCAGTGAATACTGGCTGTGTATGTGAAGGTCGGCTTTCAGCAATTTAGCTTAACTAACCCTTTCCAGGTATTGGCCGGTGCGGGTGTCGACCTTAATAATGTCGCCGTTGCTGATAAAGAGGGGCACCTGGATGGTGATGCCCGTCTCCAGTTTGGCCGGCTTGTTGCCCGCGGTGGCGGTATCCCCCTTGAAACCGGGGCCTGTCTCTACCACCTCAAGCTCGACGGTGATGGGCAGTTCCACCCCTATCAGCTTGCCCTGGTAGCTCGATACCTCTACCGACATGTTCTCTTTCAGGTAGTCGAGGGCGTCGCCGAGCTGGTCGGGAGATATCGGCATCTGCTCGAAGCTCTTTTCGTCCATAAAGTAGTAGGAATCGCCGTCGTTATAGAGATACTGCATGGCGCGGGAGTCCAGCCGCGCCCGCTTGAATTTTTCGCTGGCTTGAAATGAGCGCTCGATGGTATGACCGCTGCGGATATCGTGCAGCTTTAATTTGACCGTGGCGCTGCCGCGCCCTACTTTAATATGCTGGTAAGCAATAACCTGGTAGAGCTTGTCGTCCAGCTCTATGGTAAGCCCTTTTTTCAGTTCACCGCTGTCTATCATATATAGCTACTCCACGAGTTCTAGTTTTCGGCTTGCGAGATTTGTCTTAATTTTCCCCTCTCCATCACCACCATATCCTCGATTCTTACCCCTCCCCAACCCTCCAGGTAAATGCCGGGCTCAATGGTAAAGACCATGCTGTCGGCCAGCTTGTCCGGGGAGTTTGGCCCCAGGCGGGGCGACTCGTGAGGCGCTAAACCCACCCCATGTCCCAGACCGTGCCCGAAGGCCTGGCCGTAGCCACCCTCCTCAATGACCGTCCTGGCGAGCTGGTCGGCATCACCGCCGCTCATCCCCTCTTTGATTATGGCTATCGCCGCCTTTTGGGCGCCGAGGACGGTATCATATACTTTTTTAAAGGTTTCGTCGGGAGCGCCCAGGCAGAAAGTCCGGCTCAGGTCGCTGCCGTAGCCTTCAACCCTGGCCCCGATATCAACTACTATCGGCTCGGATTCCCCGATAGCCCGCTCCGAGGGTGAGGCGTGGGGCAGGGCAGCGTTGGATCCCGACCCGACGATAATCTCAAAAGGAATAGCCTGGCTGCCTTCCTCCCGCATAAACTTCTCTATCTCCCAGGCGGCTTCCAATTCCGTCATGCCGACGCGGAGTTTTTGGCGGATGTGCCCCATGGCGGCGTCGGCAATCCCGGCGGCTCGGGTCATAAGCTCGATTTCCTCGGGCTCTTTTAGCGCCCGCAGCGATTCCACTACGCCGTCAACGGGGATGAGCCTTAGCTGAGAGTTGCCTTTATTCAGTATATCATATAACCGACGGTGCTGGGCGAAGGCGATGTGCTCGGACTCGAAGCCCAGCCGCTTTATGCCCAGCCCCGATACCAGTTCGGGGAACCACTGGCCCATTTCGCCGCTTGTGGCGAGGAGCTTGTAGTCGGGCGCCTGGCTCTGGGCCTGAATGGTATAGCGAGAGTCGGTGGCCAGGATGCTGTCCTTGGCGGTAATGACCAGGAAGCCCGCCGAGCCTTCGAAACCGGAGAGGTAGCGGCGGTTTTCCGGCTGGGAGATAAGGATGCCTTCAATGTCTTTCTCCCCCAGTCCCTCCACCAGCCTTTGTATCCTATCCTTTATCTTCAGTTTCATCGCCTTTCTCTTTAGCCAGGGGGTGCGCCGCCAGGTACACCTTCCTCGCCTGCTTCTTGGTGACATGTGTGTAAATCTGGGTGGATGAAAGCTGCTCGTGACCCAGAAGCTCCTGGACGACCCTGAGGTCGGCGCCGCCGTCGAGCATGTGGGTGGCGAAGGTATGGCGCAGCGTGTGGGGGTGGACTCGCTTTTTCAATCCGGCTTTGGCGGTGTAGTGCTCCAGTATCTTCTGCACGCTTCTTGCGGGGAGGCGCTGGCCGTAGCGGGTGAGGAAGATGGCGTTGTTCCTTTTGTCCGTGAGCAGCTTGGGACGGCCCTGCTCGAAGTAATTGCGCAGCGCCTCGGCGGCGGGCTCGCCCATGAGCACCACCCGTTCTTTGGAACCCTTGCCCCAGACGCGGATTTCGTTAGAGTCGAGGTTGATTTGCCCCAGCTCCAGGCTGGTAAGCTCGCTGACCCTGAGACCAGAGGCGTAGAGCAGTTCTAACAGGGCGCGGTCGCGAAGCCCCTGGGGGGTGGAGGGGTCGGGGGCTTCCAGCAGTTGTTTCACCTCGTTCAAGGTCAAAAATGAGGGCAAGCGCTTGTCCAGCTTGGGCGAGGAGATCCTTTCTACGGGGTTGGCGGTGATTAACTTTTCCCGCATCAGGTAGCGGTAGAAGGAGCGGATAGCCGAGAGCTTGCGGGCAATGCTGCCTTTGACGATGCCCCTTCCCACCAAATGCCCCAGGTAGTCGCGTAAGACCTGACGGTTTACCTCGTCGAGGGTGGCGACCTTTTTCTCATTGAGGAAGCGGAAGAAGTCGAGCAGGTCGGCTTTATAGTTGCGGATGGTGTAGGGCGAGACGTTGCGTTCGGCCTGGAGGTGGGTAATATATCTATTAAAGACTTCTTGCATGGTTTAGTCCCGATAGACTTCCTTATTTATCAAGGTGACCCCACCCCCAGGTTTTGCTTCCCACCCAAATCCCACCCTACAGGGGTGTAACCCCTTTAAACCTCTCTCTTGCCCCGCCCCACCCCGTGTCAACTCTCGGCTTTCTTTGTCCTTGCTTTAGCCGGGCTGCGTTTCGTAGTAGCTTTCTTAGCAACCCTCCTGGCTTTTGGCTTCACCGGCGCGGCAAAAGTCTCGACTGTTTGGGCTTCTCCTTCTACTGCCTCTGTCACCTTCCCCCTAAACGCACATTTAGTGCACTTGGCTAGGTTGCCTCTATAGGTGGTGAGCAAGCCGCCGCACTGAGGGCAGGGTTGGGGGAGGGGCTTAAAATTGATGGCGAAGGTGCAATCGGGGTAGTTATTGCAGCCGTAAAAGGTGCGCTTCTTCTTGCTCTTCTTCTGCACTATGTCCCCGCCGCACTGGGGGCACTTGACGCCGACCTTGACCTGGAAAGACTTGGTGAATTTGCAGTCGGGGTAGCCGCTGCAGGCTATGAATTTGCCGAAGCGCCCGAACTTGACCACCATAGGCTTGCCGCACTTTGGGCAGACTTCATCGGTGGCTTCCTCCACCTTCACCTTTTCCATAAGCTCGGCGGCGCTCTCCAGGCTCTTGGCGAAGGGGGAGTAGAACTCCTGGATGACCGCTACCCAGTTTTTGTCCTCGTTGGCTACCTTGTCCAGCTCGTCCTCCATATAGGCGGTGAAGTTTATATCGACGATGCCGGGGAAGTGCTTGGCCAGCAGGTCGTTGACGACGAAACCAAGCTCGGTGGGCTGAAAACGCCCTTCGGTCTTGGTCACGTACTCCCTGTCTTGAATAGTCGAAAGTATGGGGGCGTAGGTGCTGGGACGGCCGATGCCCCACTGCTCCAGCATCTTAATCAACGTCGCCTCGGTGAAGCGGGGTGGGGGCTTGGTGAAGTGCTGCTCGGGGAAGAGTTCTATCAGCTTGAGCTTGTCGCCATTCTCCAGGGGGGGTAGGGTGGTGCCGGGCTTTTCCTCGGCTTCGTCCTTGCTCTCGGTATAGAGCACCATAAAGCCGGGGAAGGTGTTGACCGAGCTACTGGCCCGCAGAAGATAGCTGGTGTTGGAAAGGGAGTGGCGGGCTTGAATATCAACCGTGGTGTTATCAAAACTAGCCGTCGCCATCTGGCTGGCGACCATCCGCTTCCAGATGAGCTGGTAGAGCTTGAACTGGGCATTGCTCAGGTATTGCTTGAGAAACTCAGGCTCGCGGTGTATTCTGGTGGGGCGGATGGCTTCGTGGGCTTCCTGCGCCCCCTTGACTGCCCTGGTGAAGGCGCGGGCGTGGGCGGGGAGATATTCGGCGCCGTATTTCTCGGCGATGAACTCCCTGGTTTCGGCGATTGCCGAGCGGGCTACCCTCGTCGAATCGGTGCGCATGTAGGTGATGAGACCGACGCTGCCTTCTTTGCCGATGGGCAGTCCTTCGTATAGTTCCTGGGCGATGCTCATCGTCAGCTTGGCGCTGAAATGGAGCTTGCGCCAGGCTTCCTGCTGCAGGGTGCTGGTGATGAAGGGTGGGGCGGGCTGGCGGGCGGCTTTCTTGGCGCCTACCTTGAATACCTTGTAGCTGGCTTTTTCCAGCTTCTCGCCGAGCCTGGTGGCTTCCTC
Source organism: Dehalococcoidales bacterium (assembly GCA_022865485.1). Classification (GTDB taxonomy): domain Bacteria; phylum Chloroflexota; class Dehalococcoidia; order Dehalococcoidales; family BS750m-G39; genus E44-bin88. Next base: position 560 of record JALHSZ010000012.1, on the reverse strand, counting down.
TTCTTTTTTAATCTCCAGCTTGGTGCTGTCGGCAAGACCAATCAATAGTGCCCGGAAGGTGGCTTGGTTAGTCTCTTTGGTCAGTTCGGCTTCAATTGTCCAGTACTCCACGGGGATGAACTTCTCGATTTCGCGCTCGCGGTCGACAATAATCTTCACCGCCACCGACTGGACTCTGCCTGCCGACAGGCCCCTTCTTACCTTCTGCCAGAGCAGGGGACTGATTTTGTAGCCGACCAGACGGTCCAGTATGCGCCTTGCCTGCTGGGCGTTGACCAGCTGCATGTTTATCTGGTGGGGGTGGGCGAAGGCGTGCTCGATGGCTTCCTTGGTAATCTCATGAAAGACGACGCGGCGGTAGGGGGTGCGGTTGCTCCTGGTTAGCTCCTGCAGGTGCCAGGAGATAGCCTCCCCCTCGCGGTCGGGGTCGGTGGCCAGGTATATGGTGGATGCGGTTTTTGCAGCTTGCTTTAGCTCTTTTACGACTTTGCTTTTCGCTCTGGGCACAACATATTTGGGCTCAAAGCCGTTTTCTACGTCTACCCCTAGCCCGCCTTTGG
>JALHSZ010000011.1 GCA_022865485.1 Dehalococcoidales bacterium | reverse complement strand
ATTATCGCTGCCCTCTTTGTCACCTGTTTTATCACCGCCAACATAATCTCGGTCAAGATGATAAGCCTGGGTCCTTTTATCGTCTTCGCCGGCGTCTTTGTCTTCCCCTTTAGCTATATCTTCGGGGACGTGCTTACCGAGGTCTACGGCTACCGCATCGCCCGCAGGGTTATCTGGCTCGGTTTCGCCTGTAATCTTATCTTCGTCATCTTCGCCTGGGTGGGGCAAATGCTGCCCGCGCCGTCGGGGTGGGAGCTGCAGGAAGCCTACGAGAGCATACTGGGCTATACGCCGAGGCTGCTCTTCGCCTCTGTCTGCGGCTATCTTGCCGGCGAGTTCGCCAACTCCTACATACTGGCCAAGATGAAGATTTTTACCCGGGGGCGCTGGCTCTGGAGCCGAACCATCGGCTCGACCATAATCGGGGAGGGGCTGGATACCGTTGTCTTTACCGTGCTGGCCCTTATCGGCACGCCTTTCTTTCTGCCTTTAGTGATGCTGAGCCAGTGGCTGGTGAAGGTGGTGGTGGAAATCGCCGCCACGCCCGCTACCTACGCCGTGGTCGGCTACCTGAAGCGGAAGGAGGGGGTCGACAGCTACGACCGCCGCACCAACTTCAATCCCTTCCGCGTCCTGGATTAGTTATTATCAGGGGAGCGAATGACTGAAGATGAAGATTCGTTTTCTGGGGGCGCACAACTGCGAGACGAAAGACACCAGGCTGGTCAGCCTGCTGGTTGACGATGTTTTAGCCATAGATGCCGGCGGACTTACCACCAGCCTATCATTAGAAGCGCAGTATAAAATCAAAGCCGTGCTGCTCACCCACCAGCACTACGACCACGTCCGCGATATACCGATGTTAGCCATGAACCTTTTTTTGGGCGGCGCTAATACCACCATTTATTCCATCCCGGAGGTGTTCGATGTGCTGGTCAAGAACCTGATGGACGAAGTGATTTACCCCGATTTCCGCCAGAGGCCGCCTGACAAGCCCGCCATCAGCTTCAGCGTCATCGAGCCGAATAAGGCGCAGACGATTTCGGGCTACAACGTGCTGGCGGTACCCGTAAAGCACGGCGTGCCCACCGTGGGCTACCAGTTGGCCTCCGCTGACGGCAAGATAATGTTCTATACCGGGGATACGGGGCCGGGGCTGGCCGAGTGCTGGGAACGGGTTTCCCCACAACTGCTTATCATCGAGGTTACCGCCTCTAATAAATTCACGGAGTGGGCGGCGGATGGGGGGCACCTTACGCCGTCGCTGCTGCAGCGTGAGCTTGCCGACTTCAGAAAGCTCAAGGGCTATCTGCCCCGTGTAATAATAGTGCACATGAACCCGCAGCTGGAGAAGGACATCGCCGCCGAGGCGGCGGCGGTGGGTAAAGCCCTGGGCGCTTCGGTGACCCTTGCCCGTGAGGGGATGGAGATTAGCTTTTAGAGTGCCTTAGTCTGCAAGAGTGCGTTAGTCTGTAAAAGCGCGTTAGCCTGCAAGCTGGCGTTAGTCTGCAAAATCGCGTAAGCAGGGGGTGATATGACAGACACCCCGAAGTTTGTTGTCGACCACAATGTGGGCAAGCTGGCCCGGTGGCTGCGGCTCATGGGCTATGACGCCCGCTTCTTCCGGGGCGACGAGGATGCCGAGCTGGTGGCTCTCGCCCTCAACGAGGGCAGGATAATACTGACCCGGGATAGCCGCATTATGCAACGGCGGCTGGTGACCAGGGGCAGGCTCAAGGCGCTGCTTATCGGCAGCGACCAGCCCCATGAGCAGATTCGCCAGCTAATCGATAGTCTGCACCTCGATTGGCGTTTTAGTCCCTTCAGCCTTTGCCTGGAGTGCAACCAGCCCCTGGTGGAGAGAAAGAAAGCGGAGTTGAAGGAATTGGTGCCGCCCTACGTCTTTAAGACGCAGGAGCAGTTCCGGCAGTGCCCGTCCTGCCAGCGTATCTACTGGCGGGGGACACACTGGCGGGCGATGACGCGTCGTCTGGAGGGGCTGGGGGGCGGATAGTATGTCTTAGCGTGGTGCCCGATCGCTTATAATCTCTTGACCGCAGTCTGAGATATTGCTACACTTCAGGTTGACAGTATTGGAGGGGAGAAACGATGGCTTTTAAGAACATTCTGCTGGAGAAGAAAGAGGGGGTGGCCAAGATTACCATTAATCTGCCGCCCTTGAACATTCTGGATATTCCTACCCTGGAGGAGATGAGCCAGGCGCTTGCCGAGCTGAAAGACGATGACGAGGTGAAGGTGGTGGCGATTACCGGCTCGGGAGACAAAGCCTTCTCGGCGGGGGTAGCCGTCGGCGACCACCTGGGCGATAAGCTGCCTAAGATGGTCGAGGTCTTCCACCAGTTGTTCCTATCGCTAATCAAAGTAGATAAGCCGACCATCGCCCTGGTCAACGGGGTGGCGCTGGGTGGAGGCTGCGAGATAGTTGCCGGCTGCGACATGGCGGTTGCCTCGGAGAAGGCGCAGCTGGGACAGCCCGAGATTAAGCTGGGGGTTTATCCGCCGCCAGCCTCGGTGCTCTTCCCCAGAATAATGGGGAGGCAGAAGGCTTTCGAGCTTATTTTATCGGGCGACAGCATCAGCGCTAAAGAGGCGGAGAGAATCGGGCTGGTCAATAAGGTTGTCCCCGCCGCCGAGTTCAAGCAGGCGAGCGAGGAGTTTACCAAGCGTTTCACGGCTAACAGCGGGCTGGCTCTGACCCAGGCCCGGCGGGCGCTTTACCGTAATTTTGACCTGAATTTCCATGAGGCTCTGGAAGCCACCGGCGTTGACGCCACTATAGTCATGGCCGGGGAGAACAGCGTCGAGGGGCTGTCCGCCTTCCTGGAGAAGAGAAAGCCAATCTGGATAAGATAGTCTTTATGGAGGTAGAGGGAAGTGAAAGTTCTAACTACTGCCCAGATGCTCCAGTTGGAGGAAAATTGCGTCAAGTCTGGCATGACCATGGAGATGCTCATGGAAAACGCCGGCCAGGCCGTAGCCGAAGAGGCGGCGCGAATCCTGGGAGATATCCGACAGCAGCAGATTCTAATTCTCATCGGACCGGGTAATAACGGTGGGGATGGGTTGGTCGCCGCCCGACACCTTCATGATGCGGGGGCCAAGGTCTTCCTCTATTTCTTCGGGCAGAGGCCGGGCCGAGACCCCATGCTCAAGCCGATACGGGACCGCCGCATCAAACGCATTGAGGCGGAAAAGGATGAAAACCTGGAGGAACTGACCAAGCTGCTGGCTTCGGTCGATAGCGTTATCGACGCTCTCTTCGGCACCGGTACCACCCGACCCTTTTCCGGGCTGTCGCTGATGATACTGGACAGGGTGAGGCGGGCTAAAATTAAGCGCCCCGATATGAAAATCCTTGCCCTGGATATACCCTCGGGGCTTAATGCCGACACCGGCGAAGCCGACCAGGGCTGTCTCTATGCCGATAACACCATCACCCTGGCTTTTCCCAAACCGGGGCTGTTCAAGTTTCCCGGAGCCGAGAGGGTGGGGGAAATCAGCGTGGTTGATATCGGGCTGCCCGGATTTGTGGAGGAGAAAGCCAGCCCGGACTACCTCGCCGACGAGTGGGCGAAATCGGTGCTGCCCGAGCGTTCGCCGCAAGCCAATAAGGGAAGTTTCGGCAAGGTGCTGGTGCTGGCCGGCTCGATGAACTATATCGGCGCGCCTTATCTAGCCTGTAGCGGCGCTCTGCGGGTCGGCGCGGGTCTGGTGACGCTGGCTACCAGTGGCCGGCTCCAGTCTATCTTAGCGACAAAATTGACCGAGGTAACCTATATGCCTTTGCCCGAGTCCCGCCCCGGTCTTATTGCCCCGGAAGCCATCCGGGTGATTTTCCGCCAGTTCGAGCAGTATAACGTGCTGCTTATGGGCTGCGGCATGGGGCGGAACGAAGCGGTGGTCAGGTTCATCAGGTCCTTACTGCTTTCCCATCCTAAAGCCAAGACCGCCAAGCCCAAGTTGCCCTTCTTAGTCCTCGATGCCGACGGCCTGAACGCCCTGGCGGGTGTGCCGCACTGGTGGAACCTGCTGCCCGAGGACGCTATCCTTACCCCCCACCCGGGGGAGATGGCCAGGCTGACGGGGATGACGGTGGACGAGGTTCAGCTCGACCGCCTGGAGCTGACCAGGAAGATGGCCGCGGAATGGCACAAGACCGTCGTCCTCAAGGGGGCGCATACCGTTATCGCCGCGCCCGACGGGCGGTCGCAGATAAGCCATGTGGCTAATGCCGGGCTGGCGTCGGCGGGGACGGGGGATGTCCTGGCCGGGGTTATTGCCGGGCTGGTGGCGCAGGGTTTGAACCTTTTCGACGCCGCCGCCGCTGGCGTCTATATCCACGGCATGGCCGGGGAGGCGGTTAAAGCCAGGCTGGGCGACGCCGGCATGATAGCTTCCGACCTCCTGCCCGAATTGCCCGTGGTTATCAAGCGGTTGAAAGCCAGGCGACATAGCGAAGAGGCTGACTAGCTTATGCTGTTAGCGGTTGATATCGGCAACACCAGCACCAAACTCGGCGTCTTTGACGGTGAGAAGCTGCGGGCTACCTGGCACATGGCTACGGGCGTCCACCGCATGGCCGACGAGTACGCGGCGCTGCTCTTTAACCTGCTGCACCGGCAGGGGCTGGAGACCACCGATATTAAGGCGGCGGCGATGTGCAGCGTGGTGCCGCCGCTGATATCGACCTTTGAGGAGCTTTTCGAGCGCTATTTTCAGATAAAACCGCTGGTGGTGGGGGCGGGGGTCAAGACGGGGGTGAGTATCCGCATGGATAACCCCCGCGAGGTCGGCGCCGACAGAATCGCCGATGCCGCCGCCGCCCATAAGCTCTACGGGGGGCCGGTGATTATCATCGACCTGGGCACCGCCACCACCTTCGGTATCGTCTCTAAAGAGGGGGACTACATCGGCGGTATTATCGCCACCGGCATCGCCACCGCCGCCGAGGCGCTGTTCACGCGTACGTCGCAGCTGCCCCGCGTGGAGCTGGCCCGACCCAAGCACGTTATCGGCAGCAACACGGTGACGGCCATACAGTCGGGGATTATCTACGGCTACGCCTCGCTGGTGGAGGGGATGCTGGAACGCATCCATAAGGAGCTTGGCGCCAAGGTGAAGGTGGTGGCTACGGGGGGCTACGCCGAGCTTATCGCTAACGTAACGGACGTCATCGACGTGGTCAATCCCGACCTGACCCTGATCGGATTGAGGCTCATCTACCAGATAAATAAGGGCTGATAAGGGGAAAACAATGCTAACCGACAAGACCATAGTACTGGGCATAACCGGCAGCATCGCCGCCTATAAGGCAGCCGACATCGCCAGCCAGCTGACCAAGGAGGGTGCCAGGGTGGAGGTGGTTATGACCGAAGCCGCCACCTGGTTTATCGCCCCGCTTACCTTAAGCAGCATTACAGGGCGGGGGGTGGTTACCGACATGTTCGAACCCGACTCCCAGCGCACCATTGAGCATGTCGCCCTCGGCGAAGCGGCCGACGTGGTGGTTATCGCGCCGGCGACCGCTTCCCTGATTGCCAAGCTGGCCGCGGGCATCGCCGACGAAATGCCCGCCTTAATCGTGCTGGCGACCAAAGCCCCGATTATCCTGGCACCCGCCATGCACGCCAACATGTATGAAAACTCCATTACTCAGGAGAACCTGGCCAAGCTTAAAGCCCGCGGCTTTGTTATCGTCGAGCCCGAGTACGGGCGGTTGGCTTCGGGTGGGGTGGGGCGGGGACGGCTGGCCGATACCGATAAGATTGTCGGCACCATCAAGCAGGTTTTGGGGCGGCGGGGCGACCTGGCCGGTAAGAAGCTGGTGGTTACGGCGGGGGGCACTCAGGAGCCTATCGACCCGGTGCGCCATATCGGCAACCCGTCATCGGGGAAGATGGGCTACGCCATCGCCGAAGCCGCCCGCGACCGGGGAGCCGAGGTTAAGCTAATCACCGCGCCTACCTCCCTTCCCCAGCCCGCGGGGGTGGAGGTTATCCCGGTGAAGACTACCTTAGAAATGCAAAAGGCGGTGACCAAGGCGGTGGCCAAAGCCGACGCCCTGATTATGGCGGCGGCGGTGACCGACTACCAGCCCAAGACCACGGCCAAGGAAAAGATTAAGAAAGATACGCCCGAGCTAAAGCTGGAGCTGGTGAGGACGCCCGACATTTTAGCCGAGGTCAAGGGCGATTTTATCCGGGTCGGCTTTGCCGCCGAGAGCAACGATATCGTCGCCAACGCCAAAAAGAAGCTGGAGAAGAAAAAGCTGGACATGATAGTCGCCAACGATATTACCGCCGCCGACAGCGGCTTCGGCGTTGACACTAATAAAGTCATCCTCATTGACAAAAAGGGCAAGGTGGAAAAACTGCCCCTGATGAGCAAGAGAGAGGTGGCGGACAGGATACTGGATGGGGTGGTGGGGATGATGGGCAAGAGGTAGAAGGTATTTTAAGAATACGAGGAGTTGCAGATAAGAGGGGGCGAAGCCCCCTCTCTTAGTCCCCCGCTAATGTCATCCCTGCAAGGGACTGGATTCCCGCCTGCGCGGGAATGACGAGGCAGGGGGCTGAATGTCATCCCTGCGAAGGCAGGGATCCAGACTAGTAAATGAATTCGTATTATGTGTATATTATAGCCAGCAAAAGAAACGGCACTCTGTATATCGGCGTTACCAATGATTTAATCCACAGAATAGCGGAACATAAAAACGGACTTGTTGAAGGTTTTAGTAAAAGATACAAGATTAACCGATTGGTTTATTATGAGGAGACTGGCGATATCACAAGCGCCATTGTCCGTGAGAAACGACTCAAGAAATGGAGACGGGCATGGAAACTGAGGTTGATTGAAGAGGAGAATCCTGATTGGAGGGATTTGTACCAGGACTTGGTCGAGGATGAAAAGGGGACTGGATTCCCGCCTACGCGGGAATGACAAAGTAAAGAGGGCGGGAATGACAAAGTAAAGAGGGCGGGAATGACAAAGTAAAGAGGGCGGGAATGACACTGGAAAGGTAATCATGGCAGAGTCAACGGAAATGCATAGTGACATGCCCAAAGCCTACGAGCCGCAAAAAGTAGAACGGAAGTGGTATAAGTTCTGGCTGGAGAAGGGCTATTTCAGGGCCGAGATTGACCCCGATAAGCAGCCTTTCGTCGTCATCATGCCCCTGCCCAATGTTACCGGCGGGCTGCATATGGGGCACGTCTGTTTCCTCACCCCGGAGGATGTAATGACCCGCTGGCACCGGATGAAGGGGGACTCAGCCCTCTGGCTGCCGGGCATCGACCACGCCGGAATCGCCGCCCAGGTGGTGGTGGAGCAACAGCTGGCTCAGGAAGGGACCGACCGACATAAGCTGGGCCGGGAGAGGTTCCTGGAAAGAATGTCTAAATGGGCCAAGCAGTGCCGCCAAACGATTACCGAACAGGAGCAGAGGGTGGGCTCGTCCTGCGACTGGAGCCGTGAAAAGTTTACCCTGGACGAGGGGCCGAGCCGGGCGGTGCGCACCGCCTTCGTGCGTCTCTACCAGAAGGGCTTAATCTACCGGGGGGAGCGGATTATCAACTGGTGCCCGCGCTGCGCCACCGCCCTCTCCGACCTGGAGACCGACCACAAGGATATTCAGGGGAACCTCTACTATGTCCGCTATCCGCTGGCGGGGACTAAAGAGTTTATCACCGTCGCCACCACCCGCCCCGAAACGATACTGGGGGATACGGCCGTGGCCGTCAATCCCAAGGACAAGCGCTTCAAGGGGGTGGTGGGCCAGATGGCCATCCTGCCCACCGTCAACCGCGAGATACCCGTTATTACCGATGAAGCCGTGGAACCCGAGTTCGGCACGGGGGCGGTAAAGATTACCCCCGCCCACGACCCGGTGGACTTCGAGGTCGCCCAGCGCCACGACCTGCCGCTGGTGAATATATTGAACCCCGACGTGACCATGAACGAGAACGCGGGTAAATACGCGGGACTCGACCGCTACAAGTGCCGTGAAGCAATACTGGCCGACCTGAAGAAGGACGGGCTGTTGGTCAAGATTGAGCCCTACGGGCATTCGGTGGGGCACTGTATGCGCTGCCAGACGATTATCGAGCCCACCGCCAGCCGGCAGTGGTTTATCAAGGCCGAGCCTTTAGCCAAACCTGCCATCGATGCCGTCACCAGCGGGCGCATCAACATTATCCCCGAGCGCTACACCAAGGTCTACCTCAACTGGATGGAGAACATCCGCGACTGGTGTATCAGCCGCCAGCTCTGGTGGGGGCACCGCATCCCGGTCTGGTACTGCGGGAAATGCGGTGAGCTGACGGTATCGGTTGAGGATGTTAAGAAGTGCGCTCACTGCGGCTCGTCTAAAATCGAGCAGGACCCCGACGTGCTGGATACCTGGTTTTCCTCGGCGCTGTGGACGCACTCCACGCTGGGCTGGCCCGACGATACCCAAGACCTGCGCTACTTCTATCCGACCACGGTGATGGAGACGGGCTACGACATCCTCTTTTTCTGGGTGGCCCGGATGATTATGATGGGGCTGGAGGATGTGGGCGATATACCCTTCAGCACCGTTTACCTGCACGGGCTGCTGCGAGACGAGAAGGGGGAGAAGATGAGCAAGGTGAGGGGCAACGTGCTCGACCCCCTCGACACCATGGATAAATACGGCACCGACGCCCTGCGCTTTGCCCTGACCACCGACGTCTCTCCGGGGAACGATATCAACCTGACCGCCGCCAGGCTGGAAGCGGGGCGCAACTTCGCCAATAAGCTCTGGAACGCCGCCCGCTTCGTGGTGAGAAGCCTTGAGACGGAAGACACAGCCCTCGAAATCAAGCGGGAGGGGCTGGGGGTGGAGGAGCGCTGGATTCTGAGCCGTCTGAGCCGCACCACCGCCAATGCCGTCAAGCTGATGGAGGGCTTCCAGTTCGGCGAAGCCCTGAGGCAGCTGCACGACTTTATCTGGGGGGAGTTCTGCGACTGGTACATCGAGTTCGCCAAGATTCGACTTTCTGCCGGCGATAGCTCGCCGCTCTCCGTCCTGGTCTATGTGCTGGAAGCCTCGCTGCGGCTGCTGCATCCCTTTATGCCCTTTGTTACCGAGGAGCTCTGGCAGAACCTGAAAAAGCGCCTGCCCGCCGACTGGCAGAAGACCGATTCCATAGTGATTGCCGCCTACCCCGAAGCCGACGAAAAAGCCGTCGACCCCGAGGCGGAGAGAATTATGGAAGCCATCATCGAGATAATACGCGCCATCCGCAACACCCGCGCCGAGCATAAGGTGGAGAGCAACAAGTGGATTGAGGCGCGGGTCTTCGCCGGCGAGCTTAACGCCGCTATTACTCCTTATGCTCCCGCTATTCAGAGCCTGGCCCGGGCGAAACCGGTCAGCTTCGGGAAGGGGAGGGGGAGGCGCAACCTGATGAAAACGTGCTGGCGCTGGTGCTAAAAAGTTCCGAGGTGATTATCCCCATGGAGAGCATGGTCGACCTGAAAGCGGAGCGGAAGCGGCTGGAGGGGGAGATTGCCCAGAGCCAGGCATTGATTGCCTCGCTGGAGGAAAGGCTTAAAGATAAAGCCTTTTTATCTAAGGCTCCGGCGGCGGTGGTGGCTAAAGAGCGGGAGAAGCTGGCCGAGAGGAAGGATAAGCTGGAGAGGCTGCGGCAGAGGCGGGATGAGCTTAACTAAAGTTCAGGCCCGGTAGTTACCAGCCCCCGGGGGGGAACCATTAGCCCCCAATCGTTCCAGCGCCTTTTTGGTGTCGCTGGCGACCCTCGCCTTATCGCACTGCTTGAGCCGATATTTGAAGAGCCAGTAGCTGAATTCCTTTAGCTCGGCCAGGCTGGCGGACTTGAGCTGGGGGTAGCGCTTTTCGCGGCGGAAGCGTTTGAGCAGTATCGCCCTGGTGGCGCCGTAGATGCGGCGGTATGCCTCGTTGGCCAGGTTTTGTTCACCAGCGTAGCCGGAGAGGCGTTTCTCTTTGCGCACCTCTTCCTGCACCGCCTGAAGCAGGGCTTCTTCCACGGTGACGCCGTAGAAATAGTTGAGGTACTGGTGGTATTTGCCGCCGCCGATGAGTTTCTTGAACTCCTGGGCGGTGAGCTTGACGGGCGGCCGGCCGTGAAAGAGGAGGGCAATCCTTTCTTCTTCGGGGAGCATGCCTTCTACCTCCCGGCAGAGCCTTTCCGCCAGCAGCAGCCAGTCGAAAGCCTCGCCGTCAATGAGGTAGCGGTAGCGGCGGCCCTGATAACTTTCTTCGGCAGAGCTCCAGAGGGCGATGGCTTCGAGCAGGGCGATATACCAGTGCTTGCCGCCGGCTATAGCCTGTTTGAGGTGGCTGATTGCCGCGTTGTCGGCGGTGGTTAGCTCGGTAGATGTCAGCTGGTTGTCCATGGGTTTTTTACTCTTGGGGTAGGGCCTGGGGGGATTCGGCCTTGAGCTTTTCGTAGTATTCCAGCCTGCCGGTGGTTACCAGTTCGGTCAGCTTCTTGGCGATGGCTTCCCCCGCGCCGGGGATTTCGTTAAGACGGTTCTCTCTGACCAGTTGCTCCACCGACACGGGCAGGCTTTCGATGGAGCGCGCCACCTTCTGGTAAGCCCTGATTTTGAAGACGTTCTCCTTTTTGGATTTTAGCCTTTCGGCGATGTCGTCAAAGATGGCGGAGATTTGTTGGTTGTTCATGTGAGGACTTCTTTTATCGCTTGTGATTCGGTCTTGGTATATGGCCATTTATGCCTTCTTTGTCATAAACGTCGAAAAGTTCCTTGCAAAATCTAATCATTTTCAGGTCATCAGCAGCAACGGCATTTTCATACATTTTGATGATGAATTTCTTACCCGCTTCTGTTTGAGAGAGATTCTTTTTTATCAAATTATGTTCGGCACATAAGGTTTGACCGTTTTTTATCGTGTTGCTTCCACCCTTGTCCTTTGGTAGTATGTGGTCAGCGCATATTTCAACACCATCTTTTCTGCCTCTACCACAGACTACACATTTGTAGTTATCTCTTTTGAATATCGCCTCTTTTACTTCAGGGGGAAAATCAAATAACTCTACCTTATGGATGTAGCTCGGGTCGTATCTATATATTCCCTTACCAACTTTTATTAGTATGCCTTCCTGATGTAGTTTTCTGATATCTCTCCATGGGTCTCTGGGTTTCGTCCCACCTAGCTTAATATTTTCCTTTTCAACCCAATCAACGACAGGACCATGGGTCAAATCTTCGTTTGGGTGCATCTTAAAATATTCCAGAGCTAACTGTTTTATAGATTTTTTAGGCATGGCATCTCCCCCCTTATATGTTTTCAAGCCTAGACTGGTATATCTTCCCTTCCTTTACTACCCTATTCTTAGCTAACTCACAATACTTGGGGTCAATTTCAATCCCAATTCCCTGACGCCCTGTCTGTGAGCAAGCAACTAATGTGCTTCCACTTCCCAGAAAGGGGTCGAGTATGATGTCGCCAACGAAGCTAAATAGCTTCATGCACCTCTTGGGTAACTCGACAGGAAAGGGGGCAGGATGCCCTATTTTTCTTTTACTTTCACCACTGAAATTCCACACGCCGTTCGTCCACTTTTGGAACTCAGCTTTGCTAATATCTGATTCTCTGCTTCCGCTTTCTTTCTTCCATCGATTCTTGTATAGGATTACTATGACCTCGACTGGGGCAATGACATAAGGGGCGGAGGCACTAAGCCATGACCCCCACGCAGTTCGCCTTGAAATGTTCTGCTCGTTCCAAATTATTGTAGCGTGGTACTTCCACCCGGTTTGTTTGGCGATTGTAGTCAAATCAGCACAAACGCTTTGTTGCCCGCCCTTATTCTTGTCCAATGGTATATTCAGGCAGAATCTACCATCGTCTTTTGTCAAATCATAGCATTTACTAATCCAGTCCCTTGAGAACTGTAGATATTCACTATATGGCATTTCATCATTGTGCGAGTTATATTTGATGTTTACGTTGTAGGGAGGAGAGGTGATAATCAAGTCGATGCTATTATTTGGTATCGCTTTGGTAGTTAGAATGTCATCGTTGTAGATAGTTATTCCTTTATCCTGAAAATATAGTTTCTCGGCTGGTATAGCCCTTACTCTTAATTGCATTTTTTCCTCCCTCCTTCTACCTTCCACAACAGTGCTTGTATTTCTTCCCCGAACCACAGGGGCAGGGGTCGTTTCTGCCTACCTTCTTGCCCGCAACCTTGAGGTGTTTCTTCGCACCGTCGCCACCGCCAGCCTGAGCCTGTGCCTGGATTGGGGTTGGGGCTGGTGCCTGTGCCGCTTGGCCCGGTGGGGTTTCGCCCCTTTTGGCGATGCTGGCGCGGTAGATGATATGAGCCATATCGTGCTGGATAGCCGCCAGGAGGCTCTGGAACATGTCGTGCCCCTCCCTCTTATAGGCGACGAGCGGGTCGCGCTGGGCGACGGCGTGCAGGCCTATCCCCTGGCGCATATCATCCATGGCCGTCAGGTGCTCTAGCCAGTGGCTGTCTATGATGCGGAGCATGAGCAGTCTTTCCAGAATCCGCATTTTGTCGGCTCCGAGCTCCTTCTCCTTTGCCTCGTAGAGAGCCTCGGCGTGGTCGATGAGCTGGTCCTTGATTTCCGGCGAGCCCATCTTAGAGAGGCTTTCGGTGTTGAGGTCCGGGGGGAGGGGGAAGAAAGTAGCCAGTTCGCCGACCAGGGCTTTCACATCCCAGCCGTCGCCGTAGCTGCCGGCGGTATGAGTTTCTACCAGAGCCTGAAGCTCGTCTTTGACCATAGACAGAATATTCGACTTGAGGTCGAAGCCGCTTAGGATTTTTTTGCGCTCTTCGTAGATAAGCTCGCGGTGCTTATTGACCACGTCGTCGTATTCCACCAGATGCTTGCGCATATCGAAGTGGTAGCCTTCCACCTTGACCTGGGCGGCTTCGATGGCGCGGTTGACCCACCTGTTCTCAATGGGGGTGTCTTCATCCATGCCCACCCAGTCCAGGACGGTCTTGATGCGGTCGCCGCCGAAACGGCGCACGATATCGTCCTCCAGCGAGATATAGAAGCGGGAGCTGCCGGGGTCGCCCTGACGGCCGGAGCGTCCGCGGAGCTGGTTATCGATGCGCCGCGCTTCGTGGCGCTCGGTGCCGATGATATAAAGCCCGCCTTTTTCGATAACCAGGGCGTGTTTCTTTTCCCAGTCATCAAGCTGCTTCTCGTAGTTTTTCAGCTCCGCCTCGTCTTGGTTCTCCGGTTTCTCCGGACGCCGTCCCCCCAGAATGATATCGACGCCGCGCCCGGCCATATTGGTCGCCACCGTTACCGCCCCGGGCTGACCCGCCTGGGCGATAATTTCTCCTTCTTTGGTATGCTCCTTGGCATTGAGCACCTGGCAGGTGATGCCTTTCCTCTTGAGCTGGTCGCTCAGATGCTCCGAATTCTCAATAGATACCGTGCCGATGAGCACCGGGCGGTTCTCTTTATGCCGCTGCTCAACCTCGCGCACCACCGCCTTGAATTTTGCCTCTTCGTTCTTATAAATCTGGTCGGGGAGGTTCTGGCGAATCATCGGCTTATTAGTGGGGATAACCACCACCTCAAGCTTATAGATCTTGTGGAATTCCTCAGCCTCGGTGAGGGCAGTGCCGGTCATGCCCGCCAACTTTTCGTACATGCGGAAGTAGTTCTGGACGGTGATGGTGGCGTAGGTGCGGCTTTCCCGCCGAACGCCCAGGTGTTCCTTGGCTTCTATCGCTTGGTGCAGACCCTCTGAGTAGCGGCGCCCGTGCATCTGGCGGCCGGTGAACTCATCAACGATGATAATGCCGGGCCGTCCGTCTTCAACCGGACCTACCACATATTGGCGGTCGCGCTTATAGAAGGCGTTGGCAGACATAGAGTTACGGAATACCGAGAGGATATCATTGCGCATCTTGGCTTCTTCGGGCGTCAGAAGCTTAGTCTCCTGGCGGCTGTCGCCGCCGAATAGCTCTTCCGCTCTCATGCGGAAGGCTCTGGCCAGCTTCTCCTGGCCTTGCGCTGTCGGCCGAGTATAGTGCTCTTTTTCGTAGGCGATATAGTCGTACTGGTCTTCGAGGGCGGCTTCCTCTTCTCTTTCGTAAGCTGACGGCTCATGAGCCTTGACCAGCGCCTTCATGCGGCTGACCGCGTCATTGACCGCTTTATATAGCTGGCCGGTGTCCTCGGCCAGTCCGCTGATGATGAGCGGGGTGCGAGCTTCATCGATAAGCAGGTTATCCACTTCGTCGACGATGGCGTAGTTCAGGGGGCGCTGGACGCAGCGGGATAAGTCCGTGACCATGTTATCGCGCAGGTAGTCGAAGCCGAACTCGCTGCTGGCGCCGTAGGTGATGTCCGCCTGGTAGGCTTCCTGGCGGGGGATGTCGCGGAAGTGCTTCCAGCGGCTGTCGCCGGAGTCATGTTCGGGGTCGTAGAGGCGGGTGGGGGTGTGCTCGTCGGGGCTTTGCATGGGGTAGATGCTGGCCACGCTGACCCCCAGGGCGTTATAGACGGGGCCCATCCAGTAGGGGTCGCGCCGCGCCAGATAGTCATTGACGGTGACCAGGTGAACGCCTTTGCCGGTCAGTGAGTTCAGGTAGAGGGGGAGGGTGGCTACCAGCGTCTTGCCCTCACCGGTTTTCATCTCGGCGATCTTGCCCTGGTGGAGGACGATGCCGCCCATGAGCTGAGCGTCGAAGTGGCGCTGGCCGATGGTGCGGCGGGCGGCTTCGCGGACGGTGGCATAGGCTTCGGGCAGGAGCTTATCCAGGGAGGTGCCTTCCTGAATCCGAGCCTTGAACTCGTCGGTCTTGGTGCGCAGCCCGTCGTCACTAAGTTTCTTGAAGTCGGGCTCGAGCTGGCTGATGCTATCTACTATGGGTTGCAGGCGCTTTAGCTCTTTCTCGTTGGAGTCGCCTCCGCCCAGCCATTTAAACACTGTCTTGTTCCCCGATTAAACTTCTGGCTTCCTCGGCTTTGGATTCGCTGACCATGACCTTGACCTCGCCCATCCCATCAACCGTAAATACGTGCACGGAAGGCGCCGCATGGGATTTCAGGAGGCAGGGTATGTCGTTGCTCTCCAGCAGGCTCTTGATAATGAGGGCTTCGGCTTCGCCGATTGCCCGATAGACTTCCACCAGTTTCATAGTTTTGCCCATATTGCCTCTATTCAAACATGGCGCCGATAGATAGGCCGGTATGGATGCGGTGGATGGCTTCACCCAGCAGCGGGGCTATGGGCAGGACGGTAATCTTATCCAGTTTCTTTTCGCCGTTAAGGGGGACGGTGTCGGTGACCACCACCTCTTTGATGGGGGAGGAGGCTAGCCTGGAGACCGCCGAGCCGGAGAATATGGGGTGGGTGCAGCAGGCGTATATCTCCTTGACGCCGCGCTTTTCCAGCGCCGAGGCGACGCTTATCAGGGAGCCACCGGTGTCTATCTCGTCGTCCACGGTGAGCGCCACCTTGCCTTCTACCTCGCCGATGACGTTCATCGTTTCCGCCTTGTCGATGTTGCCCACCCGCCTTTTTTCCATAATCGCCAGGGAGGCATCGAGGCTGGCGGCCAGATCCCGCGCTCGCTTGGTGATGCCGATGTCGGTGGCTACCACCACCAGGTCTTTGAGCTTCTTTTCCTTGAAGTAGCGGGTAAATAGTTTAAGGGCGGTCAGCTCGTCGACGGGTATGTTGAAGAAGCCCTGAATCTGGGCGGCGTGCAAATCCACCGTCAGCAGGCGGTTGGCTCCAGCTACGGTGAGCAGGTCAGCCACCAGCCGTGCCGTTATCGGCACGCGGGGCTGGTCTTTCTTATCGGTACGCCCGTAGCCGTAATAGGGAACGACGGCGGTGATGCGCCCCGCCGACGCCCGCTTCAGGGCGTCGAGCATGATGAGCAGCTCGACCAGGTTGTTGTTGATCGGCGAGCAGAAGGGCTGAATGACGAAGGTATCCCGCTGGCGGACGTTTTCCAGGATGCGGACGAAGATATTTTCGTTGCTGAAGGTAAAGACCTCACATTCGCCCAAAGGTATTTTGAGGTATTTAGCCACCGCTTTAGCCAGGGCGGGGTGGGCATTGCCGGTGAAGACCTTTAGCTCATCCATCACTCGTTGCCTCCTCTCGAATACGGCTTTAACTCATTATAGCACTATTGTTTGTCTGGCTCACCCCCTTTCAGCCCCGCCGTTTTGTTTTGCGGAGGTATTATTTTCCCACCCAAGACTCACCCTAATGAGCTAGCGCTCCATAACCTTGCTTTTTGGGGGGCTTTGTGTGGAGGGGGAGTGGAGAGGAAGCGGGGGAGGTCACTATTCCCTTTGGGGGTGTTTAAGAGGGGGCTTTGCCCCCTCTTTTCCTTAAAGGGTGGCGGGTGGGAAAAGATAAGATTGGGGTGGGGGGCGGAGAGATTGCTTCGTCGTCCTGCCTGCGCAGGACTCCTCGCAATGACAATGGAGTTACCGGGCAATGTCAGTCGTCGATGCCGGGCACGGGGAAGCGCGAGCACATCTCGGCGACTTCCTGCGCCGACTTTTTCTGGACAGCGGCGTCGTCGATGTGGCTGATTACTTGGATGACCAGCGCGGCAATCCTTTTCATTTCTTCCTTGCCGAAGCCGCGCGTGGTCACGGCGGGGGTGCCCAGCCTGATGCCACCGGTGATGCGGGGGGGATTGGGGTCGAAGGGGACGGTGTTGCGGTTGACCACGATGCCGACCTTGCCCAGGGCTTCCTCGGCCTGCTTGCCGGTGACACCGGTTTCGGCCAGGTCGACCAGCACCAGGTGGTTATCGGTGCCGCCCGAGACGAGGCGCAAGCCGTTCTGTTGCAGCCCCGCGGCCAGAGCCCGGGCGTTATCCAGCACCGCCCGCTGGTAGTCGGTAAAGCCGGGCTGCATCGCCTCCTGGAAGCAGACTGCCTTGGCGGCGATAACCTGCATCAGGGGGCCGCCCTGCATGCGGGGGAAGACGGCGTCGTCTATCGCTGGGGCGAAGTCTTTCCGGCAGAGGATAAAGCCGCTGCGGGGTCCGCGCATCGTCTTATGTGTCGTCGAGGTGACGACCTCGGCGTAGGGGATGGGGGTGGGGTGTAAGCCCACCGCCACCAGGCCGGCGATGTGAGCCATATCCACCATCAGCTTTGCCCCCACCGAGTCTGCAATCTGGCGAAAGCGCTCGAAGTCTATAATCCTGGGGTAGGCGCTGGCTCCGGCCACTATCAGTTTGGGTTTATGCTTTTTGGCCAGCTTTTCTATCTCTTTGTAGTCCATCCGCTCCGTTTCCCGATTGACGCCGTAGTGAATGAAGTTATAGGATTTGCCCGAAAAGCTGACCTTATCGCCGTGAGTGAGGTGGCCGCCGTGAGCCAGGCTCATGCCCATGACGGTGTCGCCGTAGTCAAGCAGGGCGTAATAGGCCGCCATGTTGGCCTGGGAGCCGCTGTGGGGCTGGACGTTGGCGTGGTCGGCGCGGAATAGTTTCCTGGCTCGTTCGACAGCCAGCTTTTCCAAAATATCCATGTTTTCACAGCCGCCGTAGTAGCGCTTGCCGGGGTAGCCTTCGGCGTATTTATCGGTGAGAAAGGAGCCTTCGGCCTGGATGACCGCCCGGCTGGCGTAGTTTTCCGAGGCGATGAGGTTGATGGTCTCTTTTTGGCGTTTGCCTTCAAGGGCTATGACACGGCTGATTTCGGGGTCGACTTTGCTCAAAGAATCCATTTCTTCTCCTCTTATTCTCTGCTAAAGTCTACAACTGCGCCCAGTTAGTGTCAATAAATTTCATTGACTTGACATATTGCCCGTGCTATCATATTCAAAAGGCTGGTGAGTATGTCGGCTCTGAGCGAGCTAAATAAAGAGATTGCGCTTTGCCAGCAGTGTGAAATAGCTAAATATCGAAATATGGTTGTGCCTGGAGAGGGGGCGGAGGCTGCCGATATCATGTTTATTGGTGAGGCGCCAGGCTGGCACGAAGACCAGCAGGGGCGACCTTTCGTGGGGCCGGCGGGGAAATTCCTCGACGAACTACTGGCATCTATCGGACTACAGCGGGCACAGGTCTTTATCGCTAACGTGATAAAGTGCCGTCCTCAGGGGAACCGAGACCCTTTACCCATGGAAATACAGAATTGCCGCGTGTGGCTGGAGCGCCAGATCGAGATAATCAGCCCCAAGATGATTGTGACCCTGGGGCGTTACTCCATGGCCATGTTCTTCCCCGGCAAGAGCATCAGCAAGGTTCACGGCACCACTCAGAAGCGGGACGATGTGCTCTATTACGCCATGTATCACCCCGCGGCGGCTTTGCACCAGGCAAGTTTGCGCCAGGAGATAGAGGCGGATATGCTCAAGATACCGACACTGCTTACCAAATCGGAAACGATTAAGGAGGAAGAACCACCTGAGCAGTTAACTATGTTCTAGGTGAAACCAAGTGAAAAGACCAATGACTGGATCAAAACTAAAGATAATCCCCCTGGGGGGGTTATCTGAAATCGGCAAGAACATGATGGCGATTGAATACGAGAACGACATTATGGTTATCGATGCCGGTCTTATGTTCCCCGGGGAGGAGATGCTGGGCATCGACCTGGTAATCCCCGACATCAGCTACCTGCTGGAGAATAAGGAGAAGGTGCGGGGTATCGTTATTACCCACGGCCATGAAGACCATATCGGAGCTTTACCCTATCTCCTGCCCCAGCTCAATGTACCCGTTTATTCCACCAAGCTGCCCCACGGCTTAATCTCGATGAAGCTGAAGGAGAGGAAGGCGCTGGCCGGAGCCAAGCTCAAGGCGGTGCCCTACGGCAGCCAGCTGTCGCTGGGCAGGTTCAAGGTGGAGTTATTCCCGGTCTGCCACAGCATACCCGACGCGGCCGGACTGATTATACACACCCCGCTGGGCGTAATCGTCCACTGCGGGGATTTTAAGCTGGACTATACCCCGGTTTACGGCAAGCCCACCGACCTTTCGCGGCTGGCGCAACTGGGGGCGCAGGGAGTATTGCTCCTGCTCTCCGATTCCACCTACTCCGAGCTGCCCGGATATACCCCTTCGGAGCGGATAGTGGGCGAGACGCTGGACAGGGTGATGGCCGACGCCCCGGGGAGGGTGATTGTGACCACCTTCTCCTCGCTGGTCTCGCGCATCCAGCAGGTCATAGATGCCGCCGCCAAACACAATAGACGGGTCTTCGTCGTCGGGCGCAGCATGACCGATATCGTGAAAATGACGCTGGAGCTGGGTTATCTCAAGGCGCCCAACGGCATACTGGCTAACATTGACGAACTCAGGAGTATGCCGCGCAATAAGGTGGTCCTCGTTACTACGGGCAGCCAGGGTGAGCCGACCTCGGCGCTGGTGCGCATCGCCAATAGAGACCACCGCCATGTTCATATCGTCAAGGGGGACACCGTAGTCCTCTCGGCCACGGCGGTGCCGGGTAACGAAGCCCTGATTAACCGCACGGTGGATGCCCTGTTCAGGCAGGGGGCACAGGTGCTCTACGATAAAGTAGCCAGGGTGCACGTCCACGGACACGGCAGCCAGGAAGAGCTGAAGCTGCTGCTTAACCTGGTCCGGCCCAAGTTCTTTATCCCCGTCCACGGCGAGTACCGCCACCTGAGCCTGCACGCCCAGTTAGCCGAGTCGGTGGGTATTCGCAAGGACAAAATCTTCGTGCTCGAAGACGGCGATGTCCTCGAATTGGGGCCCAACGGGGGCAGGGTGACGGGCAAGGTCAGCTCGGGCAACGTCTATGTGGACGGCTTGAGCGTGGGCGACATCGGCAGCGTGGTTTTGCGCGACCGGAGAATGCTATCGCGGGATGGAGTGGTTATGGTGATTATCACGGTTAACCAGCAGACTGGGAAACTGGTGGGGCGCCCGGATATTGTCTCCCGGGGCTTTGTTGAGCCTGGGGAGACTAAGGATATGATAGAGAAGAGCCGCGACCTGGTGGCTAGGACCCTGGACCACACCGGTTTCCGTCCCGCTGAATGGGGCTTTATCAATGCCAAGGTCAGGGACATACTGAATAAGTTCTACTACGACCAGACCAAGCGCCGACCCATGATTCTGCCGGTTATGGTGAAGGTGTAACTCAATGGCCAGGAAGCGAGCCAGTGCCGACCGCCAGCCCCGCCGTCAGCCCAAGCCCAAGGGAGGTTCGGGGTGGAAGCGGTTTTTCCATTTCATCTGGCTGGCACCGGTGCGCCGACTGATACTGACTATCATCTTCCTGGGGCTGATTATCTGGCACTGGACGACCATCTCTAACTGGGTGGAAAGCGTCTGGGAAGGCACCCTCGACCTCTTCGGCTGGGGGCTGCTCTTTCTGGTTCTTGCCCTCGGCTTTATCATCGGGGTGGTGTGGGGGCGGCGGGTGCTGGCCGTTATCTATCACTGGAACCAGTGGCTGGGCGCCGTCGCTTTTATCTTTACCGCCTGGGGGATAGTGGCTTTCTTCGGGCTGGGCGGTAGCTTCGGCGAGGGCATTATCGGCGACGATGGTCTCAGCGGGGTCTTCCGGCTCATAGGTCTGGTGCTCCTGGGCATTATCCTGGTCGCCCCCGGCTTTTGCTGGCGGCTGGTTAAGCGATTCCTGGGCTGGGTGGGGGTACAACTGCGCAAACGTCCGGCTCCGGAAGCGCGCTATCCCGAGCCCAGTCCCCTGGATAGGCCGCTGCAACCCCCGGTGATTACCCCGCCTTTGAGCAAGCCGCCCGATGCCGAAGCGGTGATGCCGACGATTACGCCTACCCCGGGGCAGCAGGAGCTGAGGCAGGTGGCTCAGGAAGTATGGAAGAAGTACGGCGAATCTCCGGCGCTGATTACCGTTGACGGCTGGAGGTTGCCGCCTATCGATATCCTGGACAATATCCCCGAGGTGGAGTTCGGGCAGGCGGATAACATGCAGCGGGCACGGCTTATCGAGGAAGCCTTATCCAGCTACGGTGTCCCCGCCAAGGTGGTGCAGATAAACGCGGGGCCGGTGGTGACCCAGTTCGGCGTCGAGCCGGGATGGGACCGCAAGATGAAGGAGGTCAAGGAGCGGGACAGGGACGGCAACATCAAAATCAGGATGGAGGAGGTATCCAAGACCAGGGTCAAGGTGGAGCGGATTACCTCGCTGTCCAACGACCTGGCTTTAGCCCTGGCCGCGCCCAGCATCCGCATCGAAGCCCCGGTGCCGGGAAAATCAATGGTGGGCATCGAGGTGCCCAATACCATCTACGGGCTGGTGAGCCTGCGGGGGGTGGTGGAGACCAGCGTCTTCCAGAAGCTCAAGCCCAAAGCCAAGCTGACGCTGGCGCTGGGCAAGGGGGCGGGGGGGGAGGCGGTGGCCGCCGACCTTTCCCGGATGCCCCACCTGCTTATCGCGGGGGCGACGGGCAGCGGCAAGACGGTCTGTCTTAATTCTATTATCTGCTGTCTGCTGCTGCACTATTCGCCCAGCGACGTGCGCTTTATCATGATCGACCCCAAGCGGGTGGAGATGACGCCGTTCAACAGCATACCGCACTTGGCCACGCCCGTTATCGTCGATACCAATAAGGCGCTGAGCACGCTGCGCTGGCTCAACCAGGAAATGGATAAGCGCTACCAGAGGCTCGCCGCCGACGGCTCGCGCAATATCGAGGGCTATAACAAGAGCCGCGAGGGCGAGGAGAAGCTGCCTTACCTGGTGCTGGTCATCGACGAGCTCGCCGACCTGATGATGGCCGGCTTCGACGAAGTGGAGCACGTCATCTGCCGCCTGGCCCAGCTGGCGCGGGCGACGGGCATTCACCTTATCGTGGCTACGCAGAGGCCTTCGGTGGACGTGGTCACGGGTCTGATTAAAGCCAACTTCCCCACCCGCATCAGCTTTGCCGTTACCTCCCAGGTGGACTCGCGGACGATTCTCGACATGGGGGGCGCCGAGAAGCTGCTGGGGAGGGGGGATATGCTCTATATGCCCACCGAGGCGGCCAAGCCCAAGCGCCTGCAGGGTTGCTACGTCTCCGACGCCGAGCTGGAGAGGCTGGTCTATTTCTGGAGCAGCCAGCAAAAAGAAGAGGCGGTATCGCTAAGGATAGAGGAGATTGCCGCCACCGCCCCGGGAATGGGGAGAACCTACCCGCCCGACCCGCTGCTGGAAGCCGCCCGACAACTGGCGCGGGAACACCAGCATATATCCACCTCTTTCTTGCAGAGGCGGCTGCGCATCGGCTATCCCCGAGCCGCCCGTATCATGGAGCAGCTCGAAGAAGAGGGGTTCAAGCGGGAGGAGGGGGCGGGCTAATTTCTATCCCTTGAGCTCCCGGAGGCTTCTATTCCTTGGCTGCGGTGTAGGCGCAGAACCACAACCATATCGCCCATATCCAGAGGGCAATCGTCGTATAGAACCAGCCGTACGGGTCCATCCAAAGCATTTTCTGCTGGACAGAGCCTATTATGCCCACTACTAAGCAGCCTAAGCCCAGAAACTCCAGAACCGTTGCCGCTATCGCGTTGATCTTGGGACCCATACCGAAGAGCACGAACTTCAACTTCTTGGGAACTGCCGCCATTTCATTGCCTCCTTGGGTGTTTATTTACTGCCTTTAATTGTACTACGAGACTGCTGGTTGTCAATGGGGTGGGCTAATTTCTGTGCCTCAGCCTGCAGGGTGCTACCTTTCCTTGCCTATGGTGTAGGCAAGAAGCCATGACCATAAGCCCCCCACCCAGAGCGCAATCGCGAGCAGCAGCCAATGGGTCGGCTCCAGGCCAAGCTCTCTATCCAGGGCGGCGGCTATTATGCCCACCGTTAAGCAGGCCGTGCCCAGAAAGTCTAAAGCCAGCGCTATCCAGGCATGCCACTGATACCACCCCGGTCCTTTCCCGAACAGTAGCAGCTTCGGGTCTTTGAAAATATTTGCCATCTTAGTCTCCTTGCGGTGAATAGTTGCTGCTTGTAATTGTACTACCGGTTGTCAAGGGGGTGGGTATTGTCAAAGGAATAGGTTGGGGGTATTATGGGGGTGGGTTAGGTTGGCGAAAAATTTGATGTTGTTAGAATTAATATTAAATTAAGGATTTTGAATACTGAACTTGACAGGTCAGATAATTACAATTAGATTATTCATAATAATGCTCAAAGGCATAAAAGCTGACGTAAAAGATATTATGATCTAAAGGACGAGGTTCATGGGGAGAACTACTCGCGATACATACAAATATATTTTTAAAATAGGAAACCTGATAAAACATGTCGGTATAACTGCGGACTTACCAAAGCGTGAGAGAGAACATAAATACTTGTGGCCAAGCGGGCATATTAGGAGAATAGGTAGACGAACAACAAGATCTGCTGCTAGTCAATGGGCCCGGAGAAAACGTTAAAGGGAGCGTTGCTTTTTAACGAAGTAATAAGATGACACAAGTCACTCAGGTTATCCCAACTTTTGAAGAATTCCCAAATTGGCTGGCTGAAAAACTAAGTGTCGAGTTAACATCAAGAGATACTGTTCACTATAATAGCGTGACTGTGCAGATGAAAGACCAGTTGCTCAATTCATCGTTTTGGAAAACATTTTGTGACAACTCGAGAGAGTATAACGATTCGTATTTCGCTGAAAATGGGGAGGAATTGCTAAAAGACAAAACGCCACCAGTCTTTAAAATAAAACCGTTTCTTTCGTTATTAGACAAGGTATATAGGCACGATGTGCTAGAGAACACGCGATTTCCCAACAAGCCAGAATCGGGTTGGATTCTACCAACGAACTGGTTCTCAGAAATAGATGATATATTGAGAACTACTATTGTCGTAAAGTATCTAGATGGTGTTGAGTATCTTGCGAATAGATTGGAATCACTGTGTTCTAGTCATTCAAGACTGATGGGTAAATGCCGCTATATAGCAAGAATAGAAGGGTATTATGCGGCGCACTTGTACTTCGGGATGGAATTCGAAATACCTCAGAAGGAGTGGGAAACACAAAAAGTTTATTCATCGGTAGAAATACAAATAACTACACAGGTTAAAGAAGTTATAAAGGACTTGTTGCATTCCTATTACGAAAAACGAAGGTTATCCGCAAGTTCAGACGATATATGGCAATGGAAATACGATAGCCCAGAATTCGCAACGAATTACTTAGGACATATTATTCATTATGTTGAAGGGATGATTGTAGGTATAAGAAAGGAGAAAGGAGAGAGATGAAAGAGGGATTTAAATCATATCTTGATTCAGTAGAATTGTCTTCAGTAACTGTGAAAGATAACATAGAACGTATTTATAGATATGCATCCACACTTTGTCCTGAGAAAATTGTGGATATATTTGTTTCTGATTTCATAAAGGACGATGGTTCTCGTGAATACGGAAGCTTATGGTTTTTTAGTCAGAGTTACGTTATGGAAGCCCGCAATTTCAGGAATGAGATAGAGTACGATATTGATGTAGCTAAATTGCATGGTTGGGTTGCATATTATAGAGCGCATATCAAAGATTATGATTTTAACGAAGCTTCTGTCAAATCTCGGATTATGCTAGAGGTTTTTAATGTTGACACAGTTAGCTGTGAATTCAAGGCTTCTGGTGTTAACTGTGATAAATTAAACTCAATTATACAAACTTACATAAGAAAAAATATATTGGACGAAACAACCATCTAGTGGAAGATGGGGAGCCTAGTGGAAGATGGGGAGCTATGAGAGCTCTTCTTGTTATTTGAGAAACTATAAGCTGTAATTTTTGACTATTTCCTCCCCCTCCCCAACCTTTTAAGAATCGCATCCATGTAAACCCTCGCCAGGTTCTTGCCGTGCTTGGCTATGCGCTCCCGCTTCCTCCGGAGCTTCTTCTCCCGGCGCTCCTGCCGGGACTCCAGCTCTTCGTCGCTCACTTCTCTATCTCCGCTATCTCCACCGGCTCGAACTCCTGCCTCAGGGCAATAATGCGGTCGCGGATGAGCGCCGCCTTCTCGAACTCCAGGTTGCGGGCGGCGGTCTTCATCTGCCCTTCAAGCTCTTTAACGAGGCGGGCGACGTCCTCCCTGGTGGGCGGGGCGTCGGCGCTATAGACGGCGCGCACCTCGGCGGCGACCTTGACCCGCTCGGTGATGTCCCTGATGGCTTTCCTGATGCCCTGGGGAGTTATGCCGTGCTCCTGGTTATAGTCCAGCTGGATGCGGCGGCGGCGCTGGGTCTCGTCAATGGCGGCCTGCATGGACCGGGTGACGGAATCGGCGTACATTATGACGTGGCCGTCAATGTGGCGGGAAGCGCGCCCCATGGTCTGGATTAAGGCCCCCTCCGACCTGAGGAAACCCTCCTTGTCGGCGTCCAGGATTGCCACCAGGCTGACCTCGGGCAGGTCAAGCCCTTCCCGGAGCAGGTTGATACCGACAACCACGTCATAAATACCCAGACGCAGGTCTCTTAATATCTCAACCCTTTCCAGGGTAACAATCTCTGAATGGAGATAGTGGGTCCTAATTCCCGCTTCCACAAGATAATCCGCCAGTTCTTCCGCCATTCGCTTGGTCAGGGTGGTTACCAAACAACGCTCGCCTCTATCAACCCGGTCCTT
>JALHSZ010000010.1 GCA_022865485.1 Dehalococcoidales bacterium | reverse complement strand
AGGCTTCACGGCCAGGGTGCTGGCGGAACGGTTAAGCGGGCGCACGGCGCCGATAAAAGCCCTGCTCTGCGACCAGAGCCTGGTGGCGGGCATCGGCAACATGTATGCCGACGAAGCGCTGTTTCTGGCTAAAATCCACCCTATGAGGGCGGGGGAAAGCCTGATGGAAAAAGAGGTCGGGCGCCTCCACAAGGCTATTCAGCAGGTGCTGCGCGCCGGCATCAACGACAAGGGAGCCAGCACCGACACCTATTTCCGCCCCAGCGGCGAGAAAGGCACCGCCCATTCACAGTTCCGGGTGGCGCACCGGCGGGGGGAGTCCTGCCCCGTCTGCGGCACGCCCTTAGAGCGCATCCCGGTAAGAAACCGGGGCAGCTATTTCTGCCCTAAATGCCAGCCGGAAGCCTAATCGTCCCAGAGACGGAAGGGCGGGTAGTCATCGGTCATCAGCGAGGCGTAGGCGCCAACCCGGTAGCTCCAGCGGTTTAAGCCCACCACCAGCTTGAAGATGTCCTTGTGGTATTTGCCGGTAAAGAGCAGGGCTATGGCGGCAATGAGCACCAGAGCCGAGTTCAGCCCGCCGCCACCGCCACGTCCCCCCTGGCCTCCCTGAAACATGGAGACGACGGCGTAGTGGGGAATGGCCAGCAGCCACCACTTTATCAGCACCAGCCCGCGGGAGAGCTTCCTGGGGTACTTAATTTCCAGGTCGGCGGGGTAGTCGGCCTTTTCCAGACTAAACGGCGGGTATTTGTCCGTGCCCAGAACCTGGTAGCTGTAAAAGGCAACCCGCCAGCTCCAGCGCAGCACCCCGGCATTGAAGTCGAAAAGCCCGCGCGGGTATTTTCCCGTGAACAGAATCGCAAAAAAGGCGATGATGCAAACGAAGACGAAGGCAATCCATAAAAACGCCAGGACAATGTAGTGGGGGAGCGCCAGCAGCCACTTGAGCAGCCACCAGCCGCGAGACGGCGGCAGGCTAAGCTCGCCCTTGACCGAAACCGGATAAACCTTTGGCTTTGCCATACTTTACCCTCCTTATTTTTCGAGCCATTAGTCAAAATTTACTACAGCTGATAGCGATAGTCAATAGTTTGTTTATATTACCCCCTGCTCCTTGAGCCTGGCCAGCTCAGCCTTACCCAGCCCCAATAGTTGGCCGTAATCATATTCGTTGTCCTGGCCGGGAAGCGGGGCGGGGCGGGTGTAGCGGGGCGGGCTATCCGAGAGCCTTATTGGGGTGGCATCGGATACAGTCTTGCCCATCTCGGGGTGGTCGAGCTCGACAAAGAAGCCGCGGTGCTTGAGCTGGGGGTCATGGGCTAGAGCGCGGGCATCCTGGACAACACCGGCAGCCACGCCACAACGCTGGAGTAAAGCCATCAGTTCTTCGGCGGTGTGCTCTTGCGTCCACTCCCCTACCAGCTTGTCCAGCGCTTTTTTATTCTTGAGGCGGTTGGATGGAGTGGCGAACCTCTTGTCTTCCGCCCAGGGGGGATTTCCCAGAGCCTTTTTGAATCCCCGCCACTCCTCGTCGGTGGAGACAACGACAGCGCACCAGCGGTCATCGCCCCGGCAGCGATAGACGCCAGAGGTCGCCGACTCCTGGGGGGGAATAAAAGCGTCGCCGAGCAGGCTCGCCATCGCCTCCACCTGGGAGATATCGATATGCTGGCCTTCGCCCGTGCGGCGGCGGTATTCCAGAGCGCCGAGCAGAGCCAGGCAGGCGAAGAGAGCGGCGACATGGTCGGCATAAGCGGTGCCCGGGCCCAGCGGGGGGCCATCGGGATAAGCGGTGAGGTGGGTCAGCCCGGAGAAAGCCTGGACGGTGGGGCCGAAGCCAGTGTAGTCTTTGCGGGGGCCGGTGCCGCCCATCGTGGAAAGGCTGAGCATTATTATGTCAGCTTTGAGCTTCTTGAGGTCGGCGTAGTCAAGGCCCCAGTTCGCCATGACGCGGGGGGTGAAGTTTTCCACGACGGCGTCGCTAAGGCCCACCAGCTTCTTGGCCAGAGCTACGCCTTCGGGGCTATTAAGGTTCAGGGTGATGCCCAGCTTATTGCGGTTCCAGGTGTTGTAGTAGCCGCGGGCGAAGGTATCTTCTTCCGGGGGGAGGAGGGGCTGAACCTTAACGACCTCGGCGCCGAAGTCGGCCAGCAGGCGAGTGGCATAGGGGCCGGCCAGCACCCAGGTAAAGTCTAATATTCTAATGTTTTGTAAGCTGGGTTGGTTGGTCATTCATTTCCTCAACTTTAAATCAATTTGTAAAGCATCGGCTAAACTATTAATCGCCGTTCTCACCAGCCCGGCCTTCTCTTTAATATCAGCGCCTTCGGCTATCCCCGCTTCAGCCTCCGCCAGCGCTTCCCTCAGTTTGCCCAGCGGTATGAGCTGACAGCTAGTGCAGTAGAAGATCTTGGAACGACCCTCGTCATAATCATTAATAAGGTGTCTGAGGAACTCCTGCTTCTCCACTTCCCGTCTGACAAACTCCTCAATGCCGTTCTCCCGGATAAAGTCAAAATTAGCCGCAACCGGTCTATACGAGATAAAGGAGTCCTGACATTTAGCCGCATCTAGAACCTTAGCCACCCTATCACACCTCCCCCAATCAGCACACTGGGCACACGTCTCCAGGTTTCTCTGCTTAACACAGCAGGTTATAAACCCGCACGATGGGTGTTTCTGCCCGAAATCCGGCCCACCGCAACCGGGACACCTCGATGTGCCCTCAATATGGTACCTCGGGCACAAACCGCAATTAAGACCGCAGACGCCGACTGTCGGATATTTCTTTAGTTGATATTTATCCATGGCCAGATTGTTTCCTTCCTCTCCCCCCTTTTTAATCTATTCCCACCCGCCGCCCTTAAAGGTATTCAAAGGGGCAAGCCCCTTTGGAACCCCACCATCAAGCCAGTTAAGAGGGGTGACCCTCTTCTGGCTTTACGCCAGAACATATGCTATAATCAACCCCGTATCGCTATAGTCTAGATAAAGAGGACAGCCATGGCCGATAAACCCCTTCCCGACCTGAAGACCTTCATCGAAAATGTAAATAAGAAAGACAAGCTCAGCGGCAAAAAGGTCCATTTTGGCTTCACCAAGCGCAAAAGAAAAAGGTAAGCGTAGAACCTCACCGCTTGACATCCTCCCTGGCCGGAAACGGCCCCGCCTCGCGGGAAAAGTCGGGGAGATAATCTCGTGAGGCGCCCATCTCCTGCATCCAGCCGTTTTCTATCCCCAGCTCGTCTACCAGACGACTGACTTCATCGTACTCCTCGGGTGAGATTGTCCGGGAAAGCAGGGGGTTACGCCGAGCCCGGTGGACGGGGAAGTACTGGGACATCAGGCTTACCGCCACCCGGGGCGAAATCTCCCTGACCAGCCAGTTAAGCGAGTCGCGGCTGCCGGCGATGCCGTTGGGCAGTATCAGGTGGCGCACTATCAACCCCTTCCGGGCGACACCCTCTTCATCCGTTACCAGGTTTCCCACCTGCCGGTACATCTCCTTGATGGCGGCGCGAGACCGCTCCACATAGTCGGCAGCCTTGGAAAACCTCCGTCCCCATTTATTTGAGGCATACCTCAAGTCCGCCAGGTAGATGCTAACCACGCCGTCAAGCTCCCGCAAGGTGGCTACCGAATCATAGCTGCTGGTATTGTAGACCAGCGGCCGCCGCAGCCCCAGGGGCACCGCCTCCAGCACGGCCCGGACTACCTGGGGGACGAAGTGCGAGGGGGAAACGAGATTGATGTTGTGACAGCCGAGCTCGTCCTGTAGGAAGAGCATCCTCTCGGCCAGAACGCGAGTCTCCATTTCGTGGCGCCTTTGAGCCTTATAGTCCTGGCTTATCTGGTAGTTCTGGCAATAGACGCAGCGCATATTGCAGTTGCCGAAGAATACCGTCCCCGAGCCGCGGCTCCCCGAAAGCGCCGGTTCCTCGCCGCGATGGGCGCAGACCGAGGCGACGATGGGCCGGCGTGCCGAGTGACAGAACCCCAGCTCCCCCTCCAGGCGGTTGACCCCGCACTCCCGTGGGCATATATCGCAGGCGCTCAACCGCGCCTCGAGCGCCTCAGCCCGGCGTTCCAG
The DNA here is from genome assembly GCA_022865485.1 of Dehalococcoidales bacterium. Lineage (GTDB taxonomy): Bacteria > Chloroflexota > Dehalococcoidia > Dehalococcoidales > BS750m-G39 > E44-bin88. The sequence continues at coordinate 65,355 of JALHSZ010000010.1, read as the reverse complement.
CTCCCCCGAACGATAGAGGGCAATATATCCCGGCTCGATATCTTTCATGACCGAATAACCCCTCTCCCCGGGAGCCTATATTTCCTGCCTGAGTGCTCCGCCTCCACCCAGAAGCCCCGCTCTTTTAGCTGGGGGCTGGCTAAAAGGTCGGCTATCGAGGCGACCTCCGCCCAGGGGAAGCGCATCAGCTGACCTTTTTCCACCAGTTGGGCTTTAGTATGACTTTTCGACCAGCGCTCCAGTACTTCGATAACATGGTCGAGGTGCTCAAGGCGGTAGTCCCTGTCCCGCCATTTTTCATCAGCCAGGTCTTCCGCCATGCTCTCCGAGGCCAGCCATTCCACCAGCGTCGGCCACTGGTAGAACAGGGAGAGCAGGATATAGCCATCTTTAGCGGGAAAGACGCGGAAGGCGTTGTTCCAGTGGAGGCTGCCCTGGCGCTTAGACACCGTGTCCTGATAGAAATAGCGCACCAGGACGTGGTCGAGGGCGGCGGCGACGCACTCCTGCAGGGAGATGTCGATATGCTGGCCCCTGCCCGAACTATGGCGGCTCATCAGCGCCAGCAGGACGCCGATGGCGGCGAAGAGAGAAGCCAGGTAATAGCTCTGGTTGCCGAAGGGTTTCAACGGGGGCTTTCCGGGCTCGCCAGTAACGTAGAGCTGCCCGCCCAGGGCGCTGGCGACCAAATCGCAGGACTTGTAGTCTCGGTAGGGGCCGTCCCGGCCGAATGGGGTGATGGAAGCCATAATAAGGCGGGGGTTGATTTTAGTGAGCTGAGGATAACCCAGACCTAGTTTATCCAAGTAGCCGGGAGAATAGCTTTCCACCAGGACGTCGGCGGTGCTAACCAGCTTTTTGAGTAGCTCCCGCCCCGCCTCCAGCTCTATATCCAGGGTTACCGACTGCTTGCCCAGGTTTTCCCAGTGAAAAGAGGGCGTTCCCGGCTTCTCTATGCGGATGACCTCCGCCCCCATGTCGGCCAGATAGCGGGAGCAGAGCCTGGCTTTTTTTTCGGTTAAATCGAGGACATGATAGCCGGATAAGGCCGAGCCTTGCCTGTTCATAGCTTCGATAGCGCGGCGGCAATCCTCTTGAGTGAGCGCTCCCGGCCCAGCACCGCCATGGTGGCGAAGAGGGGCGGGGCGGCGGACTGGCCGGTAACGGCTACCCTGAGCACGCCGAAGAGCTGGCCCGTCTTGAGTTCCAGCTCGGCAGCCAGAGGGCGGAGGACAGCTTCCAGGGAGTCGGCGTCGAAGGCTGGCAGGGTCTCACTAGTGGCTGATTCCTGCAATACCACTAACTTCTCCAGATTCTCCTGCGCCGCCTTCAATGCGTTGACAGTAGACTGAGCGTCCATCTTCTTGCCGATAAGCTGGCTGGCATCATAGTCGAGCCCGTCGACGAAGAAGAACCTGGTCAGCTCGACTACCTCGAGCAGGGTCTTGGCGCGTTCCTGCACCAGCGGTAAAACTTCCCTGACATAGTCTTCGTTTTCTATCAGCGCCTCACCCGCGGCGATATCGGACATCAGGAAGGGCTGCACGGCGTCGAAGAACTCGTCGGGGGTCAGGCTGCGGATATAGACGCCGTTCATCCAGTCCAGCTTTTCGCGGTTAAATATTGCCCCCGTCTTGCCGATTCTTTCCAGGGAGAAGTTGTCGACCAGCGCCTGGCGGGGGATTATCTCGGTCCTGTCGTCCAGCGACCAGCCGATGAGGGCCAGGAAGTTGAACATGGTCTGGGGCAGGTAGCCCTGGTCGCGGTAGTCGAGTATGGAGACGGCGCCGTGCCGCTTGCTCAGCTTGGCCCGGTCGGGGCCCAGTATCATCGGGTGGTGAATGAACTCAGGCGGCTCGAAGCCGAGCGCCTGGTAAAGCAGGAGGTGGCGGGGGGTGCTCGATATCCACTCCTCGGCGCGGATGACGTGGCTTATTTTCATGGCGTGGTCGTCGACGACATTAGCCAGGTGGTAGGTGGGGTAGCCGTCCGACTTGAGCAGGACGAAATCGTCGAGGGTGCTGTGCCCGAAGACGACATCGCCGTATATCAGGTCCTTAAAGCGGGTCTGCCCCTCCAGCGGGACCCTGAAGCGCACCACGGGCACGATGCCCTCGGCCTCTTTCTGGGCCCTCTCTTCGGGGGCCAGCTCGCGGCAGTGGCGGTCATAGCCAGGGGGCTGCTTTCGCTTGACCTGCTCGGCGCGCATCGCCTCAAGGCGCTCGGGGGAACAGTAGCAGTAGTAGGCATCTCCCTGCGCCACCAGCTTCTCAGCGGCTGACTTGTATAGCTCCAGGCGCTGCGACTGGTAGTAGGGGCCGTAGTCGCCTCCCACATCGGGGCCCTCGTCCCAGTCCAGAGACAGCCAGCGCAGGGAATCCAGTATGCCCTTTTCCGCCCCTTCCACCTTGCGGGCGAGGTCGGTATCCTCGATGCGCACGATAAAGCGGCCGCCGTAGCGGCGGGCGAAGAGCCAGTTGAATAAAGCCGTGCGGATATTGCCCACATGGGGATAACCGGTGGGGCTGGGGGCAAAGCGGACTCGGACTGGTTTGGTCATTCGGCCTTCCCCTTAATCGCCTTTATCTCTTTTTCCAGCTTTTTAATCTTCTTTCGCGCCCAGACTATGAAGCCGATGACCATCAGGCTGAACACGAAAAATGAGAGCATCAGAATCTGGAAGCCGGTATCCGGGTCGTCCAACCAGACCAGATAGCCCACCAGCACCCCGCCGATAACCGGATTAATGATAGCCAGTATGAAGCCGAAGATTGCCAGGATAGACATTTTTGCCTCCTCTACCAGCGATATTGCTTACCCATTCTACCACCCCACCCACCATTATTCTAGGGTTTTTATCACCCTCACCCTGAGATTGCTTCGTCGCTGCGTTCCTCGCAATGACAGGGGGAAAGAAAGGCTATGGGGGGGGTTACGAAATCCCTCTCTATCTCCCTTTACTAAAGGGAGAGACTGGATTCCCGCCTTCGCGGGAATGACAAAGTGAGGGTGCGTTCGCTCAAGATGGCGGAGAGATTGCTTCGTCGCTGCGTTCCTCGCAATGACAAAAAGAAAAAGGGCTTCTTGCCATGATAGCAAGGGGGGGGAGAGAGAAGTCTATAGAGGTGACACCTCTGTAGGGTGGGTATTGGGTGGGACGAAAGACGCGGGGGTGGGGCAAGTAGTCTAGCCAATATCCTCCAGCGCTTGCTCCAGGTCGGGGGGCAGCGCGGACTGGAACTCAACGTACTCCCCGGTGGAGGGGAGCTTAAAGCCCAAACGGGAGGCGTGGAGGAACTGGCGAGAAAGATATTTGGACTTGACGCCGTAGACCTTATCCCCCACCACGGGAAAGCCGATTGCCGCCAGGTGCACCCTTATCTGGTGGGTGCGCCCGGTTTCGGGCATAATCTCAAGCAGGCTGTAGCCGCCGATATATCTGACCACGCGGTATTCGGTGCGGGCCTCCCTGCCCTCAGCCACCACCGCCATGCGCTTCCGGTTGCGGGGGTCGCGGCCGATATCGGCCTCGATGATACCGTTTTCGGGCTCCAGCCTGCCCTTGACCAGCGCCAGATAAGCCTTGGTTACGGAGTGGGACTTGAACTGCTTAGCGAGGTCAACCTGGGCGGCGCTGTTCTTCGCCACCAGCATCACCCCCGAGGTGTCTTTATCCAGCCGATGGACGACACCGGGGCGCAGGGAGTCGCCGATGTCAGCCAGGTGGGGAAAGTGAGCCAGGATGGCGTTGACCAGGGTATGGGCGGGGTGGCCCGGGGCGGGGTGGACGGTCAGACCGGCCGGCTTATCGACGACCAGGAGGTCGTCGTCTTCGTAGAGGATTTCCAGCGGAATCGCCTCGGGCTTCAGCTCCTGGGGCGGGGTGGGGGGAACATTAAGCTCAATCCTGTCACCGGGACTGAGCCTGTGCCCCGGCTTAGCCGGCTGCCCGTTGACGGTGATATTGCCCGCGGCAATGAGCTTTTGCACCCGTGTCCGGGAAAGTTCGGGGGCTCGGGCGCAGACATATTTGTCGAGACGGGCGTCCCCATCAGCGGTAAGGCTATATGACTTGTCCATGACTCTAAGACGACGAATCTGGCTTTATTATCATGAGCAGCAGGGAGTAAGCCAGGAGAATGGTGCCCACCACCAGCGACGAATCGGCAATGTTGAACGAGGGCCACCAGCCGACGCTGATGAAGTCGGTAACCCCGACGAAACGCGACGGGTCAATCAGATTACATGCTCGTTCGATGAGGTTGCCGATGATGCCGCCCAGACTCAGGCCCAGCGCTACCCAGCTCAGGCGGCCGACGAAAATGGGGCAGCGGCGGTGAGCCCAGAGGACGTAGAAGAGCACCAGAACAACGACGACGCTGGCGACTATGGCTATGACCAAGGCATGCCCCTGAAATAAGCCGAAGGCGGCACCGGTATTCTTGCTACGGACTATACTGAAGATTCCCGCCTGCCACAGCACCTCGCCGATATCCAGAGTGGACCTTATCCAGAGCTTGGTGAGCTGGTCGGCAACCAGCACGCCGAAGGCTATAAGGAAGAAGCCTAGCTGCCAGCGCCTGTCCCGGAGATTACTTACCTTTCGCCTCCTTCGCCTGGCGCGTCTTGCAGTCCAGGCACAGGCTGGCCTGGGGCAGCGCCTCCAGCCGCTCCGGGTTTATCGGCTGGCCGCAGTTATCGCATAAGCCGTAAGTCCCGTCTTCGAACTTCTGCAGGGCATGTTCCACTTCAGCCAGCTGGTCTATGAGCCGCTTTTCCATGGTCAGCCGCCTTTCCAGTTCGAAGCTCTCGGTAGCCTCCTCTTCCCGTTTGCCGAAGGGGCTGCCTTCACGCCGCTCGTCAGCCGGACGGACGCTGGATTTAAGCTGTTCTAATTCTTCACTGAGCCGCTTTTGCTCGCCTTCCAGGCGGGCACGCAGCAGATTGAAGCCTACATTCGTTTTCCCCGTCTTCTTCTCCATCTTTCCCTCCCCCTGCTTAGCTACGCTGGCAGCTAAGCATCTATGGTTGACGATTTTGCGCGAAAGCAAGATTGGACAGAAGGACTAGCGCTATAGCAAGAGACAATAGCGCTACTATACCTCAAGTGTATCCTAATTATCGGTTTTGGTCAATGCCCCCAGACACATTTTGGGGATTTTGGGGGGGTAAGAGCCGGTAGAGATTGCTTCGTCGCTCAAGCTCCTCGCAATGACAGTGGATAGGGAAAATCCCCCTTAATCCCCCTTTACCAAAGGGGGAGACTGGATTCCCGCCTTCGCGGGAATGACGGAGGGAAGCAATGACTGTGTAGTCTAAGGGGTAAGGAGAGAAGTATATAGAGGTGACACCTCTGTAGGGTGGGATTTGGGTGGGAAGAAAAACCCGGGGGCGGGGTCTTGACAACCATGATAATATTGTATTATATAAATGATAATAATTTTCATTTAGAGCTTGAGATGAGACTTAGCGAAAAGAAGATAACCGCCTCCCTGAAGCGCCACGGCTATAAGCTCACCCCGCAGCGCCGGGCGGTAATAGGCGCCATCGCCTCCAGCCCCGACCACCTTACCACCACCGCCCTCTACCAAAAGGTGCGGCAGGACCACCCTGCTATAGGGCTGGTGACCGTCTACCGCACCCTGGACATCCTGGCCAGATTAGAGCTTATCTGCGAGCTGCACGCGGGGGGGAGCTGCCGCAGCTACACCATCGCCGCCCCGGGGCACCACCACCACCTTATCTGCGCCGACTGCGGCGAGGTTATCGACTTCAGCGGCCATTACCTCACCGAGCTGGAGGCAAGGCTTTGCCGGGAGACCGGCTTTGAGATTGAAGGACACCTGCTCGAGTTCATCGGGCGCTGCCAGGACTGCCAGAGAGCCACCTAGATTCTATCTGGGTGTGGCCGTTAAGGAGGTGAGTATAAGTTGACAACTTTGTTACAGATATTGGTGGCTACCTTTGTCGTCAGCCTAATTTCCCTGGTCGGTATTCTGACCTTTTTCCTGAAAAAAGACTTATTGAACAAAGCCCTGCTGGTTTTGGTGGCGCTCTCTGCCGGAGGTTTACTCGGGGGTGCTTTCCTGCATCTATTACCCGAGGCTATCGAGGAGGCAGGAGCTACCTTAGACATCTTCCTATATCTACTTCTCGGCTTCTGCCTTTTCTTCGTCTTAGAGCAATTCCTGCGGTGGCGACATGAGCATGGTACCGTCCACCGGATACAACCCTTCTCCTACATGATTTTAATCAGCGATAGCGTGCATAATTTTATTGACGGCTTGATTATCGCTGCCAGCTTCATTGTCAGTTTTCAGATAGGGGTTGTCACCACCCTGGCAGTGGCGCTCCATGAGATACCCCAGGAACTGGGCGATTTCGGTGTTCTAATCTACGGCGGCTTCAGCCGAGCGCGAGCCCTAACCTTTAACTACATCTCAGCCGTTACGGCCATCGTGGGGGGTGTTACTGGATACTACCTCTCTTCCCAGCTACAGGGTTCTATCATTTATCTTCTTCCTTTCGCCGCTGGAAACTTCATTTACATAGCCGCGGCCGATTTAATCCCCGAAATTAAACATACGACCAACCTCAAAAGGTCAGTACTGCATTTTGGCACTTTTTTAGCTGGCTTAGGTCTCATGCTGGTCATCAAGCAGATGGACTAAACCCGATTGACGCTCTCGAACTATTTCTGCCTGAAGGAAGGTTGCCAGCCAGAAGGATATGGCCTATACTAGTCACCACCACTAAGGGGTGAAAATGGGGCTGCGCATCACCACTTTGAGCGAAAATACCGCCGTTGCACGGGAATGGCGGCATCGGTCATAATGGCCCAGGAGTTCGGCGACCGCTTTTTCTCAAACAACGCGGGCACCGTGCTGGATTTATGACAAGGAGTTGTCTTTGAAGCTCTCGGTACAACTGGCGCCCAAGAATAAAAGGGGGCTGCTTCTAGCCAACCCGGTGATGACGGCTTCGGGGACCTTCGGCTGGGGCACCGAGTACGAGCACCTCTTCGATATTCAGAGGCTGGGGGCTATCGTCGGCAAGGGGACTACCCTCAAGCCCAGGGAGGGCAACCCCCAGCCGAGGCTGGCGGAGACGCCCTGCGGCGTGCTCAACGCCATCGGGTTGCAGAATATCGGCGTCGAAGCCGTAATTAAAGAGAAGGCGCCTATCTGGGCGGGGTGGCGGGTGCCGGTCATCGTTAATATCGTGGGGGAAACCGTCGAGGAGTACGCCTCACTGGCCCGGAAGCTGGACGGGGTGGGGGGAATCGGGGGCATCGAGGTCAACATCGGCTGCCCCAACATCGAAGCCGGGGGCGACGAGTTCGGCGCTCATCCCGATTCGGCGGCGGCGGTGACGGCGGCGGTCAGGGCGGCGACATCTTTGCCAGTAATGGTCAAGCTGACCCCCAACACGGGCGATATCGTCGGGGTGGCCCAGGCGGTGGCTGAAGCCGGCGCCGACGCTCTATCCCTGATCAATACCCCCCGGGGCATAGTCATCGACATAGCCAGGCGCCGACCCTTGCTGGGTAACGTCAGGGGGGGTCTATCGGGGCCGGCGATAAGGCCCATCGCCGTCTATATGGTCTACAGCGTGGCCGGTGCCGTGAAGGTGCCCGTGGTGGGCATCGGCGGCATCGCCAGCGCCAGCGACGCCCTGGAGTTCATTATGGCCGGAGCCAGCGCCGTCCAGGTGGGCACGGCCAACTTCACCAACCCCAGCGCCCCCATCGAAGTGCTGGAGGGGATAGAGGAGTTTATGGCCAAGGAGGGGGTCGAGGATATCGCCGAGCTTATCGGGGCGGGGCGGGGCTAAAGGCTATTGCACCAGACTCCCTGTCAGAAACGACCCTAACTGCACAAATTGACGAACTGTGTGCTCTCTCCTCAGGCAATCCAAGCCAAGGCAACCTTGAAAATCACACCGTGAGTCCTGTATATTGAATAACTTGGGAAGCCCAAAATACCAGGAATAAACCATCCTGCCTTACGCCAGCGGAACCAGCGGAGCTTTCAATCGCCCTAGAGAAGCCTGAGGACATCGGGGCAAAGCTAGAACAGGAGATAACGTGGGGAAAGAGGTCCAGCTACCACCAATCGGCCTGCGTTCATTACCAAGGCGACAAATAATCATTACTCTAGGCGGAGTACTCCTGACCATGTTCTTGAGTTCGCTGGACCAGACCATTGTCGGTACGGCTACGCCGCGCATTATTGCTGACCTTGGTGGATTTGCCCACTATACCTGGCTGGCGACAGCCTATATGGTGACTTCAACCATCGTGCTGCCGATTACTGGCAAGCTAACCGATATGTACGGTCGCAAATACTTTTATACTGCCGGGATCGCGATTTTCATCCTCGGCTCTTTACTGTGCGGGCTAAGCCAGACTATGACCCAGATTATTATCTTTCGCGGCCTTCAGGGTGTTGGCGGCGGCATCATAATGGCCAATGCCTTCACCGTTATTGGCGACCTTTTTCCGCCCGCCGAACGTGGGAAATATATTGGTCTGGTAACCGCCGTCTTTGGCGTATCATCGGTGATTGGCCCAACTCTGGGTGGATTCATAACCGATAGCTTTTCCTGGCACTGGATATTTTATATAAACATCCCTCTGGGCATTATTACTATCATTCTATTCATCGTCTTTTTCCCTCACTTCCGGCAGGACAATTTAGAGCATAAGATTGACTACGCTGGTATTACCGCACTGGTACTGGCCGTAGTGCCGCTGATGCTGGCCCTGTCCTGGGGTGGGACGGAATACCCCTGGCTATCGGTCCCGGTCATCGGCATGTTTGCCCTATCAGCGGCAGCTATCGTAGCTTTCCCGATAATCGAAGGTAAAAGCGAGGAACCTATTATACCCCTCCGCATCTTCAAAAATCCGATTGTAGCTATATCTATTTCGATTACCTTTCTCTCCGGTATTGGCATGTTCGGCAGTATCATTTTTATTCCCCTTTTCTTTCAGGGGGTCCTGGGACTATCGGCTACTACCAGCGGCAGTTTTTTGATGCCCATGATGCTCAGCCAGGTAATCGCCAGTTTTATTTCCGGGCAGCTACTAGCCCGCACCGGCGGACATTACCGCCTTCAGGGTATCTTTGGCCTAGCCATCATGGCTTTGGGTCTGGCGCTTCTCTCCAGGGTGACCCCCGAAACAAGCTACGCCAGTGCCGTGGTAAACATTGCCCTTATCGGCTTTGGACTGGGTATCACCATGCCACTTTACACTATCGCTGTTCAGAATACAGTCCCCTACAACGTCCTTGGTGCCGCTACTTCTTCGGTGCCTTTTTTCCGTGCCATCGGCGGCACTGTCGGGTTGTCAATCTTCGGCTCGATAATGACCAACCGCCTGGCCTCGGAGTTCCTTACCAAACTCCCTGAAACAATAAAGGCGCTTATACCACCCGAGCTGTTATCTTCAATAACACACAATGCTCAGGTGCTGGTGAGTCCAGAAGCGCAAGCTCAGTTGCAAGCCGTGTTCCGTAATATGGGAGAGCAAGGGGCCGCTCTTTGTGACCAGACACTCCAGACACTGCGTGAAGCTCTTAATTCCGGCCTTACCGAGGTTTTTGTGGTAGCCTTTGTTATGACTGTTCTTGCCTTCATCACCAACCTGTTCCTCAGAGAAATCCCGCTCCGTAAGCAACACATGCTTGATGAGTCTGAAAAGGGATAGAAGATATCGGAGAGCTTATCGGGGCGGGGGGGGCTAGTAGTAGTCCCGGCGCATCCAGACAATGGGGAAGATAACGGCGGAAAATACCAGCGCCGCTATAGCCAGCCCTAATATCGTCCAGATAACCGCGCTGGGGAGAACAATCGGCAGGATGGGCGCCTCCCTGACCGTAAAGGAACCCTCAAGGCCGTTAACCTCCACCGAGTAAGTGCCGGCTTCATCCCCGGCAACACTGAAGACCACCTGCTGGCTGCCGCCAGCCAGGGTTATTTCCCTGGTTCCTTCCACCACCCCGTTTATAGTCAGGCTCAGGCCGTAGACGCCTTCCAGCTCGCCGGAATTGGTCACCAGCACGCTTACCGTTACCGTTTCGCCGATTTCTGCCTCGGGCGGGTAAACGCTCAGCTCGCTGGTGCTAAAAGCGGCCGGCAGGGGCATGGGAGCAATGACGGCGAAGGTGCTGAGGTGGTCAACCATGGAGGTTACGATGTGACTGGCCATATCGACCACCGAGGGCATAAACTGCCACTGGGCGGCTTCATTATCGTAGTAGCCCAGGACCAGCTCTTCTTCGTCGACACCAGGGCGGATATCGCCGTGGTCATAGCTGAAGTTTATGGTAACCGGCCGGTCGAAGGTCGTCCCATCCGGTCCCAGCTCATAGGGCCGCCCGACGATATCGGACTCGGGGGGCGGGGGCAGCGGTGTCTCACTGATAGCAATTTCCAGGCCGCCGAGCGGGGCGCCGTCCCTATCCTGGACAACGGTGCCCACCGGGAAAACGATTTGCAGCCTGCTATCTGCGGAGACAATCTCTTCGGGGAAAAAGTGGGCGGTGATTTCGGCATCACCATCTATATCTGCCTCTGCCGGGTTTGCGTTGCCGCTCAGGTCGCCGCTCCAGCCGACGAAGTAATAGCCGTCGGCCGGGAAGGCCTCAAGGTATACCGACTGACTGGTCTCCACGGTACGGGTAACCGGATAGGCGTCGGGCAGCCGCCCGGCTACCTCGACATCGCCAGCGCCATGAGGGCTGACATCCACGCGGACAACCTCAGTTACCGGCGGGGGCGGCGGCGAGGGGTTGTCCTGGCAGGGGCAGCCGGCTTCGACCGTGCCTGACGTGGAGGATAACGCCAGCAGAGGCAGCAGCAAGACCAAAATTAACCAGGGCAGGGCGTTTTTGAGCCGCTTTGTGTTCATACAGTTATATTTTACATTGTTACCCGCTGGCTATTCAAATCGGGGGAAGGGCAATCTGTGTTTGCGTCAAGCTTGAAGTGTTGGAGCACATGGATTAGGGGGGCTAAGCTCTACGAGCGGCGGCGGAACAGGCGAGTGCCATACCGCTGGTAGAGAACAGCCAGCACTATAATGCTGATACCAATGCCCCCAAGCAGTAGCGGGAAGTATACGGTCCCCTGGAAGGTGTCAAAGACAAGGCGGATAATATAGGTATAAACCCCGATGGCGCCAAATATCAGATAGATAACCTCGCGGAAGCGCAGGCTAAAACCTACCATAATGAGATACACCAAGAGGAATAGAAGCCCGAATAATATGCTGCCACTCTCCACAAAAAGAATGGTGAAGGCTATGTAAAGGCCCCCCAGCCCGTATAGCTTGAACCAAAAGGCGTAGGGTTTCCTTCCCCAGAGCGTTAAGGCGATACCGAGTAGGATGAGCCCTCCACAAGTGGCGGCGGTCAGTTGAGCGGCATAATCCCCTCCCCCCGCGATTATCTGAGCGATATCCAGAACGGTCAGGTGGACGAAGGCGGCCACAAACAGGGATATCAGGGAGAAGCGGGTGAGAATTAGCATCGCCAGAGTCCCGGCAAGACTCCCCAGGCACAGGTAGAGGACGTCAAAACGAAGCTCATAAAGGGATGCGCCAGCCGGCCAGGCGCCGAGCAGTTTCTCTATGGTATAGATTAAGAGGGGCACTATGGCTGTGGCTAAAAATAGGAGGAGCCCACCGGCCGTGGGATAGCCTCGCCTGAAACGAAGCCAGAACCCCAGGGCACCAATCCCGAGCATTGCCCCGAGGGCTACGCCCAGGTGCGCCCAATCGGTAAGGCCTTCCCAGTTTATGCCCACGAAAACGGCAAAGGAGAAGAAGGCCAGCAAGCCTCCGAAATAATAGGCTACGGTGACCAGGTTCAGGCCGGCTTTTTTTTCTTTCGCCTCGGGCTCGGCTTCCAAGCCTTCTTCGGCCAGGATAGACGTCAGCTGTTTATCGGATAGAAGCCCCCGTTGCTGCCAGCGCCTGAGGTCTTCAATGGTGAAATTCTTTCTGGGCATGCCTTCGCTCCCTCGCCAGAGAGTAGCACCTCGCAGCGGCTAAGTCAAGTACAGCCACACACTATACAAACTGCGCCGTCCCTATTCACCCCAAGTTTGCTTCCCACTCCTAATCTCAGGTATAATTTAGTTTGGGAGTGATTAGAACCCTCTAGAAGCGACAATTTCAGCTGCGACAGAATTAATATGTCCGCGGTGAATATCTTTCAGGAGGCAGATAGTAGTGAGCAAGGATAGTTTTGCCCAATTTAGCGGCTCGGAGGACTACGTTACCTCGGAACCGCTCCGCAATGCGGTCAATGTGTCTATCGCCCTGGGGAGGCCGCTGCTAATAAGGGGGGAGGCGGGGACGGGGAAAACACTATTGGCCCACAGCATCGCCCAGGGGCTGGAGAAGAAACTAATCACCTGGAACGTGAAGTCGACGACCAAAGCCCAGGAGGGGCTTTACGTCTATGACACCGTGCAGCGGCTCAACGACAGCCGCTTCGGCGACAAGGATATTGCCGACATCAAGCAGTACATCAAGCTGGGCAAGATGGGGCAGGCCTTTACCTCCCCGGAGCAGGTGGTCCTGCTCATTGACGAGGTGGACAAGGCCGACATCGAGTTCCCCAACGACCTGCTCAACGAGCTGGATGAAATGAGCTTTTATATCCCCGAGACCAACGAGACCATCAGCGCCGTCCACCGCCCTATAACCGTCATCACCAGCAACGCCGAGAAGGAGTTGCCCGATGCCTTCCTGCGGCGCTGTATTTTTCATTATATCGAGTTCCCCACACCGGAATTGATGGAGGAAATCGTGCGGGTGCACTTCCCCGACATCAAGGACAGCCTGCTCAGCGAAGCCCTGAAGTCTTTCTACAAGCTGAGGGAGGTCGACGATTTCCGCAAGAAGCCTTCGACCAGCGAGCTTATCGACTGGATTCGGGCGCTTATCGCCGGCGGCATCCCCCACGAGAATGTCTCCAAGCAGTTCCCCTTTATCGGCACCCTGCTCAAAAAAGAAACCGACTACGACTACTTCGTCAACAACTTCGTCATTCGGCGGCGGTAGCTATGTTTACCGATTTTTTCTATATCCTCAGGAAAAACAAGGTGCCGGTCTCGCTCGTGGAGTGGATGACCCTCATGGAAGCCCTGGCCAAGGGGCACATCCATAACCTGGACGATTTCTATTTCCTGGCCCGAGCCATCCTGGTCAAGAGCGAAGCCTACTACGACCAGTACGACGTCGCCTTCCAGCAGTACTTCCAGGGGGTGGAAGCCCCCGAGGAGATTGCCGAGCAGGTGCTGGACTGGCTCAAAGACCCCCTGAACCGCCTTTTCTTAAGCGAGGAGGAGCAGGCCAAGTTCGAGAGCATGGACTTCGACGAGCTGATTAAAGAGCTGGAAAAACGGCTCAAAGAGCAGACCGAGCAGCACGACGGGGGCGGCCACTGGATAGGGAGGGGGGGCACCTCTCCCTTCGGGCACTCGGGCTACCACCCCGCGGGCATCAGAATCGGGGGGCAGTCGGGGGGCCGGCACGCCGTACAGATTGCCGCGGAGCGTAGATTCAAGAACTACCGCAGCGACCTGACGCTGGACGTGCGCCAGATAGGCATGGCACTCAAAAAGCTGAGGCAGCTGCGCCGCACCGGTGTTGAAGATGAATTAGACCTTGAGGGGACGATTAAAGCCACCGCTAAAAATGCCGGCGACCTCGATTTTATCTGGCAGCGCAGCCGCAAGAACACGGTAAAGTTGCTCTTGCTGATGGACGTCGGCGGCTCCATGGAGCCCTTCGCCAAGCTCTGCAGCCAGCTCTTCTCGGCGGCGCATTCCAGCACCCATTTCCGGGACTTTCAGTATTATTATTTCCACAACTGCATCTACGACTACCTCTACAAAGACGTCGAGCGGGTGGACGCGGTGAGCACCCTGCACCTGCTGCACACGCTGGAGCCCGACTACAAGCTGCTGCTGGTGGGCGACGCCAGGATGGGGCCCTGGGAGCTGACCGAGCGCTACGGAGCCATAAATTACTACGAGCGCAACGAGATACCGGGCATACTCTGGCTGAAAAGAATCAGGGAGCACTTCAGCCACTGCGTCTGGTTGAACCCCGACGACCCGCGCTTCTGGATTCACCCCACCGTGCAGATGATTGGGAAGCTCTTCTCCATGTACCCGCTAACGCTGGCCGGGCTGGAGACGGCGGTGGGCAAGCTGGTAGTGGCTAAATAGCTTTATGAATTCCACATCCCGCGCCCCCCTGAGGATCGAGGAAATCTCGTTAGGCTCGCCCCGAATTAAGCTCTTCGCCGATTTACCCTGGCATATCCATCGCGGCGACCCCTGCTGGACCCCGCCCCTCCGCGGCGACCTGCTCGGCAACCGATGGCTCGGCCTGGTCGGCCTGCTGACGCCGAAGCACCCCTACCACCGGGATGCTGAAGTTACCCACTTTCTGGCCTGGCGTGACGGCAAGGCGGTGGGACGAGTCTCGGCGGCCATCAACCGTCGCTTCAACGAATACCACGGTACTCGTATCGGCTTTTTCGGCTTCTGGGACGTCATCGAGGATTATGCCGTGGCTAAGGCACTGTTGGAGCGGGCTTGTGCCTGGGTCAAAGAGCGCGGGATGACGGTTATAAGAGGCCCCGGTGAATACTCCAATGCCACCCACGAACGCCAGGGTATCCTTATCGACGGCTTCGAGTATCCGCCGACGGTGGAACTGACCCACAACCCTCCCTACTACGCCGACTTCCTGGAACGCTACGGTTTCGGCAAAGCCAAGGACTATCACGCCTATATCATGGACGTGCAAACGCCCCCACCCCCCCGATTGCAGAGGCTGGCCGAGCAGGTACGACAGCGCCGGGACATCGAAACGCGGCCACTAATCCTCAAACACCTGCAAAAAGAGGTGCACCTGATAGTAAAAATATATAACGATAGCTGGGCGCAAAACTGGGGGTTCCTGCCCATAACCGATGAGGAAGCTATCCTCTTGGCAAATTCCCTGCGCCTGATCGTAGATCCGGGCTTGGTTCAGTTCGCCTTCGTCCGAGGTGAGCCGGCGGCTGTTCTGGGGGCTTTCCCCGACCCCAATTATGCCTTACGGCCACGCTGGCGCTGGTACGGCGATTCCGACCTGATACGCCTTATCCGGCTGCTCCGTAAGCGTCGGCACACCGGCCGCACCCGCCTGATGTTCTTCGGCATTCGTCCCGGTTTTCGCAACCTGGGCATCGACGCCCTGCTCTACGAAAGGGTTAAGAACTACGCCATCGGGAAAGGCTACTCCACGTGCGAGGCGTCCCTGCTCCTGGAGGATAACCACCTCATCCTGCGCCCTTCCGAGTTTATGGGGGCCAAGCGCTACAAGACCTGGCGCATCTACGACCTGCCTTTAGATTAGTCGAAGCCACACCATCTGGCGACACTATCCAGCGGCTCCCTTTCCGAGCGGAAACTGTTTATCGGGTCATCTTCGTCGGGATAGCCGATGGCGATGCCGAGCACGATGAGCTTTGCTTCCCAGCGAAGGGTAGTGATAGAATTGAGTTTGGCTCGATTACGCACATCATAAAGGAGCATAGTTGATGCCCCGGGATTGGAAATTCTCGGCTGATTATTACAGCCGTTCCCTGTATGTCTTGGAGACAGCTCTCGGTGAGGTTGCTGCCTACCGTTCCTGGCGGGCTTTCGACCTCGGCCCCGAATATCCGGTCGATAAGCGCTACGCCGCCATGCCCGCACTTACTAAGCAAGATGTTCGCCAGCACTTCCCCCAGGGTCTTCTTCCCAATGATAGCGATTTTAAACGCGGCTTGGCCAATGGGGAGATAGCCTTCGTTAAAACCAGCGGCACGATTGACTCTAGCGTCACTAATATATGGAATCAAAAGTGGTGGGACGCTTCGGAGAGGGCCTCCTGGAAGCTTAATTCTTATGCCAATAAAATTGCCACGGGGAGTCACCCGGAGGCGATTCTGGCCAACCCGCTCAATGTCGGTTTTATCTCGGATACCGTCGAGCTTCCTATGGGAAAGCGGCGCCTGGCACGGTTCCTTTATCTTAACGAAAAAACTGACCCGTTATCATGGACTTCGGAGTATATGGACAGGATGATAAGGGAGCTGGAAATTTTTAAGCCAGTGGTCCTGGAGGCTAACCCTTCACTGCTGGCGAAGTTATGCCGTTATATTGCCACCACTAAAAAAACGGTTTTTCAGCCTCAGCTTATCGTTTTTACTTACGAATACCCCTCGGCTTTCCATTACCGGCAAATCCGCAGGGTCTTCGATGTGCCCATAGCCAGCTCGTATGGAACCACGGAAACGGGATATGTTTTTATGCAGTGTGAGAAAGGGAAATTTCATCAGAACAGCGAATTTTGTCGCGTGGATTTTCACCCCTTAAAGCCAGAACATGGCGGCCCCCGGCTGGGCAGGATTCTGGTCACTACCTTTAATAATCCGTGGTATTATATCGTTCGTTTTGACGTCGGCGATTTAGTCCGTATTGATGAACGGGGCGAGTGTCCCTGTGGGAGGGATTCGGGTTTGATTCTTGAGGCGATTGAGGGTCGGCTAACCAATGTGACTCTCACCTGCAGCGGCCGGCTGGTCTCTTTACGTGAACTGGACAAAGCCCTGAGCGTTTTAGAGGGAATCGATGAGTACCGCCTGGAGCAGCCTGGGGAAGGTGTTTACCATTTGTACCTTGTCAGCCAGCGGCGGGATAAGGACAGGCTTAGTGAACAGGCCTCAGAAATATTGAAAGGGCTCTATGGCCGAGATGCTGAAGTCTCGGTTAGCTATCAAGATGCCATTCCCCCGGAAGGCTCCGGGAAATACAGCCTGGCCAAGACGTTGTTTCCGGTAGAAATAGAGCATTATTTGGATGAAAACTATGTCACCGACTGAGGAAGGGGGGAACATAATGACGAATAATATGAAGCCTGTTTACTTAATCGGGGGGAGCCGCCGGGGCCCCCACGGGCAGCCCGACACTACCTTTCAGGCGGCTTTACGGGAATGCGGTAAGCCGTCGCCCAGCGTGGGCTACGTGGGCACGGCCAGTGATGATGACACCAGGTTTCTCAGCTTTATGATGAAGGAAATGCAGGGGGCGGGGGCAGGCCGGATTAGCCACGCCCTGATTACCCCCCACCACGCCGACCTCAAGAAGGCGCAAAATATACTTATCTCAGCCGATATCGTTTTTATCAGCGGCGGGGATGTGGAGAGGGGTATGGAGGTTCTGCGGGAAAAGGGTATGGTCGATTTCCTGTTTCAGCTTTACAGGCAGGGTAAACCGTTTTTCGGGGTCTCGGCCGGGAGCATTATGCTGGCCAAAGAGTGGATTCGCTGGCGAGACCCTGACGATGATGCGACGGCTGAGATTTTCCCCTGTCTGGGGGTGGCGCCGATTATCTGTGATACCCATGCCGAAGAGGATGACTGGCAGGAATTAAAGGCTTTGCTGGCACTTGAGCAGGATAACGTGAAAGGCTACGGGATTCCTTCCGGGGCGGCTATCAAGGTCTTCCCTGACGGTAAGGTAGAGGCATTGGCTGGCGCTGTTAGCCAATATATCCGACGCGGCGGAAGGGTGGAGAGGCTCCCTGATATTCTACCGGCTCTGGCTTAATAGGACGTCTCCGTCAGCGCCCTTTCTTAGCTCCAGCTTCTAGGCTATAATGGGGCTAGCATCTTGCCCAGAATCACTTAAATCAACGATAAGGACAGGGAATGGACGCCATAAGACTTGAAGCTATCTCCAAGCAACTGGGGGAACGCGAAGTCCTCAGTGATGTCAGCTTCACGGTAAAGCAGGGGGATATCTTCGGTTATCTGGGGCCTAACGGAGCCGGTAAGACCACCACTATTAGAATCCTTCTCGGCCTGCTCCAGCCCACCTCGGGCAAGGCTACTATCCTGGGAGACGATGTCTCCCGAGATGAGGCCAGAAGAAAGGTGGGCTTTGTCCTGGAGAGCGACGGGCTTTACGATAATAAGACCGCCGAGGAGAACCTGTGGTATTACACCCGAATTTACGGAATGGCCGAACCCGCCGAGAGGATTGATAGGGTTTTGGAGCTGGTAGAGCTTCGGGATAGAGCCAGAGACAAGGTGGGCACCTATTCCAAGGGGATGAGGCAAAGGCTGGCTTTGGCCCGGGCGATGACGCATAACCCGGAGCTTCTGGTCCTGGATGAGCCCACGGCTGGAGTTGACCCCTCGGGCCAGATGGAGGTGAGAGAGGTCATCCTTAACATGGCTCATAAGGAGGGAAGGACCATCTTCCTGAGCTCTCACAATCTGGACGAGGTGCAGAGAATCTGCAACCGCATCGCTCTAATCGACCGTGGTGAGATAAAGCTCTATGGCGAGCTGGAGCAGCTTCAGCGTGAGAGGAGTGGGAATGAGGTAGAGATTGAGACTACCGAAGCCATCGCCGAGCCTCTCCTGGCTGAACTCAAGAGCCTCTCCCGGCTGGGATTGCGAGAGAGGAAGGGCAACATCCTCACCTTCGCTCCCCAGGAAGGAGTAAGAATCCCTGATATCGTGAGTCTTCTCGTCGGGCGGGGGGTAGAGATTGAGGGGGTAAGTAAAAAGGAAGCCTCCCTCGAGGAAATCTACTCCGCCATACTCAAGGAAGTGGAGCCATCATGAAGGGAATGCTCGTTGTTCTGCGAAACGACTTAGGGGATACCCTGCATAGCAAGTCGTTGCTGATTGTGGTTAGTATCATCGGCGCTCTTATCGTGGCGGCGGCGGTAGGCGTACCTATCGCTCTCAAGGGGTGGTTAGCCGACGGAATATCCTGGGATGAGGCGAAGCCCCTGTTAGAGCTCTGCATAGGGCTGGCGGCTAACTACGTGCCGCTCATAGTCCTATTCAGCTGCATGGCGACCTGGGCGACCGACCCAATCGCCAAGGAAAAGGCCAAGGGGCCTATAGAGTCTCTGCTGGCGACGCCGCTAACCGCCAGGGGGGTCTGGATAGGGAAAAGTCTGGCTATCTTCCTGCCGGCCTATATCATCGGGCTTATGGCTACGCTGATAGTCATTCTGACGATGAACCTGGCGGCTATCCTGCCGACTACGGGTCATTTTGTCCTCCCGCTGGCGGCGGCATTTACCAGCTTTCTCTTCCTGCCCCTGTTCATGTTGGCCCTGGTTATGGTGGGGATTATCTTCAGCCTGATTACCAACCCGGTTATCGGCCAGACCATTATTATATTTGTCGGGGTAGTTCTGATGCAGGTGGTGGGGCAGGTCGGAGGACGGATTTTGTGGCTTTTAACTTCCTGGGACTACGCCCTGTATAATTTAGCCGGGGCAGCCCTTCTGGGAATAATTGCCTTTTACCTCTCCCGCTCCCTCACCAAGGAAAAGATAATCCTGTCAAGCAAGGGAAGGTGGGCGTGAGTCTGACTTCCCTTCACTGGCCGAAGCCATACCACTTGGCGACGCTATCCAAAGGTTCTCTTTCCGAGCGGAAATGGTTTATCGGGTCTGCTTCATCGGGATAGCCGATGGCGATGCCGAGCACGATGAGCTTGGAGTCGGGTATGCCCAGCGCCTTTCTCAGGACATCGGGGTAGTGAACCGCCTGCGCCTGAGCCACCGTGCCCAGTCCGTAGTCGGTAGCCAGAAGCATGATGTTCTCGGCGACCAGACCGCAATCGAAGAGCAGCCAGGCATTTATGCTCTCTTCCTGAAAGTAAAAGGCGCGGTCGATGCAGATAAAAATAACGCAGGGGGCGCCGTAATTCTTCAAGCCCTGCAACCGCCACCAGCCCCTGCCCTCCCGGTCTTCCCGTTTTATTCCCCTGATTTTCTGTTCTGTGCCCATCAGCCGGCCAATACGGCCGCCATAGGGTTCGGGGAAGCCCCAGGGACGGGCGATATCGAGGGCGGGTGGCTCGTCCAGCTTTTCGATGAAGCTTTGCTTTATCTCTTCGAGCTTGCTTCCGGCGACTACGGCGAATTCCCAGGGCTGCGTGTTCGCCCAGGAAGGCGCCCGCAACGCCAGCTCCATTATCTCTTTTAGAACCGGCTGTGGGACGGGGTCGGGCTTAAAAGCCCGCGTGCTCTTTCTCTTGTTGACGGCGGTAACGGTATCCATGCTTTTCCTCCTCTCGATTGCCTCACTCTGTAACCAGATTCTGGCCGGCGGTAAATGCCTGCTTTAAAGCATCGGGGTGCTTCTTGATGGCGCCCTTTTCGTCGACACCGGGGAAGAGCAGGTCGGCGGCGTATTCGACATCAATGACCTTGAAGAAGGCTTTGACCGTCGCCAGCGAGGGCTCGAAGAGATGAGCCAGCTTCATACCGCCGACGGCGATGAATAAGCCTTTCCGGGGCCGGCTGTCGCCCAGCGTGGGTTTTTTCAGTATATATTTTCGCGCCCAGAGCGCCTGGCCGCGGTCAATCATCGCCTTGGCCTGGGCGGTCAGCCCCAGGAAGTGCACCGGGGAAGCCAGCACGATTCGGTCCGCTTTTTCCATCTCGGCATAGACCATCTGCATATCGTCTTTTATCTTGCAGACGCCCGCCTCGAAGCAGGCGTCGCAGTGCTGGCAGGGGGTAATCTTGAGGTCGTTCAGGATAATGGTCTTGGCCTCGGCGCCCTGGCTTTCGGCGCCCTTCATCACTTCAGCCAGCAGGAGGTCGGTGTTGCCGCCGCGGCGGGGGCTGCCACTAATGCCCAGTACTCTCATTTGCTGCCTCCTTCGATAAGGCCGAGAAGCTCTTCTTCCCGGGCCCTCATCTTACGCTTCGCATCGCTCTTTTCGTGGTCGTAGCCCAGCAGGTGGAGCAAGCCGTGGATGAGCAGAATGGCCAGCTCTTTTTGCAGGGGGTGGCCGTGTTCCTCAGCCTGTATTAGCGCCTGTGGGTAAGAAATTATCACCTCGCCCAGGTGAAGAACGCCGTCGGGGGGCGGGATAAAGGGGGGCAGGCCGGCGGCTTCTTCGCGGGCGGAGAAGGAGAGGACATCGGTAGGCTCGTCTATGTCGCGGTAGTCACGATTGAGCTGCCTGACCCTTTCCTGACTGGCGATGACCAGGCCGACTTCCGCTTTAGCGCCGATGTTTTCCGCCGCCAGCACCCGACGGGCGACAGCCTCGAGCCAGGCCGGCTCAACAGCTATCTCCAGGGTTTCATCGACTAAAATGTTTATCTCCACGGCTTTAAGCCCATATTAGCACAGCCAGGTCGAGGGCTCAATAACCCGCTTTTATGGTAGAATAGCTTTATGAAAAAGAAGAAGGTGGGACTGGCGCTGGGGGGCGGGGCGGCGCGGGGACTGGCCCATATCGGGGTGCTGGAGGTCCTGCAGCGGGAAGGGATTCCCATCGACATGATTGCCGGCACCAGTATCGGGGGGCTGGTGGGCGCCTTTTGCGCCCGGGGGCAGGACTTCGGGCTGTTAAAAGATATGGCCGTAAAGATAAACCTGGTGAAGATGCTCTCGCTAGCCGACCTGGCCTTGCCCAAGTCGGGGCTCTTCGGGGGCAAGGCGGTCATCAGTATGCTCGAAAAGATGATGGGGAACGATGTTAAATTCGAGGAATTGCCCATACCGCTGGCGCTGGTGGCTACCGATATCATCACCGGCGAGGAGGTGGTGATTGACCGGGGCTCGGTGCTGGAGGGGGTAAGAGCCACTATTTCCATACCGGGGATATTCACCGTAGCCAAGCGACAGGGCCGCTACCTGGTGGACGGGGGGCTGGTGAACCCGGTGCCGGTGAGCGTGCTCAAAGATATGGGCGCTGACTTTATCATCGCCGTCAACGTCATGCCCGACGTGGGCGATAGAGTCCACCATTTGAAGAAGGAAGGCAAGAAAGACTGGAAGGAGCCCAATATCTTCAACGTTATACTGCAGTCTCTGTACATCGGCACCTATATCATCGCCAAAGCCTCCACCGAGGGTGCCGACATCGTCATTAACCCCGATACCGCCCACATCAGCCCAGGCGATTTCCATCACGCCCGGGAGTGCATCGAGGAGGGGGAGATAGCCACCCGGGAAGCTATGCCCGAAATCAAGCGGAAATTGAGCAAAGCCCAGGGGTATGATATAGTAAAATCGTAAAAGCCTGTCAGCTTTTTTAGCGTCGGAGGGGTCGCATAGTGGTCTAGTGCGGGCGCCTGCTAAGTGCTTACCCTGGGTAACCGGGGTCGAGGGTTCGAATCCCTCCCCCTCCGCCATATCAGGCTAGTGTGCCCCTTAAATTAAGGGGCATTTTTGGCTATCCTTATAGAGAAGACCATGCCTAAATATCATATCTGGACCATCGGCTGCCAGATGAATAAGGCGGAGTCGGAGCGGCTGGGCAGCCACCTTGAGCAGCTGGGCTACGAAGCCGCCGCCAGCGCTAACGAAGCCGAGCTGGTGGTGCTCAATAGCTGCGTGGTGCGGCAGAGCGCCGAGGACCGCGTGGTTAATAAGCTGGCTAACCTTAAAGCGCTGAAGAAATCGCGCCCCGATATGACTCTGGCCGTTACCGGCTGCCTGGTCAACGCCGACACTACCAAGCTGGAGGAGCGCTTTCCCCACGTCGATTACTTCTTCAAGCCCGGGGAATATCCTCAGTGGCTGGAAAGCCCCAAAGAACTACCCCTACCCGAGAAGCCGAATGTCGCCGTTTATGTCCCCATTATCCAGGGGTGCGATAATTTTTGCAGCTATTGTATCGTCCCTTACCGTCGGGGGCGGGAGAAGAGCCGCCCGCTAGCCGAAATCGTGGGCGAGGTGAGGGAATTGGTGGAGCGGGGGGCAAAAGAGGTTACCCTGCTGGGGCAGAACGTGGACTCCTACGGGCACGACCTACCCGGCAAGCCCGAGCTGGCTGACCTGCTATACGAGCTGAATGAGCTAGAGGGGCTTTTACGAATCCGTTTTCTGACCAACCACCCCAAGGACATGAGCCTGAAGCTGGTCGGGGCGGTGGCTTCTTTAGACAAGGTCTGCGAGCAGCTTACCCTGCCGGTGCAGTCGGGGAGCAACGCTATCTTAAAGGCGATGGGGCGGGGCTATAGCGCCGAGCACTACCGAAAGCTGGTCGCCGAGATAAGAGCCAGAATACCCGATATCGCTTTGAGCACCGACATCCTGCTCGGCTTTCCCTCGGAGACGGAAGCCCAGTTCCAAGAGACGGCCGACTTGCTATCCGAGCTAAATTTTGATACAGTCCATATAGCCGCTTATTCGCCGCGGCCGGGGACCTTCGCCGCCAGGAAACTGGAGGACAACGTTCCCCCCGCCGAAAAGAAGCGGCGCCTGGAATACCTCGAGCGATTGCAGGAGGGCATCGCCAGCACCATTAACGCCCGCCTCAAGGGCAAGACGGTGGAGGTGCTGGCGGAAGGGGAAAAGGGGGGGAGGTGGTGGGGTCGCACCCGGGGCGATAAACTGGTATTCTTCAACGACAGCCGCGACTGTCGGGGAAAACTGATAAAACTAAGGGTCGAGAAAACAAGTCCCTGGGCGCTCCAGGGCATAGTGGAAGGTTAAACAATAATTAGGAGGCAAAATGAAGCGGTCTAAAATTCTCGGTTTAGCGCTGATTGTCGCCGTTCTCGCCACCATGGCGTTGCTGGGCGGCTGTTACCCCACTTCTACTGAAGAAGGCGGCAGCAGCACCACCAGCACCATCTACATGATTGTCTTCCTGGTGCTGATTTTCGCCATGTTCTACTTCCTGATGATTCGTCCCCAGCGCAAGAGACAGAAAGAGCACCAGAAGATGATGGAGGAGCTGAAGAGAGGAGACAGGATAATTACGGCTGGCGGTATCTTCGGAGTGATTGAAAGCGTCAGCGAGGATAGTGTCGTCATCAAGGTGGAATCAGGAACGACACTAAGGCTGGCCAAGGGCAGCGTCGCCGTCGTACGAGAGAAATAAATTTTTATCCGGCCGGCTTATGACGAGCCAGCCCGTGAGCGGCCAGTAAGCGCTCGTCGGCTAAAATCCGGCTGGTGTCGCCATCGGCGACTACTTTTCCGCCATCAAGAATGATTGCCCGCGGGCAGAGCGCCTCGACCAGCTCCAGGTCGTGAGAGGCGATGACCTTGGTTATCTCCAGTCCTTTGAGCAGCTCGATGAGCGACCACTTACTACCGGGGTCGAGGTTGCTGGTGGGTTCGTCGATGACCAGCACCTCGGGATTCATCGCCAATACCGTGGCTATGGCGATGCGTTTCTTCTCGCCGAGGCTGAGGTGGTGGGGCGAGCGCTTTTCGTAGCCCCCCATCCCCACCCACGCTAAGGCCTTAGCCACCACTTCGCGGACATCAGCCTCGTCGTAGCCCATATTGAGGGGGCCGAAGGCGATATCGTCGAAGACAGTCGGGGAGAAGAGCTGGTCGTCGGGGTTCTGAAAGACCAGCCCCACCTTGCCCCGCACCCACTTCAGGTTTTTATCGTTTATGGCTTTACCCAGCACCCTGACCGCGCCGTCGCTGTGGAGGATGCCGTTGAAGTGCAAAAGCAGCGTGGACTTGCCCGCGCCGTTGGGGCCGATGAGGGCTACGGTTTCCCCCCGATGCACCGCCAGGCTGACGCCGCTCAGCGCCGGCTGACCGTCGGGGTAGCCGAAGCTAAGGTTATCCACCCTTATAATCTCGGACACATCTCTCCTTATAGATACCACAGGTTTAACACTATAGCCAGGACCAAGACTAAGCCCAGGGCCAGGGCGAACAAAAAGTCCCGCTGGACGAAGCTGGGGTTTTCCAATGTGCGCGTCTGCCCGTCGAAGCCGCGAGCCATCATCGCCGCATAGACCCTCTCTCCGCGCTCGTAGCTGCGGATAAAGAGGGTGCCGATCATGTTGCCCACGGTGCGTATTTGCCTTAAGTGCCCGCCGCCGAGGTTACGGCTGTCCCGCGCCTGCTTCATCCGCATTACTTCATCGACGAGGACGAAGATATAGCGGTACATAAAGGACAGAATCATCACCATAACGCGGGGCAGGCGCAGTTGTTCCATGCCCCGGAGCAGGCTGGAGAAGCGGGTGGCGGCGGTGAGCAAAATCAGGCTGAGTATGGAGAGCCAGGACTTAGCCAGGATATTCAGGAATACCTGAATACCGCTGTGGGTGACCGTCACCTGCCAGAGCCAGATGTTGTAGCTGCCCGCCACCTCCCCCTCCTTGAAGAAGGGAATAAAGACGGCAATCAGGACGACGAAGGGGATGATTAACAGCGAGCGTTTCAGGACATAGAGGGGGGGCACCCGCGATATGATAATCAGGGTCGCCACCAGGATAAAATAGAGGGCGAACGCCTGCCAGCGGCTTACGGGCGTGAGCACCACCACCAGGATAAAGAACAGGGTGGTAATCAGCTTGGTGCGCGGGTCGAGCCGATGGATAAGGCTGTTCCCTTCACTGTACTGGTCGAGAAAACTGTGTTTCACGCCGCTCGCCGTCTCCTTGTTTTCAGTAGCCAGGCCAGCCCGTAGGCGGCGCCGAAGAGGACGAGGGTGCCGACTACCCCGGCCAGTATCGTGGCCAGCGCTTCGTTTTCTATACCGGGAAAGACGTAGTCTGCGATAACCTGGTAGGGGGCGTCCTGCCCCAGCCCGATAAAGCCTGCGTCCTCAGCCACTCTTTCCAGCCCGTCGGGCGAGGAAGAGGCCAGGGGCGCCAGACAGGCTACCAGCAGGCAGATAAACAGCGCAATCAGCCACCACTTTGATTTCATCTTTTTAACCCCCGTTTATCAAGTACGTTGCAGCTGCAAAAGGTCGGCGCGGGTTGCCAGCACCAGGCTGAGCACCACCCCGGTAATCAGCCCCTCGCCGATGCCGATAAGGGCGTGAACGCCCGCCATCGCCGGCAAGACCACCCCGAATGGGGATGAGCCCGAGAGCGCCAGCTCGATGGCGCAGCAGGTGGATGCCAGGAACACCGAGAACCAGGCGGCGAGGAAGCCGCCGATGAGGGTGCCCCTGCGGTTGGCGCCAGCCAGCCAAGTGACCAGCTTGTAGATGTAGTAGGCGCTGAAGCTGGCGACGATGCCCATATTGAAGATGTTAGCCCCCAGCGCCAGCAGCCCGCCGTCCTGGAAGATGAGGGACTGGGCGATGAGGACGCAGCTCATTATTAATACCGCCGCCCAGGGACCGAGCAGTATCGCCGCCAGTGCCGCGCCGATAACGTGCCCCGAGGTGCCGCCAGCGACGGGGAAGTTGAGCATCTGGGCGGCAAAGATGAAGGCAGCCAGTATGCCCATCAGGGGCACCTGCTTTTCCCCCAGCTTCTTGCCGACCATTCTGACCGCACCGCCGACACCGCCCGCCGACACGGCACAGGTGGTAGCCACCGTGGCTACGTTGAGGAAACCGTCGGGAATGTGCATCGAGTCCTCCTTTCAGCTAGTGCTATTCAATGCAATTGCAACTAGATGCAATGCCAAGTCAAAAAAATTTAGCTCCCGCACTTGCCGCAGCGGCCGAAGATAGCCAGGTGCCTCAGGTCGGCGCTGAAGCCGTATTCCCGGAGCAAAACATCTTTAAGCGGGGTCAGCGCCGTTTCATCCAGGTCGACTGTAGCGCCGCACTCCTGGCAGACCAGGTGATGGTGGTGGCCCTTGCCTACCGGGTGGTATCTCACCCGGCCCTCGCCGAAGTCGGTATCGGTAACCAGACCGAGCTGTTTGAGCAGTTCCAGGGTGCGGTAGACGGTTGAGATGTTGACGTGGGGGTATTTCGACACCACCTGGGCGTAGATTTCCTCGGCGCTGATGTGGCCGTCGCTGTGCTCAATAGCGGCGATGGTCATCAGCCGCTGGGGGGTAAGCCGATAGCCCCGCTCGGTTAGTTTTTTGACGATATCTCCAGAATGGTTCATCTTTCGGGGGGCATTATAACAGAGCTTTCGGCTTATTGCAAGGTTTTGCAATTACAAACATTTGCAACCGCCGCCCTAGCCCTTATCGCGGCTGTCAAGCATGATGGTGACGGGGCCGTCGTTGTGGATTTCGACCTGCATGTACTGCTGGAAGCGCCCGGTGGCTACTTTTAGCCCGCTGGTTTTAGCCGCATCGACAAAGTGCTCGAATAGCGCCTCAGCCCGGGGGGGAGGGGCAGCCTCGGTGAAGCTGGGGCGGCGCCCCTTCCTAGTGTCGGCCAGCAGGGTGAACTGGCTCACCAGCAACAGCTCGGCCTTGATACCCAGCGCCGAGAGGTTGAACCTTTCGGCTGCGTCGGCGAAGATGCGCAGGTTGACCAGCTTTTGCGCCAGATAATCAGCGTCTTTCGGGCTGTCGCCGTCGGCGACGCCGACAAAGACCACCAGCCCCCGCCCGATGCTGCCCACCACCTCTCCATCTATAGTGACCGAGGCGCTGGTGACCCTTTGCAGGAGCGCTTTCACTTCTCTTTGTCCTTCTTTTCCTTGTCCTTCTTCCCCTTTTCCTTACCCCCGTCGCCCGACTCCAAGCTGCCCTTGCCCATATCGGGGGGTTTCTTGCGGCTGTCGGTGACATAGAAACCGCTCCCCTTGAAGATAACCGGCGCGGAGCGGATGACGCGGCGCGGCTTGCCCCCGCACTGGGGGCACTTAACTACCGGCTTGGCGTCGAAACTCTGTTTCTTCTCAAAGCGGTGATGACAGGCATCACACTCGTACTCATAAGTAGGCATAAATCAACCCCGTAAGTTTATTTCTTAGCTATTTTAGCCTAACCGGGCGCATCAAGGCAAAAATTTTCAGCCCGACAGCGAAAGTTTCGCCGCCGCCAGCGCCTCGCCGACGATGAACAGCGAGCCCGCCAGGCAGACCAAGTCTTTATCCCCGGCCAGGGAGAGCGCCAGGGTGAGCGCCGAGGGGACGTCATCGGCGATGCGGGCTTTCAGGCCGTGGCGGGCGAACTCGGCGACCAGCGGCGCGGGCGCCATCGCCCGGGGGTGGCGGGAACGGGTGACAATCACCCTATCGAAGAGAGGGGAAAGCTCGGCGATAACGCCAGCGATATTCTTATCGCCCGACGCCCCCATCACCAGGATTGCCCGCTCGAAGTCGAAGTATTGCCGGAGAGCCTTTTTCAGGCTGCGGGCGGCGTCGACATTATGGGCGCCGTCAACGACCACGGGGGGATTTCGGCGCAGCACCTGAAAGCGGCCGGGCCAGCTGACCTGCTTGAAGCCTCTGGCGATTTTTTCGGCGGGAATCTCAAAGCCCCTGTCGGCCAGGACCTCCAGGGCGGCCAGGGCAGTGGCGGCATTGACCAGCTGGTGCTCGCCGAGAACGGGTATAAAAAGCTCGTAGCTGCCTTTTCTGCCCTTAACCTGGAGCCGCTGTCCGTCTAAATCGGAGCTTAAGCCTCGCCAGCTGACGTCTTTGCCCACGGTTATCAACCCTGCTCCGCGCTCGGCGCAGGTCCGCTCGATTACCTTGGCCACTTCGGGGGTCTGGGGGGAAATAACCACCGTGCTGCCGGGCTTGATGATGCCGCACTTTTCGGCGGCGATTTCGGCCACGGTATCGCCCAAGACATCGGTGTGGTCGAGGCCGATGGGGGTGAGAATAGCCACCAGGGGGGTGATGACGCTGGTGGCGTCGAACTTGCCCCCCATCCCCACCTCCAGCACCTGGAACTTCACCCCTTTTTGCCCGAAGTAGGCGAAAGCCATAGCCGTGAGGAGCTCGAAGGTGGTAAGCTGCCCGTAGTTAGCCCGCTGGTTGACCGCTTCCACCCGGGGTTTGAGGTCGGTGACCAGCTGCGCCAGCTCGGCTTCGGAGATTAGCTCGCCGTCAAGCCTGATTCTCTCCCGCCAGCTGTGGAAGTGGGGGGAGGTGTAAAGCCCGGTGCTGTAGCCCGCCGCGGTGAGCGCCGAAGCCACCATGACCGCCACGCTGCCCTTGCCGTTGGTGCCAGTGATGTGCACCGAGACGGCTTTCTGATGGGGGTCGCCCAGAAGAGACAGGATTTCATCGACACGCCTGAGGTCGTAGAAGGCGGGGTCGTGGGGCATGCCTATCTTTTCGTAGTCGGTGTAGCTGTTGATATAGTCTATGGCTTGCTGGTAGTTCACGTTGGGGCTAATTATATCATTGCCGCTGGGGGGGCAACAATCCGACTCTTGACCTGACCGCCCGCTGTTGCTATTATCAACGCAGGGGGTAAAGAGGTGAATTTCAACGAAAAGCTGCAGAACGCCATGAAGATGAACCAGAGCCTGCTCTGCATCGGGCTCGACCCCGACCCGGAGCTGATGCGGGAGGGGATGAGCGTTTCCAACTTCAACAAGGCGATTATCGAGGCTACCGCCGACCTGGTCTGCGCCTACAAGCTCAACCTCGCCTTTTACGAAGTGCTGGACAAGGGGATGGAAAGCCTGAAGCGCACCATCAACGCCATACCCAAAAACATCCCTATAATCGGCGACGGCAAACGGGGCGATATCGGCAACACCGCCAAAGCCTACGCCAAAGCCATGTTTTCCACGCTGGGCTTCGACGCCACCACGGTGAGTCCCTACATGGGCTTCGATTCCATAGAGCCCTTCACCGAGTACTGGGAGAAGGGGGTGTTTATCCTCTGCCGCACCTCGAACCCCGGCGCCGCCGACTTCCAGGGCCTGCCCTTCATCCTGGACGGTAAGCAGGTGCCCCTCTTCGAGATTGTCGCCCTCAAAGCCGCCCAGTGGAACAAGAAGGGCAAGGGACACAATATCGGGCTGGTGGTGGGCGCCACCTACCCCGAGGAGCTGAAGCTGATAAGGCACCACCACCCCAAGATGCTGCTGCTCATACCCGGTATCGGCACCCATGGGGGAGAGCTGGCCTCCGCCGTCCGTAACGGGGTCGACAACTGGGGGCAGGGGGCGATATTCACCTCGTCGCGGCAGATAATATACGCTTCCAAGAGGCGGGATTTCGCCCAGGCCGCCCGACAGGTCGCCCTATCGCTGAGGGACGAGATCAGACACCTCGCCAGCACGCGGGAGAAATAAAGCCGCAACCTTAACACCGGAGTTAGCCATGATTAT
This sequence comes from Dehalococcoidales bacterium, assembly GCA_022865485.1. Lineage (GTDB taxonomy): Bacteria > Chloroflexota > Dehalococcoidia > Dehalococcoidales > BS750m-G39 > E44-bin88. The sequence goes on along the minus strand of JALHSZ010000010.1, from coordinate 35,325 downwards.
GGAGATAAAGCTGGGCGACGTCGTCCGCCTGAAGAAGAAGCACCCCTGCGGCAGCGACCAGTGGCGGGTGGTTAGGCTGGGGGCGGATATCGGCATCAAGTGCCTGGGGTGCCAGCGGCGGGTGTTATTGGAGCGGGCGGTCTTCGAGCGGCGGGTCAAAGCCTTTATCTCAAGGGGAGAGTGAAGAGATTTATAATCAAGCACAAAAAGGAGGCAAAAAATGAGGATGCGCTTTCTGGGCAAAACGGGCGTCAAGGTCTCCGAGCTATGCTTCGGGACGATGACCTTCGGGGGGCGGAGTTTCTTTAAGTACGTCGGGCAACTGGGACAGAAGGAAGCCAATACCCTGGTGGACATGTCCCTGGAGGCGGGGATAAACTTCTTCGACACCGCCGATGTCTATTCCGAGGGGCTTTCCGAGGAGCTGCTGGGCAAGGCGCTGGGCAAGCGGCGCCAGAGCATTATCCTGGCTACCAAGGTCCGCGGCAAAATGGGGCCGGGGCCCAACGATATCGGGCTTTCCCGCCGCCACATCATCGAGGGGTGCAACGCCAGCCTGAAGCGGCTGGGCACCGATTATATCGACCTCTACCAGGTCCACAACTTCGACCCCGACACGCCGCAGGAGGAGACGATGCGCGCCCTGGACGACCTGGTGCGCCAGGGGAAGGTGCGCTATATCGGCTGCTCCAATTATTCGGGCTGGCAGTTGATGAAAGCCCTGGCCATCGCCGATAAGCGCGGCTGGGAAAGGTTCGTCACGCTGCAGTCCCTCTATTCGCTGCTGGCGCGCGAGCTGGAAAACGAGATGGTGCCGCTATGCCTGGACCAGGGGCTGGGCATCCTGGTCTGGAGCCCTTTGAGCGGCGGTTTCCTCAGCGGCAAATACCGACGGGGAAAGCCCCAACCCAAGGGCACGCGCCTGAGCGCGCCGCAGCCGAGATTCATACCGCACGACGACGAAAAGGGATTCGATATCGTCGAGGAGCTGGACCGAATCGCCAAGGCGCATAAAGCCACCGTAGCCCAGGCGGCGCTTAACTACCTGCTCGCCAAAGAGGGGGTATCTTCGGTCATCATCGGCGCGCGGACACCGGAACAGCTGGCCGACAACCTGAAGACAACCGACTGGGAAATGAGCGCCGAAGAGGTGAGCCAGCTCGATGAAATGAGCCAGCCCGCGCCCCTCTACCCCTACTGGATGCAGAAAATGCCGCCGCCCGAATAAGCCATATATCGGCTGGTTGCGCTATAATAAGGGCATATGGCGCGCCGCATTATGCATATCGACCTCGACGCCTTCTTCGTCTCCGTGGAGCAGGTGGCCGACCCCAGCCTCAAGGGCAAGCCCGTCGTCGTCGGGGGGCGTCCCCAGGGGCGGGGGGTGGTCGCCGCCGCCTCTTACGAAGCACGTGCCTTCGGGCTGCGCTCGGGCATGCCCCTGGTCACCGCCAGCCGACTCTGTCCCCAGGCCATATTCATCCAGGGGAGCTTTCCCAAATACCGCGACGCCTCAGAGAAATTTATGGCCATCCTGGCCGACTTTTCCCCCTACCTGGAGCCGATGGGGCTCGACGAAGCCTACCTGGACGCCACCGGCTTCGAGTCGCTCCACGGCTCAATCAAGCAGATGGCGCTGAAGATAAAGCAGCGGGTCAAAAAGGAGCTGGGGCTTAACGCCTCCATCGGCATCGCCAGCGGCAAGGTTATTGCCAAGGTCGCCTCCGAGATGAGCAAGCCCGACGGATTGCTGGAGGTGGCGGCGGGTAAAGAACGGGCTTTCCTGGCGCCGCTGCCCATCGCCAGACTGCCGGGAATAGGCCAAAAAACAGAGCCAAAATTAAAGAGCCTCGGCATAGACACCATAGGCAAACTATCCGCCATGCCCCCCAAAGCGCTGAAAAGCCATTTTGGTGCGTCTGGTGAGGTTCTACAACGCTTCGCCAGCGGCATTGATGATAGAGAAGTTGAGCCGCCCGCCGCCGCCAAGTCCACCAGCCGGGAGACTACCTTCAGCCAGGACACTAAAGACCCCGCCATGCTGGAATCGACGCTGCGCTACCTGGGGGAGAGGGTGGGCGCCGATTTGCGCCAGAAGGGGAAGCGGGCGCGCTGCGTAACCCTGAAGCTGAGATACGGCGACTTCACCACCATCACCCGCCGCCGCACCCTGAGCCAGAGCACGGACAGCGACCAGGCTATCTTCGAGACGGGGCAGGGGCTGCTGAAAAGAGCGCTTACGGGGGAAAAGCGGGCGGTGCGCCTTATCGGCATCGGGGTCTCGGAGCTGGTGGAGGCGGGGCGGCAGCTGGATATGATGGACGGCTCCGCCCAGCGGCAGGAGCAGTTGAATAAAGCCATCGACCGCATCCGCAAGAAGTACGGCTTCACCGCCATCCAGACGGGGCGGACATTAAAGCTCAAGGATGTCTTTGCGGGGGGCGGGAAGGGCTATAGCTTAAACACGCCGAGCCTGTCGAGGTAGAAATACACTAAAAATTGACAGCCAGCCTCCCTTTAATATATGCTCAACAGAGCTCCCTTTTGATTAAAGAGAAATGAACGCGTGGGCTTGAGCACCGAAGCGGAAAGATACCCAAAATACCGCTGGGTTATCCTGGGCATAGCCTGGCTAACGCTGTTATGCCTCTACTGGTCCTGGTTTTTGATACCGTCACTGGCTTCCCACCTTTCCCTTGACCTGGGCTTAAGCCACCTGCAGTACACGCTGATATTCACCGCGCCCGTCATGATGGGCATCTGGTGCGCCATCACCGCGGGGGCTGCCGCCGACCGCTTCGGCATCAGGCGGGTGGTGGCTATAGCCGCCTTTCTGGGCGGGGTCGGGGGGCTGGCCCGAGCCTTCGCCCCCAACTTCGAGGTCATGTTTATCATGATGTGCCTGATAGGCATAGCCGCCTACGGGTCAATGTCCAACCTGCCCAAGCTGGTGGCTATCTGGTTCCCGCCCAAGCAGGCCGGGCTCGCCGCCGGTATCTACACGATGTCTATCGGCCTCGGGCTGACTCTGGGGCTATTTACCGCCCCCCTTTTCCCAGACTGGCAGACGGCTTTCACTGTTGTCGGCATAATCACGCTGGTAGCCGCTTGCCTATGGGCTTTGCTGGCTCGGAACGCCCCCAAGGGGGTCGAGATAAAGATGCCGCCCATGATTTCCGGCATCAAAAAGGGGCTGCAGAGCCGCAACATTTTGCTGGTCTGCGTGGTCTATTTCCTGTATATGGGGATGTTCACTGCGTTTTCGGGGAACTTCCCCGAAGCGCTGGAGCTAATTCATCATATCAGCCCGGCCACGGCCGGGGCTATCACCGCCATGCTCACCGGCGCCGCTATTCTAGGCAACCTGCTGGTGCCCGCCCTCTCCGATAGGCTGGGGCTGAGAAAGCCTTTTATCTACGGCGCGGCGATTATTATTCCGATAAGCCTCTTCTTTGCCTGGCAGCTTGCCCCCAGTGTGGCGACCTGGGTCCTGGTCTTCGTGGGCGGTCTCGGCGTGGGCACCTTGCCGCCGGTGATATTGACCATGCCGCTGGAGCTGCCCGAAATCGGCCAGGAACACGTGGGCGGCACCACCGGACTGATGATATCGGCGCATTCTGTTGGGGGCGTTGTTATACCGCTCTTGGTAATATCGCCTATCGTGTCCGCAGGCACATCGGGAGCCTACACCGTCGGCTTCCTGGTCATTGCGCTGCTTATAGCCGCCGCCATAATACCCACCCTGTTCCTGAGGGAGACGGGGCGGAAGGGGAGGGGGTGACCATTATTTACAATATCTGCTCTAAAATCTCGGCCGAGTCTCGGACTAAGTTGGGGCAAAGCGTGCTAAACAGCCCCTTGTCCTTGACGGCTTGCAATCCTTCGGGAATGCTTATATCGTAACCGAGCAGCTCGCGGCACAGAATCGAGCCGCGGCGAGCTTTGAACTCCTCCAAAAAGCGGCTTATCAGGCTGAAAGTCTTCTCCCGGGACTTTTCATCCCCGGCTACCGTCCCGCCGTGTTTCAGCCCTATGACCATGAGAGCGCCGGTCACCACCCCGCAGGTCTCGCCCAGGTGGCCAATACCTCCCCCCAGGCCGCTGGTGACCTTAAGCGCCAGCTCGCGGTCCAGGCCGAACCGGGGGCCGTAGGTGGAAAGCACCGCCTGGCAGCAATTCAAGCCCTGCCCGAAGCCGCTGACCGCCAGCCCGACTCTGCTCATACTATCATCCCCACCTCTCACCCCACTAACCGCTTTTCACCCTTGATTTTCTGGAGGTCGGTGATGTCCTGGCTGACCTCGACTATGCCAAGGTAGTTGCCCGCCTTGTCTTTGACCGGGAAATAGCGGATATAGACCTTTTGCCCTTTAAGGTCAATCCAGAACTCGGCGACCTTTCTCTTGCCCGACTTCAGGTCGGCGACGACCTCGTTTACCTTATGAAGGCTCTGCTGGGGATGGCAGTTCTGCACCTTCCGGCCGATTATCGCTGGCGTCCGGCGGAAGATGCGGTCATTGTGGCGGCTGTAGTAGCCGACGGTGTCGTCTTTATCGACGAAGGTTATATCTACGGGCAGGGCGTCAAAGATAGCTTCGATGGTTTCCGTGGAAAGCTTTTCCAGCATAACTCACCCCCTATTTTCGTTACCCTAATTATACACTAGTTAGCCTCATCCGAGTCCAGCCTCCCAAGAGATGCAGAAAGCTACTTGTCTTATTTCCAACTAAAAGCTATAATGGACGCTATCTAACAGGGAGAGAATAAAATGCCGCCATACGCCTACTTTAATAAGCAGTTTGTCCCCCTGGCCGAAGCCAAGATAGGGGTTATGACCAACTTCCTTCACTACGGCACCGCCGTCTTCGAGGGCATCAGGGGCAACTGGAACAGCCAAAAGAAGCAGATTTACCTCTTCCGCCTCAGGGAACACTACCAGCGACTGCATAACGGCTGCCAGGTGTTGAATATCGACCTGCCCTACACTATAGACGAGCTATGCCAGCTCACGGTTGAGCTGGTGGCGAAGTGCCGCTTTGAGGAAGATACCTACGTCCGCCCCCTGGCTTACAAGAGCTCGGAGTCGCTGGGGGTGCGCCTCCACGACCTAGATTGTGATTTCCTGGCCTTCGCCTTCCCCTGGGGGCCCTACCTGGATGCGGATAGAGCCAGGTGCCGCGTCTCTTCCTGGCGCTTCCCCGGCGAAGTGCCACGGGCCAAGCTCACCGGACTTTATGTAACCAATGCCGTGGCTAAGACCGAAGCCGTGGAGAACGGCTTTGACGAAGCCATCATGCTTACCCCTGACGGCTATGTCGCCGAGGGCAGTGGTGAGAACATCTTTCTGGCCGTAGACGGCAAGCTGGTTACCCCGGCTGGCTATGACGGCATCCTGCTCGGTATTACCCGGGATACGGTGATAAAGCTGGCCCAGGATGAGCTGGGCATCGAAACCGTAGAAAGGCACGTGGGGCGGGTTGAGCTTTATACCGCTGAAGAGTGCTTCCTGACCGGCACCGCCGCCCACATCACCCCCGTAGCCGAGATAGACCGCCGTAAGATAGGCGACGGCGAAATCGGCGCGGTGACCAAGAAGCTGCAGAAGCTATACTCCGAGATAATACGGGGCAATAATCCCAAATACCTTGACTGGTGCACGCCAGTTTATAAGCGGTAGATTACTGCTTGGACACGCCTCTTTTGGAGGCAACCTCCCCCCGCAGCGACTTGAGCAGACAGATTACCTGGCAGCTTTCTTCCAGCGTGGTGGTGTAATTATGGGCTTCTTCCATGAGCTGGCCGATAGCGAAGGTGCCGTGGCCGTGAACCAGGACCACCCGACTCTGCTTTAGCGCCTGAGCGATCTCGTCCCCCAACGCCCCGGGTTTAACCTTCATACCCCAGCCCAGCACCGGCACCTTTTCCATTATGGACTGGCCATCGGTATCGATGGGCACAATCTCGGTTTCGGTCAACGACAGGGCGACGGCGTGGGGGGGATGGGCGTGAACGATAGCCAGTGCCGGGGTTTCCCGGTAGATGGCGCGGTGGACAGCCAGTTCCACCGACGCCAGCGGGGTGTTGCGGTCGTTTTTTGACAGACCGGTTTCGATAAGGTCGTGCTCCTCAAGACAGCCCAGCCGGCTGCCGCGTCGGGTAATGAATATCCTCTCCCCCAGCCTGATGCTCAGGTTTCCGCTATGGGAGGAGACCAGCCCCTTGGTGAAGAGGTCGCGGCCCACCGTCTGAAACTGAGATAGGATCATGCTTCCCCTCTAGGTTGTCTCTCGGAGCATAAACCTCTTTAGCCCTCTGAGTCAAGTTTTGCCGGGGGTTTTTCTTTGCTCTTCTCGGGCTTGGCTTTAGTCGCTTTGGCTTTTGGCTTGGCGGCTTTGGCTTTAGCCTTGGTCGCCTTAGGCTTTGCCTTGGCTTCCGCCGCCTTGGCCTTGGTCGCCTTGGCCTTGGGCTTGGCTGCCTTCGCCTTCGGCTTAGGCTTAGCCGCTTTGGGCTTGGTTACGGCCGGAGCCGACGGCGCCTGCGCCTGTAGCTGGTTGAACTTCTTCATCAGGCGCGACTTGCGGCGGGCGGCATTATTGGGGTGGATAATCCCCTTCTCGGCGGCCTTATCCAGAGAGGTGATAGCCACCACCACCGCTTCCTGGGCGGCATTCACATCGCCCATGAAAATAAGCCTCTCCGCCTTGGTGATACTGGTCTTGCACATAGTGCGCGCCGACTTGTTGCGGAGCCTCTTTCTTTCCGTTACCCGTACCCTTTTTTCCGCTGATTTGATGTTTGGCAATCTCTTCCTCCTTAGGTCGAGGGTTTTGGCCTGGTGGCTTCGTCGCCGATGCGGGAAACACCAATCACCCCTCGAATACCATCGATTTTTGCCATGATCCGACTTAACTGGGACAGGTCCCTGGCCTGCAGGGTAAAGTTTTCCGTCACCTTGTGGCTGGCCTCGGGGGTCGAGGTCATCGAGGTAATGTTTAACCCCTCCTCAGCCACGATGGTGGTAATGTCGCGGATGAGCCCTACCCGGTCCCAGGCCTCGACCAGGATATTGACCGGGAACAGGGAATCGGTCGGCTCCCAATCCACGGCGATGAGCCGTTCCTTCTCATCCTCGTGGACTATATTGTAGCAGTCTTTGCGGTGAATAGTCACCCCCCGGCTGCGGGTGACGTAGCCGATAATCCTATCACCGGGCACCGGGTGGCAGCAGCGGGCGAGATGGGTGACTAAATTCTCCACCCCCAGCACCCGTATCGCCGACTGGGGAGGCTTGGGCGGGGCGGCCGCTGGCTTGGTCTGGGGGGGCTGCTGGGCGGAGAGTTTCAGGGCAATCTGGTGGGTGGAAATGCCGCCGTAGCCGATAGCCGCCAGGAAGTCGTCCAGGCTATCGTACTTGAACATCTTGGCCAGCGCTTCGCGCTCGGTGGGCTTTATGCCCAGGTGGCGCATCTCCTTTTCCAGGAGCTCCCGGCCCCGCTCGATGTTCTCCGCCCGCTCCTGGCGGCTGAACCACTGGCGTATCTTGGCGCGGGCGTGGGAGGTCTTGGTGTAGTTGAGGTGGGGGTTGAGCCAGTCGCGGCTGGGGCCTTTTTCCCCCTTGGCGGCGACAATCACGATGGCATCGCCGTTTTGGAGCTGGTAGTTGAGGGGCACCAGCTTGCCGTTGGCCTTAGCCCCGATGCAGCGGTTGCCCAGCTCGGTGTGGAGGCGATAGGCGAAGTCGAGGGGGGTCGCCCCCTTGGGCAGGTCTATTATCGTCCCCTTGGGGGTATAAACGAAGACCTGGTCGATAAAGATATCGGTCTTGACCGATTCCAGAAACTCTTCGGTGCCGCTGAGCTCGCGGTGCCAGTCGATGAGCTGGCGCAGCCAGGATATGCGCTCTTCGAAGCGGAGGTCTTTCTCCTCGCCCTCTTTATAGCGCCAGTGGGCGGCCACGCCGTATTCGGCGATATGGTGCATCTCGCGGGTGCGAATCTGCACCTCCAGGGGCACGTTGCCCAGGCACATCACCGCCGTATGCAAAGCCTGATAGCCGTTGGGCTTGGGGTTGGCGATAAAGTCGTCGAACTCACCGGTCAGGGGGCGCCAGAGGCTGTGGATGACGCCGAGAACGTTGTAACAATCGGATACCGTGCCCACCAGTATGCGCAGGGCGAGTAGGTCGTAGATGTCGTCGAAGTCCTTGCCCAGCGTGGCGTATCTTTCCATTTTCTGGTAGATGCTGTAGATATGCTTGGGGCGGCCCGATATCTCGGCGCGCAAGCCCACCCGCTTGAGCTCGGCTTCTAGAATTTTGATTATCTGGGCGATAAAGTTCTCGCGCTGGGCGCGGCGGGCGGCAATCAGGTTAGCCACGTGGTGGTACTTTTCCGGCTCCAGGTAGCGGAAGGATAAATCCTCCAGCTGCCACTTCAGTTCCCATATCCCCAGGCGGTGGGCGAGGGGGGTATAGATTTCCAGCGTTTCCTGGGCGATGCTGCGCTGCATCTCCGGCGTCAGCGCCTTGAGCGTGCGCATATTGTGCAGGCGGTCGGCCAGCTTGATAAAGACCACCCGCAGGTCTTCCGCCATCGCCACCAGCATTTTTCTGAGGCTCTCCGCCTGCCTAGCCCGGTTGGCGGCGATGGGGGCATGCAGGGAGAGCTTGCCCAGCTTGGTGGTGCCATCAACCAGCTTGGTTACCTCGGGGCCGAACCTGGCTTCGAGCTGGTCGAGGGGTACGTCGCAGTTTTCGGGGACATCGTGGAGCAGAGCCGCCGCCAGGGTGCTGGCGTCGAACTGGAGGCCGGCCAAGATGAGCGCCACCTGCAGCGGGTGTTCGATATAGGCATCGCCCGACTTGCGCACCTGCCCCGCGTGCGCCTCGGCGGCGAAGGCATAGGCGTCTTTCACCAGGGGCAGCTTCTCCGGCGGCAGGTACTCTTTTGCCTTCTCTAAAAGCTCGGCCAGACTCATGTTCCAAGTATAGCGCAAGGGGGCGGGGGGTGCAAAAAATATAATATCCCTTTACAACCCAGGGTTAATACTGTATTCTAACCCTTGAGAAAAGCCATGTTGTATCAGGCACCGCGAGGAACCTCGGACATACTGCCCGAGGAGCAAGCCTACTGGCGCTTCATCGAGCAGAAGGTGGCTGAAAGCGCCCAGCTCTACGGCTACGAGCGCATCGACACCCCCGCCTTTGAGGACACCAAGCTCTTCGCCCGCAGCGTCGGCGAGGACACCGACATCGTCACCAAGGAAATGTACACCTTTGAGGACCGGGGGAAAAGCTCGCTAACGCTGAGACCGGAGGGCACGGCCTCGGTCTGCCGCGCCTACCTGGAGCACGGCCTGCACAACCAGCCCCAGCCGGTGAAGCTCTATTATATCGCCTCTATCTTTAGATACGAAAGGCCCCAGGCGGGGAGATACCGCCAGCACTACCAGTTCGGCTACGAGGCTATCGGCGAGGGCGACCCCGCCCTCGACGGCGAGGTCATCGACCTGGCCTGGCGCTTCTTCGCTGACATGAATCTCCGCCGGCTGACGCTGCAGCTGAACAGCATCGGCTGCAAGCAGTGCCGCCCAAACTATGTGGATTCGCTCAAAAGCTACTACGTGGGGCGCGCCCTGGAGCTTTGCCCCGAGTGCCAGACCCGGTTGAAGCGAAACCCGCTGCGGCTGCTCGACTGCAAGCAGGCCGGCTGCCAAAAGGTGGCCGCCGCAGCGCCCAAGAGCGTGGACTATCTCTGTAACGAGTGTGCCGGGCATTTCAATCAGCTGAAGAGATACCTGGAACTGCTTAAGCTGCCCTTTAACGTCAATCACCAGCTGGTGCGGGGGCTGGACTACTATACACGGACGGTCTTCGAGATCCAGCCCGAGGCGGGGGGCTCCCAGAGCACGCTGGCCGGCGGGGGGCGCTACGACGACCTCATCGGGGAGCTGGGGGGCAAGCCTACCCCGGCTATCGGCTTCGCCGCGGGCATGGAACGGCTCATACTGAACCTTAAAGAGCAGAAGGTCGCCATACCGCCGCTGCCCAAGCCCCGGGTGTTTATCGCCTGCCTGGGCGATGAAGCCAAAGAGACGGCGACCAAGCTGGCCGCCGAGCTGAGGGGGGCGGGGGTAGGGGTCATCGCAGCTATGGGGGATAAGAGCCTCAAGGCGCAGCTGAGGCAAGCCAACAGCCTGGGCGTGCGCTACGCGGTCATTATCGGGGAGGAGGAGGTCAGGGCGGGTACGGCGGTGCTGCGGGATATGGGCAGCGCCGAGCAGAAAAGCGTGGCGGTCGGGGAGCTACAGGGGTTGCTAAAGTAGCTTCCCCAGCTTCACTTCACGGCTGGATTATGCTATAATTAATATATATGGCTGCCTTACAATCATCAGCAACCGCCTGTAGTCGGGTAGCCTCTTCTTCTTTAGCCAGAAGCTGCTCAGCTCTTCATCTTCCCTCACTGCCAATAACGGAGTAAAGAACGTCTATGACACAGGATAAGCCATCACCAGCCAAGCCAGTAAATAATGAATATACGGCGGAGGACATCCAGGTCCTGGAGGGGCGGGAGGCGGTACGCCGCCGCCCCGGTATGTACATCGGCAGCACCGACCAGCGCGGGCTGCACCACCTGGTCTATGAAATCACCTACAACAGCATCGACGAAGCCATGGCCGGCTTTTGCACCAACATCTGGGTCACCTTCTGCCAGGATAATACCATCAGGGTGGATGATAACGGGCGGGGCATCCCCGTGGATATTCACCCCTCGACCAAGCTTACCGCCCAGGAGACGGTAATGACCGTCCTCCACGCCGGCGCCAAGTTCGGCGGGCATACCTACGTGGTTTCGGGGGGCTTGCACGGGGTGGGCGCCTCGGTGGTCAACGCCCTTTCTTCCTGGCTTACCGCCAGCGTCCGGCGCGACGGCAAGCTCTACCAGCAGGAATACAAGAAGGGCATACCCTCTGGGGCGGTGGAGGTGGTGGGTGTATCCAGCAATACCGGCACCACCATCACCTTCCTCCCGGATAAGGCCATCTTCGGCGAGGTGAAGTGCGATTTTAAAACCATCAGCGAGCACCTGCGCGAGCTGGCTTACCTGAATAAGGGGCTGGAGATATGCATCCGGGACGAGAGGAATGACGAGGAGAGGACCTTCTACTTCGAGGGGGGGATTACCGGCTTTGTCCGCCACCTTAACCGCAACCGGGTGGTGCGCCACCGCTGGCCCATCTACATCTCCGGCACCGTCAACGGCACCATCGTCGAAGCCGCCCTGCAGTATAACGACGGCTTTTCCGAGTCCACCTTCAGCTTCGCCAACTGTGTCAATACCGTCGACGGCGGCACGCATCTCACCGGCTTCCGCTCGGCGCTGACGCGGGTTCTGAACGACTACGCCCGCAAGAACAAGATGCTCAAGGACGACGAGCCCAACCTCATCGGGGAAGATGTCAGGGAGGGGCTTACCGCCATTATCAGCGTCAAGCTGGCCGAGCCCCAGTTCGAGGGGCAGACCAAGGGCAAGCTGGGCAACCCCGAGACAAAGAGCCACGTGGAGAGCGCCGTTGGCGAGGGATTAGCCCTCTACTTCGAGGAGCACCCCGACGACGCCAAGAAAATCATCGAGAAGTGCCTGCTCGCCGCCAAGGGGCGGGAAGCCGCCCGCAAAGCCCGGGACCTAATCGTCAAGAAGGGCAGCCTGGAGACGGGCACCTTGCCCGGCAAGCTGGCCGACTGTTCGGAGAAAGAGCCAGCCCACTGTGAACTGTATCTGGTAGAGGGTCCTTCAGCCGGTGGTTCAGCCAAGGAGGGAAGGAACCGCCGCTTTCAGGCTATCCTGCCACTCAGGGGTAAAATCCTCAATGTGGAAAAGGCTTCCCTGGATAAGATGCTGTCCCACGAAGAAATCCGGGCTATCATCACCGCTCTGGGAACAAGCATCGACGATGAATTCGACCTGTCCAAGCTGCGCTACCACCGGGTTATCCTGATGACCGACGCCGATGTCGACGGCTCCCATATCCGCACCCTGCTGCTTACCTTCTTCTTCCGCCACATGGCCGAGCTAATCAATAACCGCCACCTCTATATCGCCCAGCCCCCCCTCTACCGAATTAAGTCGGGCAAGCTCCAGCAGTGGGTCTATTCCGACCCGGAGAAGGAGGCGGTGCTGGCGGGACTGAAAGACAGCAAGAAGGTGGAGGTCCAGCGGTATAAAGGTCTGGGGGAGATGTCTGCCGAGCAACTCTGGGATACCACCATGAACCCCGAAACCCGCACCCTGCTGGAGGTAACCGTGGACGATGCCGCCAAAGCCGACTACATCTTTCATATGCTGATGGGGGACGAGGTGCCGCCGCGCAAAGCCTTTATCCAGGCGCACGCCAAGAGCGTGAAGAACCTGGATATCTAGGCCTTTTCTTTGGCGTACAATCCGTGCTCTTTGATGTATCTCTCCACCGGCTCGGGGACAAAATCGCTGATGGATAAGCCACGGGCCGCCCGCCGCCTGATTTCCGAGGCGTTGATGTCTATTCTCGGCTTATCGAAGAGGATGACCCTTTCCGCTATCCCGGGCAGCTCTTTTTCCAGGGCGGGGAGGTCGGGGAGGGGGAAGTCGACGCGGGGGACAGCCACCAGACGGCACATCTTTATCAGCCGCTCAGGTTTGTGCCACCGGGGGAGCTGGCTCAGGTTATCCCAGCCTAAGATAAAGAATATCTCGTCGCCGGCGCCGAGCTGGGACTGAAGCTGGGCGATGGTATCGACGGTGTAGGTGGGGCCGCTGCGCTCTATCTCCAGGGTGGAGAGCTTGAAGCGGGGGTTGCCGGCAATACCCAAGCGCACCATCTCCAGCCTATGCTGGACGGGCGAGATGGCGTTGACGTTACTTGCCTTGAGCCAGGGCTGGCCCGCGGGCATAAACAATATGCGGGGCAGGTCTAACCTGGCCACGGCTTCCTCAGCCACCTTGAGATGCCCGATATGGATTGGGTCGAAGGTGCCCCCCAGTACCCCGATATTCATTCTACGGCTACTCCAATCCCAGATTGACTAAGGTTTAGGCTGAGGCCTGAAAACCTTTTTTCTCTTTGCCGGCTCGGGCCTGGGCGCCGACTGAAGCATTTTCTCCGTCGCCGCCATAAGCTCGGGGATGCCCTCGCCGCTGACCGCCGAGACGAAAAAGACAGGAGTGCCGATAGAGACGAAGCTCTCCCTGAGTTCCTCCTGCCGGGCCTTGACCTGGGGCAGGTCGAGCTTGTTGACCGCCACCAGCTGCGGTTTCTGGGCCAGCGCCGAGTCGAAGAGGCTGAGCTCGGTGTTTACCTGCGCCATATCCTCCGCGGGCGAGGGCGAGCCGCCGTCTAACAGGTGGATGAGCACCCGGGTGCGCACAATGTGGCGCAGGAAGTCGTGCCCCAGCCCCTTGCCCAGGTGGGCGCCCTCTATCAGCCCGGGAATCTCGGCCAGGACAAAGCTCAGCCGGCCGACCTCGACCACTCCCAGCACCGGTTCCAGCGTGGTGAAGGGGTAGCTGGCTATCCGGGGCTTAGCCGCCGAGACCGCCGCCAGCAGCGTCGACTTGCCCACATTAGGATAGCCGATAACGCCGACATCGGCAATAAGCTTGAGCTCTAAAATCAGGGAATGCTCCTTCCCTTCCGTCCCCTCCTCGGCGGTCTGGGGCGCCTGGTTGGTCGAACTGGCGAAGCGGGCGTTGCCCCAGCCCCCCTTGCCACCTTTAGCTACCACCACCGACTGGCCAGCCTGGTCCAGGTCGGCGATGAGGCTCCCGCCGCCGACCTGCGCCTTATAGCTGACCACGGTGCCCGCGGGCACGGTCAGGGTCAGGCTTTCCCCATTCTTACCGTGCTTGTTCTGGCCCATGCCCTTCCTGCCGCTAGTCGCCTTGAACTGCCGCTTTCTCCAGAACGCCTTCAGGCTCGACGCCGAACGGTCGGCCAGGATAATAACATCGCCGCCGTCGCCGCCGTCGCCGCCGTCGGGGCCGCCGAAGGGGACAAACTTCTCATGGCGGAAGCTGACGATGCCATCACCGCCGTCTCCCGCCTTAACCGTTATCTCGGCGTGGTCAAACATAGCGCTCCTGAAAGTTTTATCAACATCTTAACCGGCTTTATTAAGATTATATTACCAAGTAATAGATGTCTATAGTTAATAACACTAATTATAATACCATCTATAGCTGGTGACCAGCCTCGAAGAAAGGGGCTGGCGAAAAGGGGGAAAATTGAAGCTGGGGGGTGGGGTAGATTTCCACGGGGCGGGGGCGATTATCCACAAACGCCGTTTTTCTGGCGCAGGGGGCTGTTTACCGATGGTGGATTAGCGGTGGGGAGATGGTTATTGAGTGGGGGAGAAGCCCTGCTGGATGTCGAGGACCTTTCGCCTCAGGTAGGGGTCGTTGTCCATTCCGGCGGCTATCTTCTGGACGGCGTGGGTGACCGTGGAGTGGTCGCGCTTGCCGAACTCCAGCCCGATCTGAGCCAGCGAGCAGCTGGTGCCCTCCTTGAGCAGGTACATGGCGAGCTGGCGGGCCAGGGCAGTGTTGCGGTCTCTTTTGCGGCCCTTGAGGTCGTCGGGGGTGAGCTGGAAGCTCTGGGCCACGGCCTTTATCACCCTGTCGGGGGTGAGGGGGTTCTTGGTCCCCTTGCCGGCGATGTCCTCCAGCGCCCGGGCGGCCAGTTCCGGGGTGAGTAACGCCCGGAAGAGTCGGGCGTAGGCGATAGCCCGGTGCAGGGAGCCTTCCAGCTCCCGGATGTTCTGCTGGATGCGCTGGGCGATGAACTCGAGCACCTCCCGGGGCACCTCGGTCTTTTCCTGCTAGGCCTTTGCCTGCAGGATGGCCAGGCGGGTTTCGAAGTCGGGGGGTTGGATGTCAGCTACCAGCCCCCACTCGAAGCGGGAGCAGAGGCGGGCGCCGAGGCGGGGCATGGACTTGGGCGGGCAGTCGCTGGTCATAACAATCTGGCGGTTGGCGTCGTGCAGCTCGTTGAAGGTGTGGAAGAAGCTCTCCTCGGTCTGCTCCTTGCCGCTGATGAACTGGATGTCATCTATCAACAGGATATCAACCGTGCGGAACTTGTGGCGGAACTCCTCGGTGCTCTTCTCCCTGATGGCGCTGACGAACTCGTTGGTGAACTGCTCGGCGCTGACGTAGAGGGCGTGGAAATTATTGGCGCGGGCGGCGTGGTAGATGGCGTGCAGCAGGTGGGTCTTGCCCAGCCCCACCCCGCCGTAGAGGAAGAGCGGGTTGTAGCCGTGCCCGGGGTTTTCGGCGGCGCTGAGGGCGGCGGCGTAAGCCAGGCGGTTGCTGTTGCTGACCACGAAGGAATCGAAGGTGTAGCGGGCTTTGCCCGCGGGCTGGGTGGTGGGGGCCGAGGCCGTGGTCTCTCGTGCCGAGGCTACTCGAAAGAGGACCTTGATGTCGGGGCGGGTAAGCCCGATGAGGGTCTTTTCGAGGAGGGAGCGCTGATTCTGATTGAGGTATTCGGCGACGAAGGCGTTGGCCACGCCGACGACGAACTGGTCGCCTTCGTAGCTTAAGCCTGTGGTCTTTTCCAGCCAGGTGCGGTAGTATGAGGGGGTGACCTGAACCTGTAGTTCACCCAAAGCGGCTTCCCAGATTTCTTGAGCTGAACTAGCTCCCATACGGTTCCTTACCTCTCGTTAAGATTAGTCGCTTTAGGTTTGTTCAGAACAGCCTGCAGCGGCGGGCAGTCGGGGAAGAGCGCGGTTTCGATAGAGGCCGAGGGAGGAAGTTGGTGGCGTGATATATAGAATAGCGGGGAGGGGTGGATGATGGCAAACTTTTTGGGGGTGGTTGGGAGGGGATTGGGGGGCTTGGGTTCCCTTGAAAGGTCTGTCAGGCTTGTTCTTTCGCTTGATATTGACGGGATAGCCATAAAACGGGAACTTGTTGTCCAAAAGTTTTAGTGTTAAAATTTTAGCCCGTGGAGGCAAAAGTTGAGAGTTGTTTTTATGGGTAGTCCCCGCTTCGCCGTCCCCTCCCTGGAATATCTCGTGTCCAGCGGATATGAGCTGGCGGCGGTCTACACCCAGCCCGATAGCATAGGGGGGCGGGGGCGCAGCCTGGCGGCTTCCCCGGTGAAAGAGGCTGCCTCGGCTCTGGGATTAACGGTGGTGCAGCCCCAAAGCCTGAAAGCGCCCGGGGCGGTTGAGCAGCTGGCCGGCTTTAAGCCGGACGTTATCGTGGTGGCTGCCTTCGGGCAGCTCCTGCCCAAGCCAGTACTGGAGCTGCCGCGGTGGGGCTGCCTCAACGTCCACCCCTCGCTTTTGCCTAAATTCCGGGGGGCTTCGCCCGTGGCGGCGGCAATTTTAGCCGGCGACGGCTTCAGCGGGGTTAGTATTATTTTGCTCGATGAAGGCATGGACAGCGGGTCGGTGCTGGGCCGGGCGCAGCTACCGATTGCCGATATAGACACCACCGCCTCGCTTGGCGAAAAGCTCTCCATAGTCGGGGCGGGGCTGCTGGGGGAGGTGCTGGTGGGGTGGATGGGGGGGGAGCTTAGCCCCCAGCCCCAGGATGAAGCCAGGGCGACTTATTGCAAACCCATCGCTAAAGACGATGGAGAAATCGACTGGCAGTTATCGGCTATTGAGATATGGCGGCGGGTGCGGGCTTTTTATCCCTGGCCGGGGTGCTTTACCCGCTGGCGGGGAAAGACGCTCAAGATTATCGAGGCGGCGCCCTTAACTGCGGTGACGCCCGCTAAAGCGGGGGAGGTGGTGGCGCTGGACTCGGGGGGCTTCGGCATCGGCAGCGGCGAGGGCGTACTGGATATCCTAAGGGTGCAACTGGCGGGGAAGCAGGCGCTATCCGCCGCCGAGTTCTTAAGAGGTCAGCGCGACTTTATCGGGGCGGTATTGCCATCGAGTTGATAAGGAGGTCCACCTTGTCCCAACCTAAAGATTTGAGCCGGTTTTCGGCTCTGGTTGATATTATCGCTACCTTGCGGGCGCCCGACGGCTGCCCCTGGGACCGCAAGCAGACCCACGCCTCGTTGCGGGTAAACCTGCTCTCAGAGTGCTACGAAGTGCTGGAGGCGCTGGACGAGGGGAATGCCGAGAAGCTGCGCGACGAGCTGGGCGATTTATTAATGCAGATTGTCCTCCACGCCCAGATTGCCCGCGAAGCCGGCGAGTTCGAGCTGGGGGAGGTCATCGAGGGCATCAACACCAAGCTCATCCACCGCCACCCCCACATCTTCGGCTCCAGGAAGGTCAAGGACGCCGAAGAGGTGATGCATACCTGGGAGGAGCTGAAAGGGGAGGAGAGAGCGCCCGATGCCTCTATACTGGAGAGCGTGCCCGGGGAAATGCCCGCCCTGGGCTACAGCCAGGAGGTACAGCGCCGCGCCGCCCATGTCGGCTTCGACTGGGAGGATATCGATGGCATTATCGATAAGCTGGCCGAGGAGGTCGGCGAGTTCCAGCGGGCGGAGAGCCAGGCCGAGAAAGCCAGCGAGTTCGGCGACCTGCTCTTTACGCTGGCCAACATCGCGCTGCGGATGGGTATAGACTCGGAGGCGGCGCTTAGAGAAGCCAATAAGCGTTTTTACGAGCGCTTCAGCTATATGGAAAAGCTCTGCCGTAAGCGGGGGCTGAAGCTCGGCGAGCTTTCCTTCGACGAGCAGAACGCCCTGTGGGCGGAGGCGAAAAAGGGATTAAAATAGGTGGGGATTCGAGCTCTCTTAAACATATAGACATATAGATGTTTATATGTTACCATTCATTAAGAGGTGAAGGCTATGACTTTGAAGCGAACCACTATCTTCCTCACCGAGGAGCAGCACGAGAGCCTGCGCCGGCTTGCCTTCGAGCAGCGAACCTCTATGGCTAAGCTCCTGCGTGACGCCGCCCTGGAGATACTGGAAGACGAGCAGGACGTCCGGGAGGGACTGAAAGCCCTGGCCGACGATGAGGGCACGGTTAGCCTGGAACACTATCAGCGACAGAGAAAAGAGCGGGAACTCCGTGGTGAGCTACCAGCTTAGATTAAGGCGAATAGCCCAGAGGCAGCTGGATGCGATTGCGGGGCGGGACTATCAGGCCGTTGACCGGGCCATCTCCGCCTTGGCGCGGGAGCCGAGACCACCGAGAGTCAAGAAGCTAGCCTCAAGCGGCTTGTGGCGCATCAGGGTGAGGCAGTACCGGGTGGTATATCACATAGACGATAAAGAACGCCTGGTTACAGTGGTGCGGGTAGCCAGACGAACCAAGGATACCTACAAAAGGTAAAGCCGGGAGCGGGAGTTTAAAGCCCCGCTCCCGAAGATTGCGTATTAAATCAGACTGCGCCAGTCCCTGCTAGAAGGGCAAGACCTTCCGGCCAAACATATCGTTTATCAGTATCGCCGCCGAGTCGTACCAGGCGATTAGAGCCACCAGAATCCCCAGGTAGCCACCCGCCAGCTTTAAGCCGGAAACGTACTCGCCCCCCGCCAGTAAGAAGAAGGTTATGGTGAGGGCGATGAAGAGGGCCAGAAGCCCCCTCGGGGCTTTGGTGGCGGCGAAGGTGGCGTAGAGGGTGAAGAAGCCCCAGGCCGCCAGGAAAACAGCCAATCCGGCCGGCGGCACCGCCGAGATTACGCCCGCCGTCTCCAGGACTATCATCAGCGCCAGTCCCATCCAGAAGGCTCCGAAAGAGGTGAAACAGGTGGCACCGAAGATATTCCCGGTCTTGAATTCCCACATTCCGGCCAGCACTTGAGCCAGCCCCCCGTAGAAGAACGCCATGGGCAGGACCATGCCGATAGATTCGGGGGCAATGAATTCCGCATTCACCATACTCAAGAGAAATGTGGTCAGGGCGAACGCCCCCAGTCCCAGAGCACCGGGATTAGCCGTTTTTTGCATATAAACTTCCTCCTTAGTCTTTTTTTTGTGCTATAATGGACGGCAATCAGCGGCAAAAAAGAGCATAAAAATCGGGGCGAGTGGATTTGAACCACCGACCTCAGCGTCCCGAACGCTGCGCGCTAACCGAACTGCGCTACGCCCCGTCCGACATATTATAGGATGATTTAACTTCTATTGCAAAACGGGGGGGGTGGGGAGGGGTGCCAGCCCTTATAAGGCTTGGGGAAAGAAGATGAAATACTGTGTTGTCATAATCGACGGCGCGGCGGGCTTACCCCTGCCGGAGCGGGGAGGCAAGAGCTGCCTGGAGCTGGCTAAGACCCCCAACCTCGACGCCCTGGCGGGGGAAGGGGTGGTGGGGCTGGCGCGCACCGTGCCCCCGGGGATGGAGCCGTCCAGCGCCTGCGCCTGTATGTCGGTGCTGGGCTACGACCCTAAGGTTTATTACCGGGGGCGGAGCGCCATCGAAGCCAGAGCCATGGATATTGCCATCGGGGAGGGGGAGGTCGTCTTCCGCTGCAACCTGGTGGGGGTTCGTGGTGGCCGGATGTGGGACTATAGCGCTGGCCATATCAGCACCGGGGAGGCAAAAAAGCTAATTGCTGCGCTAAATGATGGCTTGGGTAGCGACAGCATTCACTTCTATCCGGGCGTGAGCTACCGAAATATACTAAAGCTCAGGGGGCATGAGGACGCGCTCTCGGCTCACTGCACGCCGCCCCACGATATACCCGATAAGCCTGTGGCTGAGTATCTGCCTAAGGGTAAGGGCAGCGAAATACTGCGCGAGCTGATGAAGCGCTCGGAAGCAGTGCTCCAGGGTCATCCGATAAACCTTAGTCGACAATCGCGGGGCGATATGCCCGCCACCACCATCTGGCTTTTCTGGGGGAGCGGTAGAGTGCCGGAGATGCCCGCCTTCAAGCAGCTCTATGGTCTTGGTGCCGCCCTGACCTCCGGCGTCGACCTGCTCAGGGGGTTGGGCAAGATGGCGGGGATGAAAGTCCTTGATATTCCCGGGGTCACCGACGGGCTGGACAACGACTATGCCGCTCAAGCCGCCGGCGCTCTCAAGGCTCTTGAGGATAACGATTTGGTGGTGGTCCATATAGAGGCGCCCGACGAGGCGGCCCACGCCGGCTCCATCAATGACAAGGTCGAGGCTGTCGAGAGAATAGATAGAGAGGTTATCGGGCGGCTGCGCTCCTATCAAAAAGACGATTTAAGGGTGCTGGCTATGCCCGATCACCCCACCCCCATCGAGATACGGACTCACAGCCCGGAGCCGGTGCCGTTTTTGCTGTGGGGAAAAGGCTTTAGCTCAAATGGAGCGAAGGAATACAGTGAGGCGGCGGCAAAGGGCACTGGTCTTTTGGTGGCCGATGGGTATAAAATAATGGGGAAGTTGATTGAGGATTAGAAGATGGCTTTGATCGTTCAGAAATACGGCGGGAGTTCGGTTGCCGACGCCGAGAAGATTAAGAACGTGGCTCGGCGCATCGCTGCTACTAAAGATAAGGGCAACGAGGTGGTGGTGGTGGTTTCGGCGATGGGGGATAGCACCGATAACCTGCTGAAATTAGCCTACCAGATGACCAGCCACCCCGCCGACCGCGAGCTCGACCTTCTCCTTTCCACGGGGGAGGTCGTTTCCAGCACGCTGCTGGCGATGGCGCTGGAGGAAATGGGCTATGAAGCCATCAGCCTGACCGGGGGGCAGGCGGGGATAAAGACAAACGCCGCCTATAGCCAGGCTCGGATTGAGCGGATTGACCCGGAGAGGGTGGTCAGCGAGCTGGACAAGGGCAATATCGTCATCGTGGCCGGCTTCCAGGGGATTACCGAGGGGATGGATATCACCACGCTGGGGCGGGGGGGCTCCGATACCACCGCCGTGGCACTGGCGGCCAGCCTGGCGGCGGATGCCTGCCAGATATACACCGATGTGGAGGGGGTCTATACCGCCGACCCCAGGCTCGTTCCTGAGGCGCGGAAGGTGGACGAAATCGGCTACGAGGAGATGCTGGAGCTGGCGACCTACGGCGCCAAGGTAATGCACCCCCGGGCGGTCGAGCTGGGGGAGCTTTTCCATATACCTATTCTGGTGGCTTCCAGCTTTAACGATAATCCGGGGACACTAATTCATGGAGGGGGGTCTATGGAACTAAGAAATAAGGTGCGGGGTATCGCTCACGACCTGGATGTGGCCAAGATAACGGTGGTCGGCGTGCCCGACCATCCGGGTATCGCCGCGGCTATCTTCGAGCCGCTAGCTAAAGCCAACGTCAGTATCGATACCATCGAGCAGAACGCCAGTATCAATAATATCACCGATTTGACCTTTACCGTGGCCAAGAGCCAGCTGGATAAGGCGATGGCGGTGGTCAAGCCCATTGCAAAGTCAATCGGCGCCACCGAGTGCGTCAGCGACTCTCATCTGGGCAAGGTCAGCATTATCGGCACCGGCATGCAGAATACGCCCGGTTTTGCCGCCCGCCTGTTTTCCACCTTGAGCGAGAAGGGGATTAACATCCAGCTTATTTCCACCTCGGAGATAAGAATCACCTGCATTATCGGCGAAGATAAGGTCGAGGACGCCGTCCGAGCCTTACACCGTGCCTTTGAGCTGGAAGAAGAATAAGTTAGCTAAAGGGCTGAAAATAGGGTTTTTTAGTCCTGACCTGGCTTGTTTTACCGCTCTGGCTGGAGTAAAATACTGTGATTTTAGAACGGGGCGAGGGTAGCCGGATGGCATATCAGGAAGAGGAACAGGTAAGGCTGAGACGGCAGCGCAGCAAGCAGGCTATAGCCCTGGCCATGCAGGGGCGGTGGCGGGAGGCGGTGGCAGCCAACGAGGATATAATCGCCAGCTTCCCCGGCGATGTCGATGCCTATAACCGTCTGGGCCGAGCCCATATCGAGCTGGGGGAGTACGCCCTGGCCAAGGAAGCCTACGCCAGGGCTATGGAGCTCGACCCCTATAACATCATCGCCCAGAAGAACCTGCAGCGCCTTTCCTATCTGGGGGAGGAGGCGGGCGAGGCGGATGATTCCGACCAGGTCGAGCCCCAGCACTTTATCGAGGAGACGGGGAAAACGGGGGTGGTCGCCCTTTACCACCTGGCGCCGCTGGCGGTGCTGGCCAGGATGGGGGCGGGCGACAGGGTTTACCTCAAGGTGGACGGGGCGGGTTTGAACGTGGAGAGCGGGCACGGCGAGCACGTGGGGCAGGTCGAGCCCAAGCACGGGCAGCGGCTTATAAAGCTGATGGATGGCGGCAACCAATACAGCGCGGCTATCGTCAGCGTCGGCGAGGAGAGGGTAACGGTCCTTATCCGCGAGATATACCAGGACCCCTCCCAGTCGGGGCAGCTTTCCTTTCCCCCCCGTGGAACAGACAGCCTGCGCCCTTACTTGAGCGATAAGATACTGCGGCGCGAGCTGGAGCAGATAGAGACACTGGCCGACGAGTCGGTTGATATGGATGACAGCGGAGTTGACTAGGAGCAGGAGGTTTTCCGTATGGTTTTAGGCAAGACCCGACCGGTGAATATAGAAGACGAGATGAGCAGCTCTTATCTCGCTTACGCCATGAGCGTTATCGTTGCCCGCGCCCTGCCCGATGTGCGCGACGGCCTCAAACCCGTGCAGCGGCGCATTCTCTACGCCCTGGACGAGCTGGGGCTGGCGGCCAACAGCCCGCACAAGAAGAGCGCCCGTATCGTGGGCGAGGTGCTGGGTAAATATCACCCTCACGGCGACGCCCCGGTCTATGAAGCCATGGTGCGTATGGCGCAGGACTTTTCCATGCGCTACCCGCTGATTAGCGGGCAGGGTAATTTCGGCAGCGTCGATAACGACCCGCCGGCCGCCATGCGCTATACCGAGGCGCGGCTGGCGCTTATCGCCGAGCAGATGCTGGTCGATATCGATAAAGATACCGTCGGCTTTATGCCCAACTTCGACGACAGCCTGAAAGAGCCTCTCGTCCTGCCCACCCAACTGCCTAACCTGCTGGTCAACGGCAGCGCCGGCATCGCCGTGGGCATGGCTACCAACATCCCGCCGCATAATTTAGGCGAGGTCTGCGACGCCATCGCCTACATCATCGAGAACCCCGAAGCCACCGTCGACGAGCTGACCCAGTTCGTCAAGGGGCCCGATTTCCCCACCGCGGGCATCATTCGCGGGGGGGAGGGTATAAAAAATGCCTACGCCACGGGGCGGGGCAAGGTGCTGGTGCAGGCTAAAGCCATGATCGGCGACGCGGGGGGGGCGGCGGCAGATAGTGGTCACCGAGCTGCCCTACCAGATCAATAAGGCGGCCCTGGTGGAGAGGATTGCCGAGCTGGTCAAGAACAAGAAGGTGGAGGGCATCAGCGGGCTGCGCGACGAGTCGGACCGGCAGGGTATGCGCATCGTCATCGAGCTTAAACGAGAGGCGGAACCGAAGAAGGTGCTCAATAGCCTCTATAAGCACACCGCCATGCAGTCGGCTTTCTTCGTTAACATGCTGGCCCTGGTCGACGGTCAGCCGCGGGTAATCAGCCTCAAGGAAGCGCTGCAGTACTACATAGATTTCCGCCACCAGGTTATTACCCGACGTTCCAAGTTCGAATTGAAGCAGGCTAAAGCGCGGGCGCATATCCTGGAGGGGCTTAAAATAGCCCTGGACAACATCGATAAGATTATCGCCACCATCAAGAAGTCAGCCACCGCCGAGGATGCCCGCCGCGAGCTTATGAGCGGCTTCGGCCTGTCGCAACTACAGGCGCAGGCCATCCTCGACATGCAACTGCGCCGTCTGGCCAACCTGGAGCGGCAAAAGATAGCCGATGAGTATGCCGAGCTGGTCAAGACCATCGCCTACCTGGAAGACCTGCTGGCTAACCCCAAGCGGATATTGCTCCTCATCAGGGAAGAGGTGAGCCAGCTTAAAGAAAGTTTCGGCGACGAGCGCCGCACCGAGATAAGCGAGGAGGAGATAACCGAGTTCCGCGAGGAGGACCTTATCCCCCATCAGAGTGTGGTGGTGACGCTGAGCCAACGCGGCTTCGTCAAGAGGGTGGCGGCTCGCAGCTACCGTTCCCAGCACCGCGGGGGGAGGGGTATCATCGGCATGGTGACCCGGGAAGCCGACGCGGTAAGGCTGCTGGTGGTGGCCGATACCCATGACCACCTGCTCTTCTTCACCAACCGGGGAAGAGTCTTCTACCTGAAGTGCCACGAAATACCCGCCGACATCTCCCGCGTGACCAAGGGGACGGCGGTGATTAACCTCTTTTCCGTGACCGATAACGAGCGGGTTACGGCCATGGTCGCCCTGCCCGATTTCGAGCCCGGTTCCTACCTGTTGATGTCGACCCGACTCGGCGAGATCAAGAAGACTACGGCCGATAAGTTTGCCGCCGTGCGCAGCAGTGGACTGATTGCCATGGACCTGGAGGCGGGGGATGAGCTGGTTGCCGCTCGACTGGCCACCGATAAGGACGATATGCTCCTGGTTAGCCAGGAGGGACAAGCCATCCGCTTTGCCATAGCCGACCTGAGGGCGGCATCGAGGACGAGCGGGGGGGTGCGCGGCATCCGCTTAAGCGCCACCGACCAGGTGGTGGGGCTGGGTATTATCCGCCCCGACAGCTACGTGCTGGTGGTGACCAGCGGCGGTTCCGGCAAGCTCACCCCGGCGGACGCCTATCCCAGGCAGCACCGCGCCGGTGGTGGAGTGAGGACCTTCAAGCTGGTGGAAAAGGCGGGCAGGGTCGCCGCCGCCGAGGTGGTTTCGCTCTCCCAGCAGGTGATGATTATATCGGCGGAGGGCATTGTCCTCCAGACCCCGGTTAAGGAGAAAGACCCCAAGCAGGGCATTTCTACTCAGGGCCGGAGCACCCAGGGGGTGCGGCTGATGAGGCTCGATCCCGGCGACAGCGTGGTGGCTATCGCCTCTTTCGAGAAGGAGCCCAAGTAGTGTCATCCTCTCTAGCGGGCAGGGTGGCTATCGTCACCGGGGGGAGGCGGGGCATCGGGCGGGCTATCGCCCTGGCGCTGGCTGAAGCCGGCGCCGGTGTCGCCCTTGGCGACCGGGTGGTTGACGACGGCGAGCTCGAGGCTGTCGCCGCAGAGGTCAAAAAGCTGGGCCGACGCTCTCTAGCCGTCCAGGCCGATATTACCCGGAAAGCCGATGTCGATAATATGGTGCAGAAGACGCTAGCCGAGCTGGGTGCGGTCGACATCCTGGTCAATAACGCCGCCATGAACATCCGGGCGCCCCTGCTCGAGCTTAACGAGGAAGGCTGGGACAGGGTTATCGACACCGACCTCAAGGGCTATTATCTCTGCTCCCAGGCGGCGGGCAGGGTTATGGTGGGGCAAAAGCGGGGCAATATCATAAACATCGCCTCCACGGCGGCGATGTACACCGCCCCCGAGATGGGCGCCTACTGCATCGCCAAGGCGGGGGTGGTTATGCTCACCCGTATTCTGGCCGTAGAACTAGCCCAATATAATATAAGGGTCAACGCCGTGGCTCCCTCCATGGTCAAGACCAAGTTCAGTCAGCCTTTGTGGAGCGACACGGCTACGCTCAAAGAAATCGAGGCGGGGATACCGCTGGGAAGGCTGGCCGAGCCGAAGGATATAGTGGGCTCGGTGCTCTTTTTAGCCTCCGAAGCCTCGGCTTACATCACCGGCCACACTATTGTCGTCGACGGCGGCTCAGGCGCCTAGCTTCCGCTTACAGTCGGCGTTTAATCGCTCCAGCCCGCAGGCATTACAGGAATTGTAGTGGCAGTCGGGGGTTTCTTCGCCTTTAAGGGCGCGCTGGTATTCCCTCTTTAAGAATTCGGTGGTTAGCCCGGGGTCGATGTGCGCCCAGGGCAGGGTTTCGTCCAGCGAGCGCTCTCTCCGGGCATAGAAGGCCGGCTCAAGTCCGCTTTTAGCGAAGGCATCGAGCCAGTTCGGGTAGTTAAACCTTTCGTCCCAGGCGTCGAAGGTCGAGCCCGACTTCCAGGCAGCGTAGATAACCCTGCCCAGTCTTCGGTCGCCCCGGGAGAGCGCCGCCTCGAGTAGGCTGACCCCGGGGTCGCGCCAGGACAGGTGGCTGCCCTTGCGGCGCAGCCCTGTTTTCAGCACCTCGTGTTTGGCGTTTAAGTTGTCGGCGCTGTCCTGGGCTACCCACTGGAAGGGGGTGTGGGGCTTGGGGATAAAGGTGGAGAGGCTGATTCTGACCTGGGGCATGCCGCCCTTCGTCCCCCTGCCCGCGGCGCGGATTTTAGCCACCAGCTGGACGATTTCCTCGATGTCCTCCATAGTCTCGGTGGGCAGCCCGAGCATGAAATATAATTTGAGGCTCCGCCAGCCGTGGGCGAAGGCGGCTGCCACCGTTTCCAGTATCTTGTCCTCGGTGGTGCCCTTGTTCACGACCCGGCGCAGCCTTTCGCTGCCCGCCTCGGGGGCGAAGGTGAGCCCGGTCTTGCGGCGGGAAGGGAGGGACTCCATCAGCTTTAGCGAGAAGCTGTCGAGGCGCAGGCTGGGCAGGGAGAGCGAGAGATCTTTATACTGGCGTGTCAGGCTCGCCACCAGCTCTTCTATCTTGGGGTAGTCGCTGGTGCTCAACGAGACCAGCGAGACCTCGTCGTAGCCGCAGTTGGCAATAAGCTCCCCCACCGCCTGGATAATCTCAGCCTGGGGGCGCTGGCGGAGGGGGCGGTATAGAATTCCGGCCTGGCAGAAGCGGCAGCCGTGGGTGCAGCCCCGCTGAATCTCCACCGCTCCCCGGTCGTGGACGACCTCGATATAGGGGACTATGGGGCGGGTGGCGGGGGGCGGTAGTTTGTCGGCGATGCGCCGCTGAATAATCGGTTTAGCTTCGCTCTCAGTCGGACTAATGCTCTGGAACATGCCGTCGGGCCCGTATTCCGCTTTGTAGAAGGCGGGCACATAGACACCGGGGATGGCGGCTGCCTTTTTCAATAGCTCTTTTCGGGTTGCCTGGCTTTGCTTCCACTCCCGGAAGGTATCGAGCAGTTCGACTAAAGCCTCTTCGCCGTCGCCGATGACGAAGAAGTCGATGAAGTCAGCCATAGGCTCGGGGTTGAGGCAGCAGCTGCCGCCGGCAATGACTATGGGGTGGGAATCATCTCTCTCCGCCGCCAGGATGGGTATCTGTCCCAGGTCGAGGATATTTAAGACGTTGGTGTAGGTCAGCTCGTAGTCCAGAGAGAAGCCGACGACGTCAAAATCTTTGAGGGGGCGCTTGGACTCAAGGCTGAGCAGGGGGATACCCGCCGCCCGCAGGGCGGCTTCCATATCCACCCAGGGGGCATAGACCCTCTCGGCGAGGACATCGGGCGGGCGGTTTAAAATTTCGTAGAGGATGGGCAGCGCCATGTTGGACATGCCGACTTCGTAGGTGTCGGGGTAGCACAGGGCGAACTTTAGGGCGGTCTTTTCCCAGTCCTTGATAACGCAGTTCCACTCGCCGCCCGTGTAGCGGGCGGGTCGGGTCACCTCATAGAGAATGCGGTCGGGGTAGGGCAAAATTTCTCTCCTATTATTTATGAGTCAAGGGATTCCTTGCGCAGCAGCTTGCGGTAATAGGGGGAATGAGCCAGGTATAAGCCCATCACCGGGTTGTGGCCGAAGACCCTGTCCTTGACCACCAGCACGGTGACCGGTGCCTCGGCGTATTTGAAGAAGAGCGAGTCGTGGCCGACGCAGAGCCCGACCACTATGTTGAAGTCGGTCCCGGCGTCGTTTAAGATTTTAGCCTGGGTTATGGGGTTGCACATCGCCTCGAAAGAGCCGGGGCCCTTTATCTTCTGCTCCTCGGTAATGCCAATCCTCTCCTTGGGTATCGCCCCCGCCTTGCAGCAGACGGAGACGACCTCAAAGCCCCTGTTTTCCAGGATTTCGGAGAGTATTTCGGCTTCGTCCTTGAGGCCGAGGCAGGAGGCGATGCCCAGCTTTTTATAGCCCATCTTCCTGGCGAACCGGGCGACCTCTTCCACCCGGGGGTAGCGCGTGGTCAGCCCTTCGGGCAGGTTCATATAGCACTCGGCTTCCTGGATGGACGCTTGTAGGGCGAACTCCCTGACCTGGGGGTCATCGTATTCCGCCAGCGCTTGCTGGATGATTTCCTGTCGGGTCTTGGTCGGGCAGTTTTCGGGGCCTTTCAGCGATGCCTGACTGTCGCACACCACCATGGTGCAGTTGGCGCACCGGGGATTTTCCGTCATAAAGCCTCCTCTCCTTCGCTTTCTGGTTAGCCATATTACTATAGACGATAGCTTCGGTTTTTACAATTAGTTGAGGGTTTTATCACCCCACCTTGTTTAGCGTAGGTAGTATGTCCCACCCGTCCCACCCAATAGGGGTTAGACCTCTATTAACTCCTTATTTTGGGTGTACCGCCTCTCCACCCCACCTTGGCTGGCGTAGGTGTTGTTGTCCCCCCGCCCCAATTTTATCTATTCCCGCCCCCCGCCCTTTTAAGGTAAAGAGGGGTTTCACCCCTCTTAAACACCCCAGAGGGTTGAGAACTCAAAAGGGACGTCAGCTGCATGTACTTTGGGGGGAGTTTATAGAGGCGAAGCCTTTATAGGGCGGGTCGGTTGGGAAGAAAAACCTGGGGGTGGGGTGCAGTAAGGTTGAAAACGGGGAGATTGCCGTCTAAAATAGCACTAGTAGGATGGCTAAGGAGAATGAAATGGAGCATATCTGGGCACCGTGGCGGATAAGGTATATCCAGAAGGGCAAGGTGGAGGGCTGCATCCTCTGCGACAAACCTAAAGAGAATAAGGATGTCGCCAACTATATCCTGCACCGGGGCCAGAAGAACTTCGTTATCTTAAACAGCTACCCCTATAACCCGGGCCACCTGATGGTCGCCCCCTACCGCCACGTGGACAGCTTGGAGAAGCTGACCGACGAAGAGCTGCACGAGCACTATGAAATGGTGAGGCACAGCCTTGAGGTCTTGAGAGAGGTTTTTAAGCCCGGGGGCTTTAATGTTGGCATGAACCTGGGAAGGGTGGCGGGGGCGGGCATCGACGACCATATCCATACCCATATCGTGCCGCGGTGGGCGGGGGATACCAACTTTATGCCGGTAATGGATGATGTGAGGGTGATACCCCAAGCCCTGGCCGAGTGTTACGAAAAGCTGAAGGGCAAATTCTAGAGCCTTAGTCCTCGGGCTTCTTGCCGAATTTAGCCTTGAGCGCTTCTACCTGCCGTCTCTGTTCCTCTTGCTCCGCAAGTTGCTCCTCGGTGAGGGACTCCCAGGACTTGACCTGGTTGTTTTCTATCCTGATGGTAAAGAGCTCCCGGCATTTCCAGCAGCGGTAGGGGCCTACGTAATCCGGCTTGAGCAGGGACTGGCTACCCGCGGTACCACATTTGGGGCATTCTATGGTTATCATCATAGCGACACCTCGGATGTCTTTTTGGTGCCCCCAAGCGAATTCGAATCGCTGTTGACGGCTTGAAAGGCCGCTGTCCTAACCACTAGACGATGGGGGCACGTCCACGAATTATAGCAGAGACGACCCTTGTCAACAATATGAGGGCGGTGTTGACAGGGGTCGGGCTTTATTGTAGGCTGCAACCGATAGGG
Organism: Dehalococcoidales bacterium; assembly: GCA_022865485.1. GTDB lineage: Bacteria > Chloroflexota > Dehalococcoidia > Dehalococcoidales > BS750m-G39 > E44-bin88. The sequence goes on along the minus strand of JALHSZ010000010.1, from coordinate 5,800 downwards.
ATAAGCCAGCAAGGGGGTAACCGTGACTAAATTCAGGCGAATTCTGATACCGGCTTGTCTGTTTTTGACCTTGATGTTAGTGCTGGCGCCCTCGGTCGCCTCCAGCGCCGAGAAGGAATACCCGACCGGGGTGACGGCGGCCAAGGAGGCTACCGTCGAGGTGATGACCTGGGTTGATGGCTGGGTGAGCGGCTGGGGGGAGATTTTCGAAGCTCGAGGGCCTTTAAGCCTGGGCAGCGGCTTCTTTGCCAATGAGAACGGCGATGTCTTCACCGCCGCCCACTGCGTCAACATGTCAGATGAAGAGCTGACGGAATACGCCCTCATGTACTTCATCGGCGGTATCTGGTTCGAGGACGAGTGGTACGAGAGGGTCGACTTCGGCAGCTTCTATAACAATTACTACTCGACGGTGTGGTGGGCCTGGGTGCAGGGCGAGCTGACGGTAACCGCCGAGGAGGTGGACTACGTTTATCGCTACGGCGAGGAGGAGCCGCACGAGGTGCAGGACATACGCTTTCGCGAGGACCCCGAAAGCGGGATGGATATTGCCATCCTGGAGACGGGCTTAAGCGGCACCCCCTACATCGGGCTGCAGTCAACGACGCCGCCGGAGGGCAGCCGCGCCTATGTTATCGGCTATGCCGGCATCGACCTTACCCTGGAGTTCTGGCAAGCCATGGATGAAATAATGGCTGACCCCTACCAGCGACCCGGCACCTTCGCCGCGCTGATGAGAGAAGCAGCGGATAGCATGGTGGCGGGGCTGATGCGGGAGGGGCCGAGCATAGAGACAGGGCTGCTAGGCAGCTCGACCCGTATCTACGAAATGGACGCCCGCCGCTTTCATGGCACCAGCTGGGGGGGCTTGAGCGGGGGACCGGTTATTGATGAGCTGGGTAATTGCCTCGGGTTGCTGCCCTGGGGGCAAGGCAATGCGCGGGGCTATTTTATCCCCGCCCAGCACCTGAACGAAGCCAGCCAGGAGGCCGGGATTGACACCTTCCCCGCCCTGTTGATTGGGCCGGTGACGATTGAGCCTTACTTCCTCGACGGGGGGCAGAGTTTCGAGCTGAGAGCCGAGGTGAGCAACATCGGCTTCGCCAGGGGCCAGTATGCGGCGATATTGACGTTGAGCGACGGCACCCAGGCTTCGCAGGGGCTGGTGGTGGACGCCGGCAGCACCGAGACCCTCGTCCTGTCGGCGGTTAAAAGCGCGCCCGGACTGAGCACGGGCCTCCTGGAGATAGGCAGGGCGAGCGCCGAGCTAACGGTCAACCCCATCGCGCTTTCGAATTTGACGGTTAAGCCACTAACGGCGGAGCCCGACGAGAACATCAGGGTGCAGGTCGAAGCCGTTAACGTCTCCGCCGAGACGGTCACCGCGTCCCTGAGCCTGAGCATAGACGGGGTGGTGGAAGCTACCCGGAGCCTGACGCTGGAGGGCGGTGCCGGCGAAACGGTGACCTTCCTGGTGAGCCGTAATACCGAGGCCACATACGAGCTGACCGTGGGCAACCTGAGCCAGCCGTTTACGGTGAAGTCGCCCCTACCGCTGACCCTTATCGGGGTGGGCGTTGCCGGACTGCTGGGGCTGGCGGGGCTGGTTGTCGGCATAATCGCCCTGGTCCGCTTGCGGGGCTAGCCTTCGGGTGGCTCGTTGATGTGCTACAATACCTTTGATGGGCAGAGGACACTGGCTGAAGAAGAGAATCATCCCTATCTTGACTGTGCTTCTGGCGGTAGCTATTACCATCGTCCTCTTCATTTATCGGGACAAGGTAGCTGACTTCGGCAATTACGGCTATCTGGGTGCCTTTCTGGTTAGCCTTATTAGCTGCGCTACCATCATTTTACCCGTGCCTGGCATCGTGGTGCTCTTTGCTCTTGGTGCGGACCCTAATTTGAACCCGGTTTTGGTAGGACTAGCCGGGGCTACAGGGGGAGTTATCGGTGAGATAACCGGTTTTATGGCCGGCTACGGTGGACGTGGGATGATACAGGGCAAGGGTCGGATGTATGCCATGGTGGAGAATTGGATGAGGAGGTGGGGAGGTTGGGCCATCTTTGTTTTCGCAGCCGCCCCTTTGCCTATCGTTGATGTAGCCGGTGTGGTGGCTGGTGCCATCGGCTACCCGGTATGGAAGTTTTTGTTGATAGCTTGGCCTGGTAAGAGCCTGAAATACATCATTCTGGTGCTGGCTGGCGCCTGGGGGTGGGATGTGGTGATGGGCTGGTTCGGTTAGCGCCGCCTGATTTTGAGCAGCAGCAGCGAGCCGACGATAAAGTAGATAAAGCAGGCCAGGAACATAATCGAGTAGCCCAGGTTGGGGCTGTAGCTGTTGCCGAAATCGATGAGCGGCCCGATGAGGCGCGCCAGCGCGGCGCCGCCGGCGGTAGCCAGGTTGGTCAGCCCCAGGTATCTCGCCTCCTCGCCCTTGGGCACTAAATCGGTAGCCAGAGCCCAGTTGCTGCTTATAAAAGCCCCGAAAGCGATGCCCACCAGCCCGCCGCAGAGCATTATCAGCGTGAGGTTTTGCCCGCTCAAGAATATGAGCGCAATGCCCACCGCGCCGAGCAGCCCGGCCGCGAGAGCAATGGGGCGGCGGCCTATCCGGTCCGAGAGCCGGCCCGCGGGATAGGCGACGATGAGCATGCCGGCTATAGCCACTGTGGAGAAGCGGGCGGTGGCGGCGGCGGGGTCGGGGACGCCGACGACATCCATCAGGAAGTACATGGCGAAGGTCTGGAGGGTGGTGAAAGCCATCATAATAAAGAGGCGGGAGACGATGAACCAGATGAAATCGCGGTGCGCCCTGCCCTTAATCTTAAAGCTCTGAAAAATGGTGGCGGATAGGGGGGGCCGGGCTCCGCCCCTGCCGGGGCGTTCCCTGACGGTGAGGATGGTGATGGCCACCGCCGCCAGCAGGACAGCCCCCAGCATCGCCAGGGACAGCCAGAGCCAGAGCCCTTCGCTGGCGGAGTAGCGGTCCATAAAGATGGCTATGGGGTAGAGCAGGGCGACGCCACCGGCTATCTCCAGGAAGCCTTTGACCCCCGAAGCCAGCCCCCTCTTCCCCACAGGGACCAGGTCGGGGATAAATGCCTGAGAGGGGCCCTGGGTGGTATTGGAGGCAATCTGGAGCAGGCAGTAGATAACGAAAAGGGCGAGGAAGCTGCCGACCCAGCCGATTCCCGCCAGGAAGAGCATCGCTACCAGCGTGCCCGCCAGGATGAAGGGGCGGCGGCGCCCCCAGCTAAAGCCGGAACGGTCGCTGATGGCGCCGGCTATGGGCTGGACGATTATAGCCAGCATTAAGCCGGCGAAGGTGAGCAGCCCCAGGTAGGTGCTCTTTTCCGATAGCGGCACGAGGTCGAGCAGGCGCGCGGGAATGATAATGGTGTGCAGGCCGCCCCAGAGGGCAGCCAGGGCAAAACCGAAGACGGTAATCTGGAGGTAGTCAGCACGGCGGAAGGCGCTTTTATTAGTCGCCATCTTTTCTTCTGGCTAAGCATAGCAGAGCCAGCCTAAAGAGGCAATGTTTTTGTCCTCGCCGTTTTGCTGTGGTATAATCCTGACGACTATTTACTGAAAAGGAGGCGATATGCCAGTTATTTTTTGGGTTGTGCCCGCGGCGGGAATCATAACGGTAATCTTCGCCATATTTTTAGCCCGGAACGTTCTCAAGCGTTCCATGGGCACCCCCAAGATGAAAGAAATCGGGGACATTATCTTTCAGGCTGCCTGGGCTTTCTTGAAGCGCCAGTACAGCACCATCGCCATCTATTCGGTGGCGATTGCCATTATTATCGGGGTTCTGGTGGGGGTGCTGGGGGGCACCGAGGTGGAGGGTTTGAGCCAGTTTGACATCGGCTGGCGCACCGGCGTCGCCTTTCTGGTCGGCGCTTTCTGCTCCGGGGTGGCCGGTTTCATCGGCATGTACATCGCCGTGAAATCGAACGCCCGCTGCGCCGCCGCCGCCCAGAAGAGCCTTACCGAGGCGGTCAACGTCGCCCTGCGCGGCGGGGCTGTTTCCGGCTTTCTTATCACCGCCCTGAGCCTTATCGGCGTCACCGTTATCTTCTTCGCCTACGGCGGCGCCAGCAACCCGGAGATTGCGCCGCACCTTATCGTCGGCTTCGGTTTCGGCGCCAGCTTCGTCGCCCTTTTCGCCCAGCTCGGCGGCGGCATCTATACCAAGGCGGCTGACGTGGGCGCCGACCTGGTGGGCAAGGTCGAGACGGGAATTCCCGAGGATGACCCGCGCAACCCCGCGGTTATCGCCGACCTGGTGGGCGATAATGTCGGCGACTGCGCCGGGCGCGGCGCCGACCTCTTCGAGTCCACGGCGGCGGAGAATATCGGCGCCATGATACTGGGCATCGCCGCCTATGTGGCGACCCAAAATATCGCCTGGATACTCTTCCCGCTCTGCGTTCGCGGCTTCGGCATGCTCGCCAGCATGATAGGTATTTTCTGCGTGCGGGCTAAAGAGAAAGAGAACCCCATGAACGCGCTTAACCGCGGCTATTTCGTGGCTATCGCCCTGTCCATAGTGGGGCTGGCGGTCACCGTGCACTTTATGCTGGGCAACTGGTGGCTCTTCGGCGCCGGCGTTGTCGGTATCGCCGCCAGCGTGGTCATCGTCTTTGTCACCCAGTATTACACCGAGTGGCGTTTCAGGCCGGTGCGCGACATCGCCGAAGCCTCCAGAACCGGCCCCGCCACCAACATTATCATGGGCATGTCGGTGGGCTTCGAGACGACGCTGGCTACCGCCCTGGTTATCGGCATTTCGCTGCTGCTTTCCTTCTGGATGGGGGATATGAGCGGGGTCCACGGCGCCGGTGCCTTCGGCACGGCGGTGGCCACCATGGGCATGCTCATGACCTGCCCCTACGTCTTATCAATGGATACCTTCGGGCCTATCACCGATAACGCCAACGGCATTAACGAGATGGCGGGCGCGGGACCCGCGGTGCGCAAAGTGACCGACCGCCTGGATGCCGTGGGCAACACCACCAAAGCCCTGACCAAGGGCTACGCCATGGTCTCGGCGGGCCTGGCCGCCTTCCTGCTCTTCCAGGCTTACCTGGACAGGGTTTCTTTCATCAAGTTCGGCGAGGTCGGTATGTATAATATCGTTAATATCGCCCGTATCGAGGTCTTCGTCGGCGCCCTGCTGGCGGTGATGATTGTCTATCTCTTCAGCGCCTGGGCCATCAAGGCGGTGGGCCGGACGGCTTCAAAGATTATCGAGGAGGTGCGCCGCCAGTTCCGCGCCGACCCCGGCATTCTGGCGGGGACCTCCAAGCCCGATTACACCCGGGCGGTGGACATCACCACCCGCGCGGCCTTAAGGGAAATGATTGCCCCCGGTCTTTTGCCCGTGCTGGGGCCGATTGTCATCGGCGTTATCTTCCGCTTTATCCCCGGTTATGACGCCGCCATGGTCGTTGGCGCCGTGCTGATGGTGGGCACTATCGGCGGCATCATGATGGCTTCTTTTATGAACAACGGCGGCGGCGCCTGGGATAACGCTAAGAAGATGATTGAGGACGGACAGCTCAAGGACGCCGAGGGCAAGCCCATCGGCAAGGGGAGCTTTGCCCATCAGGCGGCTGTGGTCGGCGATACCTTAGGCGACCCGCTTAAAGATACGGCGGGGCCTTCGCTGCACGTGCTGGTAAAGATGCTGGCGACCGTCACCCTGGTGATGTGCCCGCTGTTTATCGTCGCCTAGCTCTACAGATAAAACTAATCCCCCTCTTCTCAACCCGGGAGGAGGGGGATTATATT
>JALHSZ010000009.1 GCA_022865485.1 Dehalococcoidales bacterium | reverse complement strand
CCACCCCTAATGAATAATCCCATACCCCCCACTCACCGCGTCACGGAAGATGCCCAGCTCAGGCGGATAGAAGGTAAAAACGCCGAAAGCCACCGCCAGCAGGATTACCATTGCCACCCCCACCCCGCAAATCCACCTCGGCCACTGTTCCATAGTCAGTATCTTATAGCTGGCGAGTTGTCCCAGGGCGACGGCGACGAAGAAAATCGAGATATCGACGATTAAAATCTCCTCGCCGAAAATAGCCGTATAGCCGTAAAAGATGGCGGCGATGACAACGGGCATGACGTAGATACCGATGGCTTTGGCGATGAAGAAGTTATTGACCGAGCGCTTCAAGAAGGGGTACTCGATGATGGCGTAAAACAGGGCTGGCCAGAAGGCTATCTTAAAGTGCTCCCAGACGCTCTCGTTGACGGCGGCGATGACGCCCACGGGCGACCAGCCGCCCGCCCACTCGAAAAGGAAGTGGAACATCGCCCCCACGATGAAGATGACCCCGATACCGACCAGCTCCCACCTCAAAACAGACCTTTTCATACGCACCTCCTCGCGATTATTTTTTAAGACATTACCCGCAATTTACGGCTTTGTCAATACCCCCAAACCCTACTCCCTGACCAGCGCCATAATCCCCAGCATAGCTATAAAAGCCAGGCCGGCGCCGAAGTAGAAGGGGACGGCGGGGCTATAAGCCTGCCACAGCCAGCCGGCAATCAGGCTGGCGGGCAAAAGGGACATCCCCACCACCCCGTGATAAAGTCCGTAGGCGGTGCCCCGCCTCTCCTTGGGGACCAGATCGGCGACGAAGGCTCGCGCCACCCCCTCCACCACCCCATAGTAGAGCCCGTAGCCGGCAAAGAGCAGCCAGACCTGCCATAGCTCCGATGCCAGAGCAAACCCCAGGTAGACCAGGACATAGATAAACCAGCCCAGGATGATAACCCGCCGTCTCCCTAGCCTGTCCGATAGCACCCCCGCCGGCAGAGCGGTAACGGCGTAGACGAGATTAAACACCACCAGCATCAAGACCACATAGATAACCGATGACCCCAGGTTCTGCGCCCTCAAGATAACGAAAAAATCGCTGGAGTTGCCCAGGGTAAACACCGCCATAACCACCAGAAACAGCTTGAACCGCGTATCAAAACCAGCCAATCCAATTCGGGGCAACTTCTGCTGAGCACCGGGGGAGGCTTTCTTCCTCTCGTGGACAAAGAATAGTAGCACCGCTATCGCCAGCACTGCGGGGACGATACCAACCACTATCAGCCATTTGTAAGTTTCTGGACTAAGCTTCAGCTCTCCACCCTGAACAAAGTAGATAATGATAGCGGCTATGGCCAGCCCCAGGACGGCGCCGAAAGTATCCATCGCCCGGTGCAAGCCAAAGCCTTTGCCCCTTTCCTTAGCTGAGACCGAATCAGCCACCAGGGCATCGCGGGGGGAGGTGCGGATACCCTTCCCCAGCCTGTCGCCGAATCTGACTGCCAGCACGCCACCCCAGCTTGATGCCAGGTACATAAAGGGCTTGGCTATTGTAGAAATACTGTACCCCACTACTGCCAGGGGTTTGCGCCTGCCCACCCTATCGCTGAGCCAGCCGCTGAGAATCCTGAAGACAGCGTCGGCGCTTTCCGACAGCCCACCGATAAGACCGATAATGGGAGTGCCTATCCTCAGCACATTGAACAAAAAGAGGGGGACAAGGGTAAAAATCATCTCGCTGGAGATATCGGTCAGCAGGCTTACTATGCCCAGAAAGAAGACATTGGGGTTAAGACCGAAGACCTTGCGCCGCTCTGGGCGAGATTGATTAGAAAACATAAAGGTCACACCACTCAACAGGAGTTAAAGGAGGCGATTTTGTCCGTCGGCTCCCGGCCGTGTTCCGGCCCCAGCTTTTCCCTATCGTAATAGCCCAGCGCTATCAAGATATCTATCTTTTTATTCTGCGGGATGTTCAATACTGATTTCACCGCCCGTTCGTTGAACCAGCCTATCCAGCAGGTCCCCAGGCCCAGGTCTTCAGCCTCCAGTACGAAATGCTCACAGGTTATCCCTATATCTATTAAGTAATATTTCGTGCCCCGGAACATTCCTCCGACTCTAGCCAGAAACTTGGACTTTTCCGAGATGACAACGACTATGACCGGTGCCGTTTTGCAAAAGGTATTTATAAAGTAGAGACCGCCGAAAGCGGCGTCACAGAGCTTGTTCTTTAGCTCTTTGTCATCCACCACTATGAATCGCCACGGCTGTGAATTGCTTTCCGAGGGGGCTAGCCTGGCCGCCTCAAGACACATCATTATTTTCTCTCGCTCAACAGGTCTATCCAGGAAATCCCTAACGCTTTTTCTGTGTTTTATTAAGTCCAGAAGAGCCATAATTTTACCTCTCCGTGCCCGATTTCATTATCTATACCCTGATAACCAATCCTAGTTCTGGCGGGTGTCCTTGTCAACAGCTTGCTTGACACTCATATCACCAATAGCTAAAATAACTCCCATAACTCCCGTGCCGAGGTAGCTCAGTCGGTAGAGCAGCGGACTGAAAATCCGCGTGTCCCCAGTTCAATTCTGGGCCTCGGCACCATTAAATTAGGGCGGAAGTGGCTCAGCGGTAGAGCATCTCCTTGCCAAGGAGAGGGTCGCGAGTTCGAATCTCGTCTTCCGCTTTTAAACTCCCCCCAAAAACGTTCGGCTACAGGCACAGCCAGCTTGCGCCACCCCCCTTTATGCAGTAAAATACGGCAACCTAGGGCGGATATCAGGACTTTGTAGAGCCGAAGTGGCGGAACAGGCAGACGCGACAGTCTCAAAAACTGTTGGGGGGCAACCTCCGTGTCGGTTCGAACCCGACCTTCGGCACCACTTCGAATGCCGAGTAGTGCAGCGGTAGCACAGAGGACTTTGGATCCTTTGACCCAGGTTCGAATCCTGGCTCGGCAGCCACCCTCATTAGTTAATGCACCCCACCTCACCCCCCACCCCCGCTTGACTAATCTGGCGTGGAATTATATTCTTAACACTGACAGACATGGCAAAGAGGCAAGCGGCAACAGCGGCGGTTGAGGTAGACAAAGCCTCGTTCAGCTATAAAAACATCAAGGCAATCGACGAGCTAACGCTTCAGGTGCCCCGCGGCATCAGTTTCGGCTTACTCGGCCCCAACGGCGCCGGCAAGACCACCCTCATTCGAATGCTGGTTGGGCTCCTAAAGCCCAAATCGGGCAGCATAAGGATACTGGGGCAGACCCCCTCCCGCCAGACCGCTCACCTTATCGGCTATATGCCCCAGTTGCCTTCCCTCTACACCGAGCTGTCGGTCATTCAGAACGTAAACTTCTTCGCCCGCGTCTACCAGATGAACGATAAGCGCCAGAGGGCGAAACGCGTGGAAGAGGTAATAAGACTGGTCGACCTCTGGCAGCGCCGCCAGGACTCGGTAATGAAGCTCAGCGGCGGCATGAAACAGAGGGTCAGCCTGGCCTGCGCCATCGTCCACCAGCCTCCCCTGCTCTTTCTCGACGAGCCTACCGTCGGCCTCGACCCCGAACTCAGGTTCACCTTCTGGGAGCACTTCGCCGACCTCACCCATCAGGGCACCACCCTTATCGTTTCCAGCCACACTATGGACGACGCCGCCCACTGCGACCGCCTGATTTTCATGCGCGGCGGCGGCGTCATCGCCCAGGGCACGCCGAACGAGCTGAGGAAAGCCACCGGCAAAGCGGACGCCAACCTGGAAGACGCCTTTTTATATTATATTCACCGCGAGGATAAAAGTGTTTAACCAGATATTTACCATCGCCAACCGGATTATATATCAGCTGATTCGCGACCGGCGCACCATGGTACTGCTGGTAGCCGTCCCGCTGGTGATAGCCAGCATCGTCGGCGTCAGCATTCCCGAAAAACAAATGCTGGACTATATCGCCCCCGCCGTGCTGGCGGTGTTGATACTCTTCTTCGGTTTCCTGCTCACCGGCATCAGCTTTTTGAGAGAGCGCTCCCAGGGAACGCTGGAACGGCTGATGGCTTCGCCCGTCTCCAAGCTGGATATAGTGGGGGGTTATCTGCTCGGTTTCCTGCTCTTCGCCGTGCTCCAGACCATGATTCTATTCTTCTATCTGATATATGTGCTCAATGTCAGCTTCCACGGCGAGCTCTGGCAGATTATTGTCTTCGAGATTATCATCGGTATTCTGGCGGTTTGTCTGGGGATTTTCATCTCCGTCTTTGCCCGAAACGAGTTCCAGATGGTGCAGTTCATCCCCTTAATCATACTACCCCAGATGTTTCTCTGCGGGCTGCTCTGGCCGGTGGAGCAGATGCCGGAATACCTGCAGTGGATAGCCAGGTTCCTGCCCCTGACCTACGGCGTGGACGGCATCAGGGCTTTGATGCTCCAGGGACAGGGCCTGCTGGACATAGGTAAGGAAATCGGCGTCCTGGCCGGCTATGCCGCGGGTCTGATGATATTAGCCTCGCTCACCCTGCGGCGGGGTGCCTCCGCCTAACTAGACCTTGCTCCGAAAAGGAGGGGCAAAATGTGGCTGCAAATTTTAACAGGCATCTTCTTAATCTTGCACGGAATGGTCCACTGGGTGTACGCGGCGCCCCAGGAAAAGGAGCCAGGTGCCAAACCCTGGACTGTCCTCACCGGACGCTGGCTGGTAAAAAAGGTCGGCCTTGACCAATCGACTGCCTTAAAGCTGGGCATCGCCCTTATGATTCTGGCAACCGTGGGCTTTGCCGTCAGCGGCATCGGAGTGCTCATTTCACAGGACTGGTGGGGAATACCGGCCATCTCGACGGCGGCAGTCTCCACACTCTTTCTCGCCCTTTACTGGGATAAAATGATGACTATCGGCGTCGTACTGAATATAGGCATCATAATGCTGGCGCTATTCTGGAACTTTTAAGCCAACTAATTCGTTATGGGAATCAGGGAAAACAGCCAGAAACTACTCAAAGAGCTGCCCGCGGGGGTGGAGCTGGTCGCCGCCGCCAAGACGAGGACGGCGGAGGAAGTAATGGCAGCGGTGGAAGCGGGCATAAAGATTATCGGGGAAAACTACATCCAGGAAGCCGAGGCAATCTACCCCGCCGTCGGCAACAAAGCCCGCTGGCACTTCATCGGCCACCTGCAAAAGAACAAGGTCAAAAAAGCGGTAAAGCTTTTTGACATGATAGAAACCGTCGACTCGGTTGAGCTGGCTCAAGAGATTGACAGGCGCTGTGCCCAAACGGGCAAGGCGATGCCGGTGCTGGTCGAGATAAACAGCGGGCGGGAGAAGCAGAAAGCGGGGGTGCTGCCCGAAAAGGCCGAAGAACTCATCAAAGCAATCTCCGTCCTGCCCAACATCAAGCTAATGGGGCTGATGACCATGGGTCCCCGCTTCGGCAACCCCGAAGACTCCCGACCCTATTTCGTAACCACCAAGAAGATTTTTGAGCGCATCAAAGCGCTGGCGATAGCCAACGTCGAGATGAAATACCTATCCATGGGCATGACCAACTCCTACCGGGTAGCCCTGGAAGAAGGGGCAAACCTGGTAAGAATCGGCACCCTGATATTCGGCGAAAGAGACTAGCCAAGAGGGGAGAATCTTTTATGGCAACCGAAAAACAGATAAGAGAAAGCCTGGAAAAGGTAATGGTTCCCGGCGTTATGCGCAGTCTTAACGGTTTGAACCTGGTCAGGCAGCTGGCTATCTCGGACAAAGAAGTCAAAATCACGCTGTCATCCACCGCCCTCAACGACGAAACTCGGGAATGGCTCACCACCAAGACCAAAGAGGTGGTGGGTAAGCTGTCGGGGGTAAAAAAGGTGGAAATAGAGTTCAGCGAGGCCAAGCCCGCCGAGCTGAATCAAATCGGCAATATCATCGCCGTGATGAGCGGCAAGGGTGGGGTGGGCAAATCGTTGGTGGCGGGTCTGGCCGCCATCGTCCTCAAGCGCCAGGGCTACGAGGTAGGCATACTGGATGCCGACCTCACCGGCCCCAGCATCCCCAAGATGTTCGGCATCGCCGGCCGCCCCAGCGGCAGCGAGAGCGGCATCCTGCCCGTGCTCTCGCGTTCGGGCATCGAAGTAATGTCCATCAACCTGCTATTGCCCCAGGAAGACGACGCCGTTATCTGGCGCGGCCCCCTCATCAGCAACACCATCAAGCAGTTCTGGCAAGACGTCCTCTGGGGCAAGCTGGACTACCTGCTGATAGACCTACCCCCCGGCACCGCCGACGCCCCCCTCACCGTAATGCAGTCATTCCCCATCTCCGGGGTTATCATCGTCTTCACCCCCCAGGACCTGACCGCCATGATCGTCCGGAAAGCGGTCAACATGGCGCAAAAGATGGACAAAGCCGTGCTGGGGGTGGTGGAGAATATGAGCTACCTATACATACCCGAGATGGACAAGCGGATTGAAATCTTCGGCCCCAGCCGGGGCAAAGAAATGGCCGAGACATCCAAAGCGCCCCTGCTGGGGCAACTGCCCCTCGACCCCGAGCTGGCCAAGCTCTGCGACCGGGTCGAGATTGAAAAATATGATTCCGAGATTATGAATGCCTTCGGCCAGTCCCTCAAGCAAGCCCTGGCCCAAAAGAAGACCGCCCCTTGACGCCCACCAAGCTTTAGACTTAGTCTATTTAAGGTAGAGACGGATGTCGGAAGAAGCGAGGGAACAGGCAAGGCTGGCTCAGGAAGAGCTGGTCAGAGAGAAGGTAGACGCCAACGGCAACAAGTGGCGCAAGGTCTATTTCGGCGGCGGCGCCCACTTCCGGAACTGGCTGGAGCAGTGCCGCGAGCTGGGTGAGGTTGAGGTGGAGGAGGTGGACGCCACCGGATTTAAGTGCTTTGAAGAAGCCGGCGAAAAAATGTACCGCATCTGGATGAAAGAAGAGCCGCCCGACTGAAAACGGCTCTCTCAAGGAGGTGGTTAAAAGGTGCATTGAACGGGGAATAATGGTAAAATAAAACTCAATCAAGACCAGGAGGATAGTTTAAGAAATGGCATACAAGATTACCGAGGAGTGCATTAGCTGCGGAGCCTGTGAGCCTGAATGTCCCAACGAGGCTATCAGTGAAGGAGATGAAATCTATATAATCGACCCCGGTAAGTGCACCGAGTGTGTAGGTGCCCACGAGTCCTCGCGCTGTGTCGAGGTCTGTCCGGTGGACTCCTGCGTGCCCGACCCCGCCCACAAGGAAAGTCGGGAGCAACTGCTGGCGAAATGGAAGAAACTGCACCCGGGTGAAACCCCGGCTGCTTAAAACCCCTTTATCTCTAATCGCCCCTTGACGCCGACATCGGCAGAGGCAATAATGATAGACACGCCGCCCCTGTGTTCCCCGATAGCTCAATCGGTAGAGCGCGCGGCTGTTAACCGCTAGGTTGTAGGTTCGAGTCCTACTCGGGGAGCCACTTTTTTTCTTTCCAGAGACTCAGGTCAACTTCATGATAAGCAATGCCGTCCCGATGTAGACAGCAATGCTTATAACGCGGGAGTAGGCTAAACCGATGCGGGGCAGAAGGAAGAACATTCCAAGGCCGTAGAGCACCCAGGGGGGCACTAGTATCAGCATATTCTTGGTATAGGAAACAGCCTCCTTGGTACCGCTGGCAAAATATATGCTGCATATGGTTATTACGCTAATACTGGGAAAGAAAGCAATAAAGGCAGCAATCTGGCCTTTAGCGTGGCTGCCAAAATAGGTTATCGCGGATACTAAAGCTCCGCCAATGACGAAATACAACGCCAGCATTCTAGGATCCATGTTTTTGCCCTTTTCGCCTCGTTTCATTCTATATTCCAGTTATTCTAATTCCAGTTATTCTAGCACAGCCTGGTGAAGTTAACCACTCATCGTCTTCTGACCCATCTCATTTGAGCACCCCCTACGCCTGTGCTATAATTTTCAGCGGAGACCGTCATGTGGGACAGACTAAACCAAATAGAAAAGCGCTACGAAGAGCTAAACCGGCAAATCTCTAAGCCCGAAATCGCCACCGACCTCAAAAAGGTGCAGGCGCTGGCTCAGGAGCGGGCGGGCATTGAGGATGTAGTCGCCACCTACCGAAAATACAAGGCAACCACCAAGCAGCTGGAAGACACAAAGGCTATGCTCGACAGCAAGCTGGATGAAGAAATGGCTGCCCTGGCCCGGCAGGAGATAGAAAAGCTCCTACCTCAGCAGGACCGCCTGCTCGAGGCGCTCAAGCTCGCCCTGTTGCCCAAGGACGCCAACGACGACCGCGACATCATTATCGAGATTCGGGCGGGCGCTGGCGGCAATGAAGCCGGACTGTTCGCTGCCGACCTCTTCCGCATGTATTCCCGCTACGCCCTGTCCAAGGGCTGGGCAGTGGATATTATTAATAGCAACGAGAGCGGCATCGGCGGCTTTAAGGAGATTATATTCGAGGTCAGGGGCAAAGGCGCCTTCAGCCGCCTCAAATACGAGCGAGGGGTGCATCGGGTACAGCGGGTGCCGGTTACCGAATCCTCAGGCCGGCTCCACACCTCAACCGCCACCGTGGCCATCCTCCCCCAGGCCGATGAGGTGGAGGTGAAAATCAACCCCGATGACCTTAGAATTGACATCTACCATAGCGGCGGGGCCGGGGGGCAAAATGTAAACAAGGTAGCCACCGCCGTGCGCATTACCCACCTCCCCACCGGCATCGTCAGCACCTGCCAGGACGAACGCTCCCAGCTAAGAAACCGCACCAAGGCGATGTCGGTGCTCCGCGCCCGCCTTCTTGATATCGAGCGCACCAAGCAGGAAGCAGCCATCACCCAGCAGCGCCGCTCCCAGGTGGGCACGGGCGACCGCGCCGAAAAGATAAGAACATATAATTTCCCCCAAGACCGCGTCTCCGACCACCGCCTCGGTAAAAACCTGCACAACCTGCCCCGCATCATGGACGGCGAGCTCGACGAGCTTATCGACGCCCTATCCGCCAGCGAGCAGACAAAACAGACGGAGAAACAGCCAGCGTGAAGCTCAAAGCCGCTCTCAGCCGCGCCCGGGGCATCCTGGCCCAAAACGCCATCGAAGACGCCCCCCTGGAAGCCGAGCTACTGTTGAGACACGTTTTAAAGATAAATCGCACACGGCTATACCTTGACCTCGAACAAGAACTAAGTCCCGAAGACGAAAAAGCCTTCGGGCATTTGGTCGAACGCCGCCTCAGCGGCGAGCCCACCGCCTATATCACCGGCCGCCGCGAATTCTACGGGCTGGAATTTTATGTCAACCCCCACACCCTTATCCCCCGCCCCGAAAGCGAACTGCTGGTGGAAACGGCTCTAAGGCTGTCGCAGAGCCAGCCCGTCTCTACTATAGCCGATATCGGCACCGGCTGCGGCGCCATCGCCGTAAGCCTGGCGCTGGAATTACCGAGAACCAGAATCTACGCCACCGATATATCTCTCCCCACCCTTGAGGTGGCTCTGGTCAACTGTCAGCGGCATAGCGTAACCGATAGAATCCGTCTATTACAGGGCGATATGCTGAAGCCCGTACCGGAACCAATCGACCTTATCGTCGCCAACCTCCCCTACGTCAAGGAATCGGAGTTAACCCCGCAAAACTTCGAGCCATTGCTCGCCCTCGACGGCGGCGCCGAGGGAACGGAAAGCATTGCCAGGCTCTGCCGCCAGGCTAAAAGCAAACTTGCCGGCGGCGGCTCGATGCTGCTGGAAATAGGCGCCGGGCAGGGGGAGACAATAACAGGCCTGCTAAAGAGCCTATTCCCCGACGGCGCTGTAGAGGTCTCCCGGGATTTTAGCGGCATCGAGCGGGTGATATCCTTAAGCCTCAGCCGGGCAAAGGTGGCAAAATAATGGAGGTGGGCTCGGTCTCGGCAATACTGCTGGCGGCGGGCAGGGCCAGCCGCATGGGAAAACTCAAGCAGCTGATGCCCCTGGGCGACAGCACCATTCTGGAACAAACCCTGGATAACCTCCTCGGCTCTCACCTAACCGAGGTCATCGTGGTGCTGGGCTACAAAGCCGAAGAGATAGTGAAGAGATTATCGGGCAAGCCCATCAAGGTGGTGGTAAACCCGCTCTATCGAAAGGGGATGAGCACCTCCATCGCCGCGGGGCTGAAATTCGTCGATAGCCAGGCGCAGGCGATAATGCTCGTCCTGGGCGACCAGCCCTATGTCGATAGCCCCACCATCAACCGCCTCATTGACGCCTTCGGCGGCAGCAAAAAGGGCATCGCCATTCCCACCTATAACGGACAAAGGGGCCACCCCCTCATCTTCGCCCGGAAATACCAGGCGCAGCTATCCCATTTGAGCGGCGACATCGGCGGCAGGGAGATAATCAAGGAACACCCCGAAGACGTCCTCGAAGTCCCCGTTGACTGCGAGGGCATTATCATCGACATCGACACCCCACCCCCCGACTCGCCTTGACACTCATTAAGCCCCGATGCTAAATTAGTTAGTTGGATTTCCCAGCTTTTAAACAATCAATAAGCAGGAGGAATAGAGCTTTATGAACATGATTGTCTGCATAAAGCAAGTAATCGACCCCGAAGCACCCCCCGCCAGCTTCAAGATAGACCCCGTGGGCAACAAAGTAGTGCCTCCCCAGGGGGTATCGCCCGTAATCGACCCCTACGCCGAATACGGCGTCGAGGCGGCGCTCAAGATTAAGGACGCCCAGGGCGGCAAGGTCACCGCCGTCAGCCTGGGCGCCAACCAGCTCCGGGACATCGTCAAAAAACCGCTGGCGATGGGGGCTGACGAATTGATTTTATTAGAGGACGAAGCCTTCGACGGCGGCGACAGCTGGTCAACCGCCTACGCGCTGGCGATGGCTATCAAGAAGATAGGCGAATACGACATCATCTTCTGCGGCCGCGAGGCTTCCGACTGGAATGCGGGACAGGTCGGCTCGGGCATCGCCGAAATCCTGGGGCTGCCCAGCGTCACCCTGGTCAAGAAGATAGAGCCCGCCGGCGGCAAGGCAAAGCTGGAACGGGTCACCGATGAAGGCTACGAGGTCGTCGAGGTCTCCCTGCCCTGCCTGATTACCGTCAGCAACGAAATCGGCGAGCCCCGCTACCCCACCATCAAGGGCATCATGGGCGCCAAGAAAAAGGAACCTGTTGTCTGGAAGCCCGCCGATATCGGCGTCGAAGCCTCCCAGATAGGCGCTCAAGGGCGGCACATCAAGCTGCAGAAACTGTTCCAGCCTGCCCGCGAAGGCAAGTGCGAGATGGTGGCAGGCGAAAGCCCCGAAGAAGCGGGCGCCAACCTGGCGGCAAAACTGCGCGAAGTCAAGGTACTATAGAATTCTTAACCGGTTCTTAACATTCTTTTGCTATAGATAAGGAGGCAAGCCATGGCTGAAAATAAAGGCGTTCTCATCTTCTGCGAAACTAAAGAAGGCAAGCTGGCGGCAATCGCCACCGAGCTTTTAGGCTGCGGCCGCAAACTGGCTGACGACCTGGGTCAGGAGCTATCGGCGGTGCTGGTCGGCAGCGGTGTAAGCGAGCTGGCTAAAGAAGCCATCGCCTACGGCGCCGATAAGGTCTATGTCGTCGACGACCCCCAGCTCAAAGACTATCAAACCGATTCTTACGTCTCGGTTATGGAAAAGGTCGTCGGGCAGGCGGCGCCCCGGATTCTACTGCTGGGGCAGACCTCCCTCGGCCGCGACCTGGCGCCCAGGCTGGCTTTCCGCTTCAAGACGGCTGCTTCTCTGGGCTGCCTGGAGCTGGCCATTGACCCCCAATCAAAGCTGTTACTGCAGACCA
Source organism: Dehalococcoidales bacterium (assembly GCA_022865485.1). Classification (GTDB taxonomy): domain Bacteria; phylum Chloroflexota; class Dehalococcoidia; order Dehalococcoidales; family BS750m-G39; genus E44-bin88. The sequence continues at coordinate 16,469 of JALHSZ010000009.1, read as the reverse complement.
AGCCCGTCTACGGCGGCAACGCCCAGGCTGTCTTCACCACCGACTCCTTCCCCCAGATAGCCACGGTAAGAGCCAAGACAATGACGCCCCTGGAACCCGACCCCTCCCGAAAAGGGGAGGTGGTTAAGGTCGAGGCTGGTCTGGACCCGTCGGCGGTAAGGACCAAGGTGCTGGAGAAGGTGGCGGAAAAGATAACAGGCATAAAGCTGGAAGACGCCGAGGTCATAGTCTGCGGCGGCAGGGGCATCGGCGGCGCCGAGGGCTTCGCCCAGCTCGAAGAGCTGGCTAAGCTGCTCAAGGGCGCGGTAGGCGCTACCCGCCCGCCCTGCGACAACGAATGGGTACCCGCGGGAGCGCAGATAGGCCTCACCGGTAAGATTGTGGCTCCCGAACTCTATATCGCCATCGCCCTGTCCGGTTCCAGCCAGCACATGTCGGGCTGCTCCGGCTCCAAGACCATAGTCGCCATCAACAAAGACCCCGAAGCCAACATCTTCCGGGAAGCCCGCTTCGGGCTGGTCGGCGACTGGAAGAAGGCGCTGCCCGCCTTCACCGAGAAGCTCAAGGAACTGCTCGCCGGTTAAAACCATGACTATAATCACTTGCTATCGACCAGCGGCTCTGATATGATACGAAACAAATTAGCCAAGGGGGCAAAACGATGAAAAAAAGACTGATAGCTTTCGGCATCTTAATGGTGTGTTTAATGACTCTCCTCCCTCTAAGCCCCGTTCTAGCTCAGGGCGATGCCACCCTTGAGCTTACCACTCCCTACTACAAGCTGGAGATAGTCTCCGGGGCAAGCGTCGAATTCACGATTGATCTGGAATACACGGGCACCGAGGCACGGGTCTTCGACCTGGTGGCTACGGGACCCACGGACTGGACGACCTCCATTACCCCCTCCTATCCCCGGGACAGGCAGATACTGGATATAAGGATGGAGCCGCCGGAAGAGGGCGAAAGCTCCACCGTCCAGAAGATAATCGTTACCGCCACCCCCGCCTCCTGGCTTGCCCCCGAGGTGGGCGAATACCCGATAACGTTAGAGGCAAGCTCGGGCGATATTAAGAGTTCCATCGAGCTCACGGCGGTAGTAACCTCCGTACCCGCCACCTACACACTGTATCTCACCTCGCCCGACGGTGTCCTCAGCACCACGGCTCAAGCGGGCAAGGACAACTACTTCACCTTAGCCGTAGCCAACAGCGGCACGGGCGCCATCGACAATATCAGCCTCTCCACCAACAAACCGAAGGGGTGGACGGTCGAACTCTCCCAGACCAACATAAACTCCGTGGCGGCGGGCGATTACCAGACGGTAGAGATGAACATCAAACCGCCCCCCGATGCCATCTCCGGCGACTACGAACTCATCGTCCGGGCATCGGGCACGCAGGCTTCGGACAGCCTGGAAATCAGGGTTACCGTAAAGACATCCTCCCTCTGGGGATGGGTGGGCATCGGCATTATAGTACTGGTCATTGCGGGACTGGCCGTTATCTTCATGCGCTTCAGCCGACGGTAGAATATGGGCAAAAAGATTGTAGTTAAGACCGAGGACCTGACCAAGAAGTACGACGGCGTCACCGTGGTCGACCGCCTCAACCTTGAGGTCGCCGAAAACGAGGTGTTCGGCCTGCTCGGCCCCAACGGCGCGGGCAAGACCACCTCCATCCTCATGCTGATGGGGCTGACCGAGCCGGCATCGGGCACCGCCAAGATCTACGGCTTCGACTCCACCCGCGAGCCGCTCAAGGTAAAGCGCCTGGCGGGCTACCTGCCGGAAAAGGTCGGCTTCTACGATACCCTCACCGCCAGGGAAAACCTCAGGTTCATCGCCGAGCTCAATAATATCGGCGCCGCCGAGTCCGAGCCCCTCATCGAACAGGTATTGAAATCGGTGGGCCTGGGCGAGGTGGGAAACAAGACGGTGAACAAGTTCTCCCGCGGTATGAAGCAGCGCTTAGGTATAGCCGACGTGCTGGTCAAAAAGCCCAAGGTAGCCTTCCTCGACGAACCCACCGCCGGGCTCGACCCCGAAGGCATCAACCAGATTATAGACTTGATAGGCAACCTGCCCAAGATGGGCACGACGGTGGTCTTTTCCTCCCACCGCCTCTACGAAGTGCAGCGGGTCTGCCACAGCATCGGCATACTTTCCAAGGGCAAAATGGTGGTCCAGGGCGCCCTCGACGAAATAGGCCGGGACGCCATGACGGAAGGCCGCTTCAGAATAGAGGTGGAAACCGCCGAGCCCAGCCCCCAGCTTATCGGGGTGATTAAAAAGATTAAGGGGGTAATCAAGGTAGCCGCCGAGGGCAACGTGCTGCGCATAACCACCGACGCCGACCTGCGGGCGGAGATTTCCAAGGCGGTGGTACAAAACGGCGTGGCGCTAATTCAGGTTAAAATCCAGGAATTCTCCCTGGACGATATCTATATGAAGTATTTCCACGAGGGTTGATTGGATAAATGCTGACCATCCTGCGCAAAGAATTAGCCGACTACTTCACCAGCGTAAGGTGTTTCGTCCTCTTTTTGCTGGTCTTTATCGCCAGCGCCGTCGCCATCTATGCCGCCTACAATGGCATCCGCGAGGCGGCCATCGACCCCGGCCCCGTCTTCATCAAACTGTTCACCACCACCGGCCAAGATATACCCTCGATGGCGGTATTCATTGCCCTGCTCGTGCCCATAATCGGCATCGCCCTGGGCTTCGACGCCATCAACGGCGAGCGCTCCAGCGGCACGCTTAACCGAATACTCTCCCAGCCTATCTATCGGGACAGCGTTATCAACGGCAAGTTCCTGGCGGGCATAGTCACCCTGGCCATCATGATAGGAGCTATCATACTCCTGGTTGGAGGCTACGGCTTGAGGATGATCGGCGTGCCCCCCTCCGCCGAGGAAATCGTAAGGCTATTCATCTACTTCGTATCGGCGGTTATCTACGGCGCCTTCTGGATGGGATTAGCGATACTCTTCTCGGTGCTCTTCCGCAGCCTGGCTGTCTCCCTGCTCTTCCCTCTCGCCATATGGATAGTGATCGGCATCCCCGCTTCCGTTTTCAACCCCTACATCAACTTCCTCGTGCCCGCGGTAAGCGATTCCGTGGGAGTGCAGTTGATGGTAGCTCGCCTTTCCCCATACTTCCTCTTCGAAGAGGCGACGCAGGTACTCCTCATCCCGGTATGGAGAGGCTACGCGCTGTTGACCTCCACCACCACCAGCTCGATGCTGCCCAATCCCCTATCTCTGGACCAGAGCCTGCTCATCGTCTGGCCCCAGTTCACGGTATTGATAGCCTTAACCGCCGTCTGCTTCGCCATCAGCTACATCGTCTTTATGCGGCAGGAGATTAGGTCAACCTGATTAGGAGCTCTTCTCGGCCTGCCGGGCGGCGATAATCTTCTCGGTGACGTGGGCGGGCACCTCTTCGTAGTGGCTGAAGCTGGTCTTATAGCTGCCCCGCCCCTGGGTGATTGACTTCAGGTCGATGGAATAGCGCAAAATCTCGGCTTGCGGCACCTGGGCTTCGATAACGTTAAAGCCACCCACCGGGTTCATCCCCTGCACTCGCGCCCGCTTGGTGTTCATGTCGCCGATAATATCCCCCGTGTAGTCCTCGGGGACGGTGACTTCGATATTCATTATCGGCTCCAGCAGGATGGGCTGCCCCTCGGCCAAGCCCTTTTTGAACGCCCCCGCCCCGGCAATCTTAAAGCATATCTCCGAGGAATCCACCGGATGGAAGCTGCCGTCATAGACCGTTGCTCTTATGTCAATTACCGGGTAGCGCGCCAGAACCCCCTCCTGGATAGCCTCGTTGACCCCCTTCTCCACGGCGGGGACATAGTTACGGGGTATGGCGCCGCCCACTATCTTATCGGCGAACTCGTGCCCGCTCCCTCTGGGCAAAGGCTCCAGCTCCAGGAGGACATGCCCGTACTGCCCGTGCCCCCCCGTCTGCTTCTTATGCTTATACTCGGCTTTAGCGCCGACGGTAATCGTTTCTTTATAGGGCACCTTGGGCACTTGCAGCTTCACCCCCACCCCGAACTTGCGCTGCATCCGGTCGGCGGCGACCTCGAGCTGCGATTCGCCAATGCCCGACATGATCGTCTCGTTGGTGTCCGCCACTCGGTGCACCTCGATGGTGAGGTCCTCCTCAACCATCCGCGTCAGCGCCGCCCCCAGCTTATCCAGGTCGGCTTTTGTCTTGGGGTGGACCGCCAGGCTGAAAACCGGCTCGGGGAACTCGATAGGCGCAATCTTTAGCGGCTTCGCCTGCGTGCAAAGCGTGTCTCCGGTATTGGTCGTGGTCAGCTTGGCTACCGCCCCCATATCCCCCGCCCCGATTTGCCCCACCGGCTCCTGGTTCTTGCCCCGAACCATAAACAACTGCCCGATGCGCTCGGCGCTTTTGCGGTTGGCGTTCCAGACCTGGGAATTACTGGTCATAGCGCCGTTATAGACGCGGAAATAGGTCAGCTTGCCCACGTAGGGGTCGGCGGTGGTCTTAAAGACCAGAGCCGCCAGCGGGCTATCCGCGCTCGGCTCCGACGTCTGCTCCTTGGAATCGCTCAACGTCACCACCCTTCCCTCTTTAGCCGAAGGCAGGTAATCGTGTATGGCATCCATCAGCATAGCGATGCCGATGTTCTTCAACGCCGAGCCGGTCAGGATAGGCACCATCTTGCCAGCCGCTATCGCCTGGCGCAGCCCCCCCCCGACCTCCTCCTGGCTCAGCTCCTTCCCCTCCAGGTACTTCTCGATGAGCTTGTCGTCAAACTCGGCGATCGCCTCTATCAGCTTCTCCCGGAAAGAGCTGGCCTGGGACTGGAGCGCCGCCGGCACCTCGGCTTCCTTGGCGTCGGTGCCGCTGTAGGCTTTCATGGTCAGCAGGTCGACTATGCCTTCGAAGCTGTTCTGGGCGCCGATGGGCAACTGCAACGGCAGGCATTTGGCGCCGAAGCGGTCTTGAATCTGCCCCACCGTCTTGTTAAAATCGGCGTTCTCGCGGTCCATCTTGTTGATAAAGATAAGCCGCGGCAATTCCGCTTTATCGCAATATCCCCAAACCTGCTCGGTGCCCACCTCCACCCCCGAAGCCGCGCAAATCATAATCACCGCCCCCTCGCTCACTCTCATCGCCGCCCTGACCTCGCCGACGAAGTCGGAATAACCGGGGGTATCGATAATATTCAACTTGACCCCCTTCCACTCGCAGGGAAGCAGGGAAAGGCTTATACTTATCTGCCGCTTTAGCTCGTCGGGGTCGTAGTCCGAGGTGGTGCTGCCGTCTCCAACCTTGCCCAGCCGCTTAATGGCTCCGGCAGCGAACAGCATCACCTCCGAGGCTGATGTCTTGCCCGCGCCGCTGTGAGATAGCAAGGCCACATTTCTGATATTCTCCAGTCCGTATTGTTGCATCTATGTCACCTTTCCACCCCAAAAAAAATCTTCTATTTTTTCGGGAACCCACTTACACTCTCTAAGCTAACCCCCCTATTATAATCAGAGCCGCCTCATAGAGCAAGTCATTCCTATCCACCCCCAACTCTACTGTCATCTTGAGGAAGTCCTGCGCAGGCAGGAGAACGAAGCAATCTCTCCCGAAAGGTGTGGGGAGTTTTATACCCAAGTTAAGGAGTTTACTCATTAGGGCAGGTCGAAGACTCTTCGAGCTGGGTGGGACCGAAATACTTACGCTAACAAAGGTGGAGTGGAGAGGCAGCGCACCCCCAAAGTAATTCTAGAGGGTGAATACCCTCTAAGGGCGGGCCGGGTGGGACGAAAGACCTGGATGGTGGGCGGGGAAACCTATCTGGCTCGCCGCCTCCTCCGGAACAAGGAACTAATAAACCATAAAAAGAAAACCACCCCCAAAAAGGGAAAAACCATAGAAAAATTGCTGTCTCCCCCACCCCCAACCCCACCCTCTGTCTGCGCCACGGTAGCCTCCGGCTCCGTAGCCTCCTCGGTGCGAGCCAGAGTCTCCTCGGTCACCTCGTAGGCAGCCACCATCACGTTGAGAAACTCATTGGGCACCCAGCCCAGCGGGTTATCCCGCCCCGTAGCCTCGGCCCATATCCAGCCCGTCTCCCCCGAAAGCTCGAAAAAGGCGGTGGCTTGGTCGTAATCGGGCAGGTAGATTAGGGCGGCGGTATGCTCCTCGCCGACGGCTATAGCCGAGCGCAGCCCCGCCCCCTTACACATCACCGCCAGCAGCACGGCGCTGTCCTCGCAATCGCCGTAGCCCAGGGCGTTCTGGCCAACGATGGTCGCCAGCTCGTCGGCGTTCTGGGCGAACTCGTCATAGCCAAACAGGTCGATGTCGCTGGCATACCCCACCCTGTCCCGCACGAAATAAAAAACCGCCTCCGCCCTCTGGACGATGTCGGGGTACTCCTCAGCAAACTGCTTTCCCAGGCTGTAGGCGATATCGGCGTTCTCCCCCAGGCTCTCGAAGGCGATAATCGGGCGGAAATCGGTCGCGGTCACCTGGTAAAAACCGTCCTCGCCGAAAGACCGCGTGCGGCATACCGCCCAGTCGTCGAAAAGCTCACCATCAATCTCGTAGAACCCCTCCGACGAAGACGCCCAGGCATAGCCGGCACTGGCCAGCCCGCCCAGGAGGATGAAGGCTAAACTGATTAAGATGCCGATTCTTTTCATAACGGTCCCGTCAGCGCGGCGTGCAGTACCAGCCCGAAGAAGACGAGGTAGCCGCCGACGAATATTCCCACCGCCACCGGGCTGCGGTTGATGCTCAAAAACGATATCTTCGGCGTCAACCTGTCAAAAATGTAGAATACGGCTACCCCCACCAGCAAACTCACCAGGAAACTTATCGCCAGCAGCCCCCAGATTCTAAAGTCGAAGATGTACCAGATTATGGGTGCGGTGACCGCGGTCAGGGCGCTGATAGCGCCGTGGATAACCAGCCCCATAAAGATGAAAAAGCTGGCGACGAAAATGCCCACCGCCACCGGGCTCTCCCCGATGCGCTGGCGCTCATGGATGTGAGGAGTGAGCGCGTCCAGCGTCAGCACCCCGAACCAGGCAAGCAGCGTCGAAACGAAGGCAAGCAGCACCACCTTGGCCAGCCATACCAGTACAATCACCCAGAAAGGGGCAACCAGTCCCAGTTCGCTCATCGGATAGCCTCCTTACCTATAGTCAGCCTACTTAACGCCGAACCTGTCGTGAAAGACTATCTCGGTAAGCTCTTTCCTCGGTCTGGGCCCCGGCTCCTCGTCGGGATAGCCCAGCGGCGTCATTGAGACCACTTGATAACCCTTGGGCACCCCCAGGACCTTTTCCGCCGCCACCGAATCGAAGGCGCCGATATAGACCGTGCCCAGCCCCAGCGCGGTGGCCGCCAGCACCATATTCTGCATGGCCAGGGCGGTATCGAACATAAACCAGTCGCCCTTATCAGTAACCGGCTCGCGGGGCTCTCTATAGCTGCAACCCGCCTTGCCCAGCTCGGCGCAGGCGACAACGGCTACGGGCGCCACCCGCATCGCCTCGGTGGCTATATTGGGGTGGCCCCCACCCACACCGAAACCGGTGTCGGCCAGGCGGTTCCTTATCTCGGCGTCCCGCACCACGACAAACCGCCAGCACTGGGTATTACCCCAGGAAGGCGCCTGTCGGGCGGCTTCCAGGACCAGCCCTATCTTCTCATCTTCCACCGGAGTGGACTTAAACCTGCGGATACTTCTCCTTTTATTAATCGCCTCTAATGCTTCCACATTGAACTCCCTTACTCTTCTTCCCAGGCGTCCCGCCCGATAAGGGCCACGAAACGGCAGCCGCCCAGGTTGCGGATGGACGTTTTTTTACTACCCCTGGTGACCTTGCATAACTCTTGGATATGGCGCGAGCCCACGGGAACCACCATCCTCCCCCCGATGGCCAGTTGAGACAAAAGCGAGGGCGGCACCTTGGGAGCGGCGGCAGTAACCATTATGGCGTCGTAGGGCGCCCCCCGCCGCCAGCCCAGCGTACTCTCCGCCTGATGCACCTCGACATTATTACAGCCCAGCTCGTCCAGCAGCTTTTTCGCCTTGTCGGCTAAAGAAGGCACCCGCTCGGTGGTAATAACCAGGCGGGCGAGCCGGGCCAGTATAGCCGCCTGGTAGCCGCTGCCTGTGCCCACCTCCAGCACCTTCTCCCCACCCTTAAGCTCCAGCGCCTCGGTCCTAAGGGCGATGATAAAGGGCTGTGAAATCGTCTGGTCGTAACCGATGGGAAGCGGTCTATCCTGGTAAGCCAGGTGCCGGCTCTCCGGGGGTACGAAATTCTCGCGGGGTATGGAGCGCATGGCAGCCAGTACCCGCTTATCTTTAATCTCGGTGCTGAGGTGGTCGACTAGCTCAGCCCTGGCGACCTCAAAATCCAAGTTCATATAGGCACCCACTGCCAATAAGGTTAAGACAAAACGAAATACACCACCACCAGAATGACCGCTATTATCCCCGCCAGAATACCAATCCTCCACAACTCGCCGGATACATCGGGAGGCGCGGCTAACGCCGTCTTCGCGGCTGGTGCTCTGGTAGCACTAACGGGCGCCGCCGCCCGTGGCGCCGGCGCGGCTTTTCCCGCCGCCGATTCTAAAACTACCGGGGCGGCAACTACCCTGCCGACTTTTCTTCTCTCGCTGCGGGACAGTCGTCGGCCCCGCCTTCTCGATTTGCTTGACATATCAAACTCCTACTTGGCTCTGGGGTGAGATTTCTCGTAAGCGCGACGTACGTGCTCGGTGGTGAGGTGGGTATAGACCTGGGTGGTGGAGATGTTAGCGTGCCCCAGCAATTCCTGCACCGACCTCAGGTCGGCGCCGCCCCCCAGCATGTGGGTGGCAAAGCTATGCCGCAGCGTATGGGGGGTAATCTCCTTCCCCAGCTCGGCAGCCTTGGCATATCCCTTAAGTATCTGCCACAACCCCTGCCGGGTCAGCCTCTCGCCGCGGCGGTTGAGGAAGACTGCCTTCTCATCCCCATCCCGCACCAGTCGCGGCCGCACCTCGCTCAGATAGTCCTTCACCGCCTGCACCGCCCGCGCGTGGACGGGGATAAGCCTTTCCTTATGCCCCTTGCCGAAGCAGCGCACATAGCCGCCATCGGTATCCAGGTCGGCAAGGTTTAGCGATACCAGCTCGCTGGCCCTCATGCCGGTGGCGTAGAGCAGCTCCAGCATCGCCTTATCCCGCTTGGCTTCGTGAGCAGCTGACTTGGTCGGCTGTTCTAAGAGTCGGTGCACCTGGGCGATGGAAATCGGCTTGGGCAGCGACTTGCCCACTTTAGACGAAGCCACCCCCTCGGTCGGGTTCTCCTTCATCATCCCCTCGGCGACCATAAAGCCGAAGAAAGACTTCACCGCGGCTACCTTGCGGGCGACGGTGGCGGTGGCATAACCCCGCCCTTTAAGCTCCAACAGGTAGCTCATCATCGCCTGGCGGTCGAAAGCCACCCAGGGCGGAATAGTGCCCCGCTTGGCCGCTTCCTCCTCGATAAAGCTGGCCAGCTGGTGCAGGTCGTTCCGGTAGGCAACTATGGTATTTGTCGAAAAGCCCTTCTCCACTGCCAGATAGTCCAGGAAATTGTCAACAGCTTCTTTCACCGCTCTCCCTCGCTAGCCTGTTATTATTATGTATTTTAACATAACTACCGGAAAAATTCAGCCCCCCAACTGGCGCTTTGCCCCGCTCACAGGCTATGCTACAATAAACCCGTATGACGGCAAGCTACATCACCGAACAGTTAAGGGGACTGCCCCCCACCCCCGGTGTCTATCTCTTCAAAGACGCCGAGGGCAACATCATCTATGTCGGCAAGGCGTCCAGCCTGCGCCATCGGGTAAGCTCCTACTTCGGCTCAGGTCAAAAGCTGACGCCCAAAATTCGGCGCATGGTCAGCAAAGTCGCCGACCTGGAATACTTCGTCACCGCCTCGGAACAGGAAGCCCTGATACTGGAACTCAACCTGATTAAGCAACACCACCCCCGCTACAACGTCCGCCTCAAGGACGATAAGAGCTTCCCCTACCTCAAGATAAACCTGAGCGAGGACTGGCCCCGCGTCCACATCACCCGCAAATTAGAGGCAAACGGCGGGCGCTATTTCGGCCCCTTCGCCAGCGCCAAGTCGATACGCCAGACCCTTAAATTGCTCAAGGGCATCTTCCCCTTCCGTTCCTGCACCCGCCCCATCACCGGCAGCGACCCCCGCCCCTGCCTGGAATACGACATCGGCCACTGCCTCGCCCCCTGCATCGGCAAGACCAGCCGCGCCGAATACGCTGAAGTCATCAAGCAGCTCATCCTATTCCTGGAGGGCAAGCAGGAAAAAGTGGTCAAGCAGCTGGAGAGCCGGATGAATAAGGCGGCGGCAGAGATGGACTTCGAGAAAGCCGCCCGCATCAGAGACCAGATTCAGGCGGTGGTTGAGGTGGTCGAGGGGCAGCGCATCGCCGCTAAGACCAAAGGCGAGCAGGACGTCATCGCCTTCGCCAATGATAGAGACCAGGCTTACGTCCAGGTGTTCTTTATCCGCAACAGCAAATTAATCGGCCGCGAGAGCTTTGTATTGCAGGGCACCCGCTACGAAGAGCCGTCCCGGATTATGGCCAGCTTCATCCAGCAATTTTATGCCTCCGCCCCCCACATCCCCCCCCTGCTTTTGCTCCAGCACCCGGTGGAGGACACGGAAACCCTTCAGGGCTGGCTGCAAGCTAAGCGCGGCGGCGCTGTCAGTATTCAGGTGCCCCGTAGGGGCAGCAAAAAGCAGCTGGTCGATATCGTGGCTAAAAACGCCCACCAGGGCTTGGAGCAGTTGAAGATAAAACAGCTGGCGTCGCCGGTGACGCTTTCGGCGGCGCTGGAAGAGATTAAGGAAGCGCTTAACCTCCCCCACCCCCCCAACCGCATCGAGGGCTACGACATCTCCGATATCCAGGGTGCAGCGGCGGTGGGCAGCATGGTCGTCTTCGATAAGGGCAAAGCCAGGCCCGCCCACTATCGGCGCTTCAAGATAAAGAGCGTTTCTGGTGTTGACGACTACGCCATGCTCGCCGAGGTACTCAAAAGGCGCTTCAAGCGGGCGGATGCCGCCTCGGGCACCTGGGCGATTATGCCCGACCTGGTGCTCATCGACGGCGGCAAGGGCCAGCTCAGCGCCGCCCTAGCCGCTATGCAGGAAATGGGGGCCGATTCTATTCCCGCTGCCGGACTGGCTAAAGAAAACGAGGAGCTTTTCATCCCCAGGCAGTCGAAGCCCATCGTCTTACCCCCCTCCTCCCCCGGCTTGCAGTTATTGCAGCGCCTCCGCGACGAGGCGCACCGCTTCGCCCTCAGCTACCACCATAAGGTAAGAAGGCGGCAGACATTCGCCTCAGCGCTGGATAGCGTCCCCGGCATCGGCGCCAAGCGCAAGAAGGCTTTGCTGCGCCGCTTCGGCTCGGTCAAAGCCATCAGGGAAGCCTCCGCCGAAGAGCTGGCTGATGTCAGCGGGATAACGAAGAGCCTAGCCCAAAAGATAAAGGAGAACCTCTAAAAAATGCCGGCCAACCTGCCGCCGCAATACTTCGACGCCGAAAAGAACTTCCGGGAGGCGAAAGACCCCCTGGAAAAGATAGCCGCGCTGGAAGAGATGCTGGCCATCATGCCCAAGCACAAGGGCACCGACCACCTCCGCGCCGAGCTCAGGGGCAGAATCGCCAAGCTCACCCAGCAGGCCGCCAAGAAAAGCGGTGTCCGCCGCGCCTCGTTAGTCATCGAGAAAGAAGGCGCCGCCCAGCTGGCTGTAATCGGCTTGCCCAACGCGGGCAAGTCCCGACTCATTGCCGCCATCACCAACGCCTCCCCACCCGTCGCCGACTACCCCTTCACCACCCACCAGGCGCTCCCCGGCATGATGGAATTCGAGAACATCAAAATCCAGCTCATCGACACCCCGCCCCTGGCGCCCCAGGCAATCGAATTCTGGATGCCTCCCCTGCTCCGCCGCGCCGACGCCCTGCTGGTCATCGTGGACTTGAGCGCCGACCCATTGGAGCAGATGGAAGCCATCAACGAGCAGCTCAAAAAGATGAGGGTACTAATAGGCGATAGCCGTGATGAGCCTGACCCCGAGTTCACCACCTGGCCTAAGAAAGCGCTCGTCATCGGCAACAAGGTCGACATTGATAAAGACGGACGTAACTACGCCAAACTCAAGAAGCAATACGAAGGGCGGTTTCCCCTTATCGCCGTCTCCGCCGCCAAAGGCAGCGGGCTGGAAGAGCTTAAAGCCAGAATCTACGAAGTTCTGGACATTATCCGCGTCTACACCAAAGCGCCCGGCCAAAAGCCCGACCCCACCGACCACATAATCCTGAAGAGGTGCAGCACCCTGGCTGACGCCGCCGCCGAGGTGCATAAAGACTTCCGCGCCAAGATGAAATACGCCCGCATCTGGGGTTCGGGCAAGCACGACGGCGTCATGGCCAAGCGAGACCACGTGTTGCAGGACGGCGATATTATAGAGCTCCACCTTTGAGCTATCGTCAGGGGTACGGGAACTTATAAAAGCTGACATTATATAACTCCACCTCTTTATAGCTACCTATTGCAAAAGGGTTATCAACAGTGTATAATGCCTCACCATACCTAGTAAATCTAGGTAAATATAAGGAGGCGCATAGAAGATGAGATTGAAAGGCTGGAGCCTGGGCTTGACCACTTTTGGTCTGGCCCTGGTTGTTTTCGCCCTGGTTTGGCTGCTGGCTATTTTCCCCGCCATGGCTAAACTCCCGGCAGACTACGAACAGGAATATACATTTGATGGTTCCATCTTGCAACTAAACTCGGAGACAATGTCTTTAGATGAAATCCCTACTGATATCGTTCGTTTACTGACGGCAACTGGAACCGAAGACGATGTGTTACTTCTCCAACAGGATATCAATATCTACCACGCGGAAGCGGGGATTCTGCTTACAAGCACCTCCGAGGTCTATGGCCTCGATAGGACGACCCGCGAGAACGTGGCCGGCTATGGCAATATGGACCGCTCCGGTCAGTTTACCTTCCCGGCCGGAGTAGAGCAAGAGACCTATTCCTTCTGGTCTTCATCGGCAATGACTGCACTTCCCGCCAACTTCGTCAGCGAGGAGACCTTTCATGGGATTACGGTCTATAACTTCAAGATTGATCTCAGTGACCTACCCGCCGGCACAATGGAGGGGACCGGCTTGCCGCAAACGATGGACGTTTTGACTGAAATCAAGGTAGAACCGGTTAGCGGTGTCCCTGTCTACACCACTACCACGACAACCGTAAAGGCACCACTAATGCCTGGAGACCCGACACCTATTTACGTAAACTCCATGGCCTTTACCAGTGAAACAATCGACGAGATGGTAGACCTGGCCGAGAGTTCCCGCAGCCTGATACTCTGGGCTTCGTTCTATGGCTTCTGGATTGCCATTGGAGTAGGCGCGGCTCTGGTTGTGACCGGGGTAGTGAAAGCTATCCGAAGCAAAGAATAAGCAGCCCGCCTAATCGGCGGCTCTAAATCAAGAACAAAGGGGTTGAAAGCCAAGGCACAGGTTCGGGCCATCGTGCTTTCAACCCCTTTCGTGGACGCTTGATGCACAGCCCTAAAGCAAAAACTTCTTCACTGCCGCCGCCACCCCGCTCCTCCCCACATCATCGGTAACGCGGTGGGCTACCGCCTTGACCTCATCGGGGGCGTTACCCATAGCCACCGCCAGCCCGGCTATAGAAAGCAGGCTGATATCGTTGGTGCCGTCCCCGATAGCCATAACCTCGCTCAGCGACACCCCCAGGTGCGAAGCCAGCGCCGTCAGCGCCTTTCCCTTGGAAACCTCGGGAGCCAGCACGTTAATAAACTCGACTCCGGGGTAGGCCGGCGAGCGGGCCACCGAGAAGCGCAGGCTGCGATCGAAGCGGTTGCGAAAGCTCTTAGCCTTAGCCACCTCTTCAGCATCGCGCGTTATCAGCCCCCCCTTAATAAACTTCTCCCCACTCCCCAGCTCGGCAAAATCAACCACCATCGGCTCCAGCTTAAAGTAATTACGGTGAATCTCGGTCGCCCAGTTCTCCCACTCGACAAAATAGTCCGTCGCCGAATAAAGCTCCAGGTAGATGTCGTTCTTACGGACGAAATCGACCACCTCCTTCACCACCTTCCTCCCCAGCGGCTCGACGTAGAGCTCCTTATCGGGTCCCGAGACCAGCGCCCCGTCGAAGAAGACGTGATAGCCGTCCAGCGATAGCTCGTCGACAATCCAACGGCAACCCTGGGACGCTCGCCCCGTAGAAAGGCAGACCTTTACCCCCGCCCGCTGGGCCGCCGCCAGCGCCTCCTTATCCTCAGCCGAGATGCCCCCCTCGCTGCCCAGCAAGGTGCCGTCGATATCTACTACAAGCAGCCTGTATTTCATCCAATCCCCTTTCTAGATAACCAAAACACCCCAATCATTATAAAAAAGGCGGACTCACTCCGCCCATAATTTTAGCACCAACGGCAACCAAATTCCAAATCGCCCCAGCCCCACCCCATTTTTATCTATTCCCACCCCCCACCTTGAACACCCCCCACAAATAGACTATAATCCCCAAACAAGATTTATGTTAAAAGGCCTATTATGCACGCTATCGGCATCGACATTATTGAAATCGCCCGCCTCAAAGAGGCAATCGCCCAGCGCGGAGAAAGCTTTCTCAAGCGGATTTACACCGACTCCGAGCTAAAATCCTACCGCGGGAAGCTCCCCTCGCTGGCGGCGCGCTTTGCCGCCAAGGAAGCAGTCATAAAAGCACTGGGCAAAACGACGGCGGGCGCCAGGCTCAAAGACATTGAAATAGTGGCTGACGACAAAGGCAAACCCCTGGTCAACCTCTACGGCAAGGCGCAGAGCCAGGCTGAAGCCCTGGGTCTGGACGGGTTCGCCGTCAGCCTCTCCCACTCCCGGGAATACGCCATCGCCGTCGCCAGCGGCGAGACTAAATAATTCCATAAATCCTTTTGACCCTAGGCAGTTGGGGTGTTACAATTAAAAAGAGGGTTGTGGGAATGCGTTAGGGAAGGAAAGTGAGTCGAATTTCACTACACATGATGAGAATGAGGACGGAAGTTGTGTTAGGTCCGTTCCTAAAGTGGGATTTGCCAGGTCAAATTGATGTCGGATTTGGTTTCGCTTGCTTCATCTTTTTCGTGAGCTTTACGAGGAGGAGCAGAAAAAATGTCGGGTCACTCCAAATGGTCAACGATTAAGCGGCAAAAAGGGGTGGCTGACGCCAAGCGGGGGCAAATCTTCACCAAGCTGGCTCGCGAGATTATCGTGGCGGTGCGGGAGGCAGGCCCCAACCCCGAGGGAAACTTCCGGCTCAGGCTAGTGGTGCAAAAAGCCCGCGACAACAACATGCCCCTGGAAAACATCGAGCGCGCCATCAAGCGGGGCAGCGGCCATGCCGAAGGCACCATCCTGGCCGAGATGGTCCTCGAAGGCTACGGCCCCAGCGGCGTGGCTATACTGGTGCAGGCGGTGAGCGACAACCGCAACCGCACCCTGCAGGAGGTAAGGACCATATTCTACCGCCACGGCGGCAACCTGGGGGAAAGCGGCTGTGTCGCCTGGCTCTTCGACTCCCGCGGCGTAATCACCGTGGAAACCAACGCCCAAGACGCCGAAGAGCTGGCGCTGCAGGCTATCGACGCCGGCGCCGAGGACGTCAAGATAGAGAAGACCTTCATCGATATCTACACCAAGCCCGCCGAAATGGAAAGGGTCAGGGAAGCGCTGGAGCAGAAGAAGATAGCCATCGCCTCGGCCGAGCTTTTAATGGTGCCCAAGACCACCGTCGAACTAGGGGAAAAGGCGGCACTGCAAACGCTGAATATGCTGGATAAGCTGGAGGAGCTGGACGAGGTGCAGAACGTCTCCAGCAACGCCGACTTCTCCGACGCCGTCCTGGAGGAATACCACTCGTGAGCCGGCCCCGATGATAATCTTGGGCATCGACCCGGGCACGATAACCACCGGCTACGGGGTCATTAAGGCTGAAGACGATGAGGCAACCCTGGTTGACTGCGGCGCCCTGACCGCTTCCGAGCGCTCCCCCATCGGGGAGCGTTTGAGCTATATATACCAGCGTCTTTTGGAGATAATAGCCCGCTTTAACCCCGACGTCGTCGCCATAGAAAGCCCCTTTGTGGCCAAGAACGTGAAATCGGCGCTGGCGATAGGCAAGGCGCAGGCAATCGCCATCCTAGCCGCTGCCGAGGGGAAAATCCCCTCCCACGAATACTCCCCCGCCGAGGTAAAACAGCGGGTAGCCGGCTACGGAGCCAGCTCCAAGGAGCAGGTGCAGGAGATGGTCAGGCTCCAGCTTGGCTTAGCCGAAGCCCCCCACCCCGCCGACGCCGCCGATGCTTTAGCCGTCGCCCTCT
>JALHSZ010000008.1 GCA_022865485.1 Dehalococcoidales bacterium | reverse complement strand
GTAACTAAACCATATAAACTTGTTAGCCGGGAGACTCACCCAGAGTCGACGATTATAACCATTGGTGATGTTAAGATTGGGGGGGGGAAGCCGGTAATAATGGCCGGACCCTGCGCTGTGGAAAGTGAAGAACAGGCACTTACTATCGCTCGCCTGGTGAAAAGGTATGGCGCTCGAGTCTTTCGAGGAGGTGCTTTCAAACCTAGAACCTCACCCTATAGTTTTCAAGGATTGGGAGAGGAAGGATTGAAGATACTGGAGAGAGTGCGTAAAGAAACGGGCCTGTTGATTATTACTGAGGCTACTGACCACACAAATATTAGTATTGTCGAAAAATATGCCGACATTATCCAGATTGGGGCGAGGAATATGCAGAATTATTCCCTGTTGCGTCAGGCTGGTCACGTGTCGAAGCCAATACTGCTGAAGCGGGGCTTTGCTGCCACCATCGAAGAACTGCTGATGTCAGCTGAATATATCATATCTGAGGGGAATACCCAGGTCATCTTGTGCGAACGAGGAATACGCACCTTCGCCGACAACACGAGGAATACCCTGGATTTAAGCGCTATACCTTCAATCAAAGAAGTCAGCCACCTTCCTATAGTAGTTGATCCCAGCCATGCCGCCGGACTAAGGGAGTATGTTATACCTCTATCCAAAGGGGCCATAGCTGTAGGGGCTGATGGTCTCTTGGTCGAAGTGCACCATGACCCTCTGCATGCCCTTTCTGACGGGATGCAATCCCTGTATCCAGAACAGTTTGGAGAACTAATGGAAGAGATAAAGCGTCTAAGTGGATAATGCCTGGTAATGCTGGGGAAACAGTTTAGGCATTGAAGGTAATTCAAGGTCCGGCTTAGACAGAGGAGGCAATAATTGTTACCGGATAATCGAGGATACTTCGGCGATTTCGGGGGACGGTTTGTTCCCGAAACCTTGATGCCAGTTTTAAACGAGCTGGAGATAGCCTATAAAGAAGCCAGGGCCGACTCTACTTTCTGGGCTGAGTTTGAGGCACTGTCCCGCGACTACTCCGGCCGGCCTACCCCGCTTTATTTGGCGGAAAAGCTAACGCGGCACTGTGGCGGGGCCCGGATTTTTCTGAAACGGGAAGACCTGGCGCACACGGGGGCGCATAAGATTAACAACGCTCTCGGTCAGGGGCTTCTCGCTCGCCGGATGGGCAAACGCAGGATTATCGCCGAGACCGGGGCGGGGCAACACGGCGTGGCCACGGCGGCTGTCTGTGCCATGCTCGACCTTGACTGCATTGTCTATATGGGTGAGCAGGATATACGCCGTCAATCGCTCAATGTCTTCCGGATGAAGCTGATGGGTGCCGAGGTCAGGCCAGTGTCCAGTGGCAGCCAGACATTGAAGGATGCTATCAACGAGGCGATAAGGGACTGGGTGACCAATGCCCGAGATACTTACTACCTTCTTGGCTCGGTGGTTGGCCCGCACCCTTACCCGATGATGGTGCGCGACTTTCAGTCGGTAATCGGCCAGGAAACAAGACAGCAGATAGTGGAGAAAGTCGGCCGTTTGCCCGACTACATCATCGCCTGTGTGGGTGGGGGCAGTAATGCTATGGGCATCTTTTATCCCTTCTTAGACGACCGGGAGGTTAAGCTTATCGGGGTAGAGGCGGCGGGTAAAGGTCTTGATACCGGGAGACATGCCGCCTCACTGGTAGCGGGACGCGTAGGCGTGCTGCACGGCGCTAAATCCTATATTCTCCAAGATAGTCATGGACAGATTAGCGAGACCCATAGTATCTCAGCTGGCCTGGACTATCCTGGCGTCGGCCCCGAGCATAGCTACCTCAAAAATACCGGGCGGGCAGCCTATGTCGCCGTCAACGATAAGGAAGCCCTTGAAGGTTTTCAACTGCTCGGTCGTACGGACGGTATTGTCCCGGCCCTGGAACCGGCGCACGCTATATTCTATGCCGCTACGATGGCCAGCTCGCTGGACAAGGAGCAACTCATCGTGGTCAATCTTTCCGGACGCGGCGATAAGGATATGGGTATCGTGGCCGAAGAGCTAGGGGTGAAGCTGTGAGCCGGATTAAGACTATCTTCAGGGCTGGTCATAAAGCCCTGATTGCCTATGTTACGGTTGGCTACCCCTCCATTGAAGCCACCCTGAAGGTGGTGCCCCGGCTGGCCAGCAGTGGCGCCGATATAGTCGAGCTGGGGATACCCTTTTCCGACCCTCTAGCCGATGGC
>JALHSZ010000007.1 GCA_022865485.1 Dehalococcoidales bacterium | reverse complement strand
CGCCGACTTGAGGAAACGCTACTCGGACAGCCGCCACATCACCAAGCCGATGAATCTGCACCGCCAGCAATACTGCGGCTGTGTCTACAGCGAGTGGGAACGCTACGGCGACACAACCATAAAATAAAAGGGAGTCCTTCTCTGAAGGACTCCCCCTCTAATATCAGCCATACGGGCTGGCTAAGGCATCCCCAACCTCATAACCAAAAACTCTCGTCAGTCCTCGATGGCATAAGCCACCTGGACGGTAAGGGTAATATCCAGCTCTCCGGGGCTGATTGGAGTCGGCATTGGTGCCGGGACTGCTGCATCATAATATATCTCACGGGAAGAAACGGGAGATGATGACCACTCTGAGATATAGGTCGGCTTGCCCAGCTCGATTCCAGCCAGGTAAGCCAGCTGCTCGGCCTTGGCTTTGGCATCAGCCATTGCCTCTTCTCGTGCCTCTTCATAGTATGCCGAGGGGTCATCGACCGAGAAGGCGATGCTGCTGATGCGGACTAAGTCTCCACCGGCAGCAGCGACGGCATCAATAGTAGAGCCAACGTTATCTATATCCCTTATCTTGGCCGTCACCATATTGGTCACCCGGTAGCCAGTCACAATCTCCTCCCCCGTGTCCTTATCCCAGCTGGTTACCTGCTCGATGCTGAAATACTGGGTCTGAATATCCTTCTCAGCGATGCCACTAGCCGCCAGTGCGGCCATCACCGCATCCATAGCTCCAACCGCCTGAGATTGAGCCTCGGCGACAGTGTCAGCCTGAGCCTCAATGCCCAAGTACAGGGTAGCCAGGTCGGGGGTGACGGTGACCTTGCCTTCGCCGCTGACCCAGAGCCCTTCCTGCTGGCTGCTTATGTCTATCGTGCCGAACTCGGTCGGGCCCGCCGTGCAGGCGGAAAAACCGACCAGGGATAGCACCAGTGCCAGACTTATCACCACCATACCTATCACCAATAGCAAATTCCGTTTCATAATTCACCTCCTTTTCAGAATTGCTTTTATTGCTTCCACTTATATATAACGAAAAAGTCGCCTTTTGGTTAGTAGCGACTTAGGCGATTTTGGGGAAAGATGGGGTTATTCCAGGGCTTGGAGGACCTTTTCGTAGCCATCTTCCAATACCGCAATCGCCTCCAGCAGGGCTGCTCTCACCGATTCGGGCACTTCATCCAGCATCGCCCTCATCACCGCGCCGTTGTTAGCCGCCGCGTCCGCCACTGTCGTTTGGAGTCCAGCCCGATCTTGAGCCTGTCCATGGCCATTCTTGCCCAACCCCCCCCACAACCCCCTGGACTCCTCCGTCACTGGCACCACGGGTTCAGTGTCTTCGCCATCCACCGCCGGCTCCTCGGGTGCGGCTTCTGCGCCACCCGACGCCGCCAAAAATTCTTGCGACTCACCCGCTTCCAGCTCCGAGGCCAGAACAACCAGCATTTCCAGGCGGTCATCCAGGCGCTCGGTGATTAGCTCCACCTGATGGGCGTCACCCCTGTCCGCCATATAGATTATCTCGGCCACCCTCCTGTCGGCAAAGTTGGCGCAGAGCCTGGCCTTGCCCAGCTCAGAGGTGGTCAGCGCCAGCTGCACATTCTCGGTAGCCAGCTTGACCGGGTAGAGGATACTATCGGGCATGCTATTGCTGGCGGCGGCTACAGTGCCTCCCCCCGCCATGAGCACGACGAGGACGATAGCCAGCGCCGTCGCCCACCGCGGCACCCAGCCGAAGAAGGAACGGTGTTTGGGGGCGACTTTCTCACCCAGTGCCGAGCGGAACCGGTACCTTGCCCTGGCTTTAAACTCGGGCCTCGGCTGAATTGCCGACGCTCCCTTGACCGACAGCACCGTCTCCAGAAGAGGCTCGAGCTCGGCGGCCTGCTCCGGATAGCGCCTGAGGCACTGCTCCATGGTTTCGCCATCGAGCACTATCCGCTCCAGGCATTCGTCCAAGATATTATTGAATTCTTTATCTGTCATTGTTCCGTCACCAACATTGTCCGTCGCAGGGCGACGATGGCACTGTGCTGCAGCGCCTTTACCGCCCCCTCGCTCTTGCCCATAATCCCGGCTACCTGAGCGATGGATAGCTCGCTGGTAAAGCGCAGCGAGATTACCTCGCGCTGCGCCTCGGTCAGCCGCCTGGTCGCCGCCAGCAGCTGCTCGATATCCATCTTGCGCTCGGCGGCGGAGGGGGGGCTATCCCCGCTACTCGCCAGCGACTCATCCAGGGGGACAGTACTGCGCTTCTTATTTTTTCTCAGGTGGTCGACCGCCTGGTTGTGGGCGATGCGGTAGAGCCAGGCGGAGAAGGGCACCCCCTTCCACCGAAAGGAGGAGATTGACTGGAGCGCGTTTAAGAAGACCTGCTGAGTCATATCTTCCGCCTCCATCTCATTGCCTATCCTCAGAGCCAGATAGCGATAAATCTTATCGAAATGCTCCTCGTACAGCTGGGCAAACGCCTCCTGGTCATTGTTTTTCGCCCGCTGAACCAGGCTCTCTTCACCTTGCACCTGACAACTCCCTCTAGATTAGGGAAACTATGGCGTTATCCTGTGCATATAGTATAACGAAGCAAAGGGCGAAAAGATAGTTTGGAGAGCCACAAAAAAGTGGGGGGATATGATAAAATAATCCCGACACCATAACCTCTCCGAGGATGGAATTTAGATGTATCTGCGTTTGATGAGCCAGGAGGACGTCCCCCAGGTCACCGAAATTGACCGTGAAGCCTTCCCTACCCTGTGGCCTCCAGCCAACTACGAGCGTGAGCTGAAAAACGGGCTGGCCCACTATATCGTCGCCGGTGATGAGGGGGCGGGGCACCATATTATTGGTTTTGCCGGCCTCTGGATGCTGGTGGACGAAGCCCACATAACCAACATCGCCGTGCGGGAAAAGCACCGTCGCCAGGGGATAGGAGAGGCCTTGCTCATCGCCATTATCGAGCTGGCTATAGAGCTGGGGGCGAATCTTATTACGCTGGAGGTGCGCGCCTCCAACACCGAAGCCCAGAAGCTCTACGCCAAGTACGGCTTCGTCAGGGTGGGATTGCGCCGCGGCTACTATACCGATAACCGGGAGGACGCGGTGCTGATGACCATAGAGGATGTCAAATCAGCCCAAGTCAAGAAAAAGCTGAAAAGGCTGAAGCGGGCGCATTCTGAAGAAATGAAGAAGCTGTTGACAAAAGCTAATAAAAGCTAATAGACTTCTACATACCGCTTATTACCGGAAGCAGCCCGGGTTTTCCGACAAACACAAAGCGGGAGGTGATTATGATGACCAGTACCGAGAAAGAAATAAAGATAAGACCCATGGAGCGCAGCGATATCGACGCCATGTTAGCCGTTTACAGCAAAATCAGGGAGGAAAAGATACCCGGCACCAAGCGGAGCCGCTTAAGCTACCGGGGCGCCATGACCTTTGACGAGGTAGCCTCGACCAATCCCGGCGGTCCGCTCGACCTGAGCTGTGTCGCCGAAGTCAACGGCAAGGTTGTCGGCTTTATCTGGGGGCGGTTAGCCTTCGCCGGCATACCCGTCGACGAAGTGGGTATCATCCACATGTTGATTGTTGACCCCGACTACCAGAAGCAGGGTATTGCCAGCAAACTGGTTGACGCCCTGGTCAAGCGCTGCCACTCCAGAGGGGTTGAGACGGTGCGCGCCGTCGTCGACGAGCGTCACTGGGAGCTGCAGAACTATTTCCAGGGGCTGGGCTTCCACCGCAGCGAGCTGGTCATCTACACCCGAACCGCT
Source organism: Dehalococcoidales bacterium (assembly GCA_022865485.1). Taxonomy (GTDB): domain Bacteria; phylum Chloroflexota; class Dehalococcoidia; order Dehalococcoidales; family BS750m-G39; genus E44-bin88. Next base: position 29,864 of record JALHSZ010000007.1, on the reverse strand, counting down.
AAAGATTAATCTCTCTTCTTTACCAGTAGGCATATATTCCTGGAGAAAGCCTTCAGCGGGAAGCGGTAGGCGCTTTCGGGGAAAGACTTTATTACCTCAAAGCCCGCCTCTTTGGCCAGCCTCTCCAGCTCGGCATAACTAAAGAGGTAGTAGCGGCGATAGAGGGTCTTGCCCCTCTGCCGCCAGGGGACTTTCACCTCTTTGGGCTTGAACCAGAAGCGGGGCTGCCCGCGGTTCCATACCGTGATAAAGGCTTCGCCACCGGGTTTTAATACCCGTTTCAGCTCCCTTAATGCCTCTTGATGTTCCCCACCCCCCAGGTGGTGGTAGGTCGCCACCGAGATTGCCCAGTCGAAGCTTTCGTCGGGATAAGGCAGGCGGCGGACATCAGCCAGCGCCAGTTGGACAGCAAAGCCGAATTTTTGAGAGTATTTCTCGGCGAGCTTGAGCATCTCGGCGGAGAAGTCCACCCCGTAGAGCTCAAAGCCGTCCTTGAAGGGCAGAAAGTCGGGGCCGTGGGCGCAGCCGACGTTAAGCAGCCTGCCCTTTTGCCAGCGCCAAGCCAGCGCCTCCAGCTCGGTGCGGAATATAGACCAGTGGCGGAAGTTATACCAGCTCGGGGCTATCTGGTCGAAGATTTCTTTATTATTATTCACCCCACCCCCCAGGTTTTATTTCCCACCCTAACCCACCCACAAAGGTCTTTCAAGGGGGGCTTCGCCCCCTCTTGAACTCCCCGCAATATGATGTTTCTGTTTCTCAGCTAAATTTGCTACACTGTTTATGGCATAAGATGAGGAAATTTGCAAGGACGATATCGGGGGTGACGCCGGTGGCGGTGATGACCGCGCCGCTGCAATGCCCGGGGCAGTGCGTCTATTGCCCCACCTACCAGGCCACGCCCAAGAGCTATACCCCGGAGTCGCCGGCGGTGCTACGGGCGATAAGGTGCGACTACGACGCCGGGAAACAGGTCCGCTCAAGGCTGAAAGCGCTGACGGAGATGGGGCACCCCACCGACAAGGTCGAGCTGATAGTGATGGGGGGCACCTTCCTGGCTTTCCCCAAGGATTACCAGTACCAGTTCATCAAGGAGTGCCTTGACGGCTTGAACGGCCAGGATTCGGCGAACCTGGAAGAAGCCAAGCAGCGCAACCAGACGGCAAAGCACCGCTGCACCGGGCTTTGCCTCGAGACCCGCCCCGACTGGTGCGGAGAAGAGGAGATAGAGCGCATGCTCCGCTTCGGCGCCACCCGGGTGGAGCTGGGCGTGCAGATGCTGGATGATGAAATCTACCGCCTGACGCGGCGGGGGCACAAGGTCGAGGATGTGGTCAGGGCTACCGCCCTCCTCAGGCAGCACGGCTTTAAGGTGCACTACCACTGGATGCCGGGGCTGCCCGGTTCCACGCCCGAGCACGACCTGGAGCTATCGAGAAAGCTCTTTGACGACGAGCGCTTTAAGCCCGACGGCTTGAAGCTCTACCCCACCATGGTGGTCGAGGGCACCGAACTGGAGAGATGGTATCAGGAAAACCGCTACCAGCCCTATGATGTCAAGACCATGGTCAATTTGCTGACTGACATCAAGTCCATCGTGCCCAAATACGTCCGGATATCGCGGGTGCTGCGCGATATTCCCGCCAAGTTCATCACCGCCGGCTGCAAGGACTCGCTGCGCGGGGTAATTAAGCAGCGCATGAAGCAAAGGGGAATTGAGTGTAAGTGCATCCGCTGCCGCGAGTATGGCCACCGGGCGCAAGAGGGCCGGCAAACGGGCGAGCCCCGGCTGGTGAGAATGGACTATGGGGCGGCGGGGGGCAATGAAATCTTTCTCTCTTTTGAGGACGAAACCGAGACCCTGTTCGGGCTGCTGCGGATGAGGATCCAGCCCAAGATTGAGACCAGCGAAAATTCAGCTTTAATACGGGAACTGCATGTTTACGGGCCCGAGGTCCCCCTCGCCGAGCAGAATAGGGAGGCGGCTCAGCACAAGGGTCTGGGCAAAGCCCTGCTCCGGGAGGCGGAGCGAATTGCCGCCGAGGAGTTTGGGGCGCCGCAAATGACAATCTTGAGCGGCGTCGGCGCCAGGGAATACTACCGCACCGAGTTCGGCTACCAATCGCGGGGAGACTACATGGTCAGGGATTTGGGGGTCAGGGGGTAAGTCTAGCGGTCTTCGTCTTCTTCCAGCTCTCTTAAGCGCCCGTCCCCGATGCCGAAGTGGTGGGCTATTTCGTGGCGGACTACCCTCCCTATCTCAGCTGTAATGCTGGCATCGTCACGGCATTTAGCTTCAATCGGCCCCTGAAAGATGGTTACCTTATCGGGGGGCACCAGCCCGTAATGCTCGCCGCGCTCGGTCAGGGGTACGCCCTGGTAAAGACCGAGCAGTTCGTGCCGATGCCTCAACCCCAATCTAGCCATATGACTTTGATTCGGCCAGTCTTCCACGACGACATCGATGTTCTCCAGCCGGGTGCGAAACTCCTCGGGCAGGCTTTCCACCGCCCTCTCCACCAGCCGTTCGAATCTTTCTCTGTCCATAGCCCCCTAGACCTTTTTGCCTTTACGTACCCGCCAGACGACCCATAGAATCAGTCCGCAGATAACCACGCCGCTGGCCATGAGCAGGCTGGCTATCAGCGGGCTCAATGGCGAAGACACCCTAGGCGAGGAAACGAAGCGGATGAAGTGGATGATGCTGCCGATGATACCCCCGCCAGCTATTACCGTGGCTAATATTGCCACCGCCAGGCTCTTGAGCTTTTCCAGGCTGGGCTTGATAGCCAGGTATAAGAGCAGGGCGTAGGTAACTAGAATAGCCACCATGAGCAGTATTATTATGGCTATGCTGCCCCCCTGGCTGGCAGTGGTAATTCCCCAGGCCAGGCGGGTAATGGCCGCCCCCAGCGCCAGGGTCAAAGCCACTATTACCCATATCCGTAGATACAGGCTTTTCATTCCGTTAATTACTCCTCAGGTAGTCTATGGCCCACTGGATGGCGTCTTCGCCCTCAAGCTCAAGTTCATAGTCGGGGTATATACCTTCGCCCTCTATGAGCCGACCCTTGGGGGTGAGCCAGCGGGCGTTGGTGATATACAGTCCCGAGCCGTCACCGAGCCGACGCAGGATATCGACGCTGCCCTTGCCGAAGGTCGTGGTGCCGGCAATGACGGCGCGCCCGTAGTCCTGCAGGGCGCCCGCCAGCACCTCGCTGCCGCTGGCGCTGTACTCATCAACCAGGACCACCATGGGCAGGTCGGTGGTTATCCCGCCAGGCCTGACCGAGTAAACATCGTGATTCCCCTTACTATCGACCACGTCAACCACCACCCCCTCCCTCAGGAAGAAGCCGGCGACATCAACCACCGTCTCCAGCAAGCCACCGGGGTTGCCGCGCAGGTCGAGTATAATGCCCTCAGCCCCCTGCTGGTTTATAGTCTCTATCACCGTCAATAGCTCTTCAGCCGTGCGCTCAGAAAAATTGGTGATAACGATATAGGCGAATTCTTCCCTCATCTCGAATTCGACGCTGGGCACCTCAATCACCGCCCGTATTATCGAAATCAGCTCGGGCTCGGTCTCGCCCTCATGAAGGACGAGGAGGTCGACCTGCGTACCCTCGGGACCCTGGACAAGGAGCACCGCCTCGACCAGGCTCATGCCCGTAGTGGACTGGCCGTCGATTTCCAGAACTATATCGCCCGCCCTGATGCCCGCCTTATCCGCAGGGGAATCGGCAATGGGGGCGATAATCATCAGCTGCTCGTCTTTAATAGTTACATAGGCTCCAACGCCCTCGAAGCTCCCCTCCAGGCTCTTCAAACCAAGCTGGTAGTCTTCGGCATCCAGATAGGAGGTATAAGGGTCGCCCAGCGCCTCTACCATGCCCCTGACCGCTCCCTGGGCCAGGGCTTCGGTGTCGATCTGATCGTTTTCCACGTAATCCCGGAGTATTATCTCCCAAGCCTGCTCCACAATATCAAAGTCATTCTGCGGCGATGTCTCACCACCGATAAGACAGCCCGCCGCGAAGGCCAAGGCAATAATTACCGCCAGAAACAGGCTTAGCGCTATCTTCATCTTCTTTGACATCGGACTCACTCTCCCTTAAAGCTTTTAACCATCAAACAAGGCTATCTTATCAAAGAGGGAGAATAAAAGAAAGGAAAAGAAGTAAGTCTAATTGGAGGCGGCGACGGTATCCACCATCCTGATGGTATCGTCAATGTCGGTCAGGCCGAATGATAGCCCCAGCTTTCTTAAATCGGTATAGCCCAGCCCCCGAAAGAGCCGTTGCCCCGCCACCCGACACATCTCGTCATATAGGGCGGGCCAGCCTTTCCCCTGGCGCCGAAGGCAGAAGAGTATAAAATCGCGAACTATCGGGTCAACTGTCTGCATACCGGCTTTCTTAAAAAATCACCCTTCTGACACTCAACTATATGCCAACCCGACCCTACTGACAAGCCCATTGAGGGCGGCTGGCATTACATTTTTAACCCCGATTACGCTTAAAAACGAGGTTTTACTCCCCTTTTCTCAACGCCAAGCGGGAAGAGAAAAAGTTGCGGCAAAGAGGTCAAGCAAACCTGTAAGCCGAGTTCTGTATCCTTCACTTGTAAAGGACGATGACCATCTATCTAGCCCTTCCGTTACCGGAAGGGTCAAGCGACCAACCCGGGGACAGGCCGGGCGTCCTTATGTCCCTCTATTTGGTCTTGCTCCGGATGGGGTTTACCCAGCCGACCGGTCACCCGGCCGCTGGTGAGCTCTTACCTCACCATTTCACCCTTGCCCCGAAAGGCGGTATGTTTCTGTGGCACTCTCCGTAGGGTCACCCCTCCTGGTCGTTAGCCAGCACCCTGCCCGGTGGAGCTCGGACTTTCCTCCCCCCTTCCAAGAAGGGGGGCGGTCACCCGGTTTACTTGACCTGATTATAGTGTAGTATGGGGACGGGTATTAGTCAACAGATGACAACCCTAGCTCATCTTAACGCCAGGTGAGCCAGTTTATGAGCCTCGTTGTTCTGACGGCCGGGGATGTGGGTGATGGTGAAGCCTTTAAGCGACTCCTGCAGCCGCTTTATCCGTTTATAGAGGGGTTTGAGCGAGGCGTTCTTGACGCGGTATTCGCCCTGGATTTGCCTTACCACGAGCTGGGAATCAGACCTGACGTCAACCTCTTCAGCGCCCAGCCTGATGGCTTCTTCCAGGGCGGCGATGATAGCCGTATATTCCGCCTGGTTATTGGTGGCTTGCCCGATGCACCGCGAGACCAGGGTAATCAGCCTTCCCTGCTCGTCCTCGACGACAGCCCCCACCGCCGCCAGCCCGGGATTGCCCAGCGAGGCGCCGTCGGTACAGATTACCACTTTTTTTGACGTCATAATATTATCGTTTCAGGGTAGGAACAGGATACGCCCGCAGCTGCTGCACTGCACCAGCTTGCCGCCCCTCGCCTGCTGCAGGTCGGTGGTAGGCAGCGATATCCGGCAGCCGCGGCATATCCCCTGCTCCACCTTGGCTACCGCTATCCCCTTACCTTTTCTCAGGCTTTGATAGAACTCGAAGGCGGGCGGGTCGATCTCGCCGATTAGTAGCTGGCGCTTACTCCCCAGGTCGGCGAGGGCGGCTCTGAGCCTTTCCATTTCGTCGGTCAGCTGCTTCTGCTGGCGCTGCCAGTCGGCCTTGAGTGTCTCCAGCTCGCTGTTTATCTCAGCCACCCTGGCTTCGGACTGTTCCACCTGGTCTATTATCTCCAGGGCCTGTTCTTCGAGCTGGTCGCGCCGGGCTTGGAACGCCTCGACCTCGTGCTGGAGATTGGTCAGCTCCTTGGGGTTCTTCACCCGCCCGCTGAAGAGCTGCTCTTCGGCAACCGCCAGTTTGGTGGCGATGTCGTCTATTTCCCATTCCGCCGAGCGCTGTCGGCGGCTCGATTCCTCCAGGCGCTTTTGCTCCAGCTCAAGCTGTTTCTGGGTTTCAATGACCGCCTGGCTTTCCCCAAGCTGGCTGGCAACCTGTTCCAGCGCCCGCTTGCCGGACTCAATCTCCAGGTCAACCTCCTGGAGCCGATAGAGCTGTTTAGTGACAGTCATTTGACAGCCTATTCTATAACGCCGGCAGCCCCGATAGCAATATATGACAATAGCTTGTGGTTATATTAGAACAGATGTGCTACTATTTTGTCTGAGGGTTAAGCGTAGAGGGGGGATTTGTTTTCCTAGTTATGTAAAGGAGGGGCTATGAGGCTGCTGAGATTAGCCGTGGAGATTCAGAGGTGGGACCTGGCCGCCCATACCATCGTGCTGGCCAGCGCCAGAGTACTGAAGAATGGAGATAGACCAGATGGCGGAAAGAGCCAAACGAAAAAGAGGCGCCCCAAAGGGTAACCAGAACGCCCGCACCCATGGCTTCTATTCCAAGGTGCTGGATGAAGCCGAGCTGCTCGATTTCGAGCTGGCGGCGGGCGTCGAGGGCTTCGACGACGAGATTACCCTGCTGAGGGTTAAGATAAAGTCCCTTCTGGAGAACGACCCCGAGAATATCAAGCTGCTTATGGACGCCACCACCACCCTGGCCAACCTGGTGAAGACGAAGTACAAAATCAGCAAGGAGCAGAAGAAGGGACTGAAGGAGGCAATCGAGAATGTCCTCAAGGATATCGCCATCCCGCTGGGGCTGGGCATCGGACAAATCGTCACTAAATAGATTGCGCCCCTACCAGCGGGAGGTGGCTTCGGCTATCCTGGATAGCGTCCTAGGCAGGAAGGGGCTTACCTTCTCGGTGGAGATGGCCCGCCAGGGGGGCAAGAACGAGCTATCGGCACAGCTGGAGCTGCTGCTTTTAACATTCCACATGACCCAGCCCCAGAACCTGGTCAAGTGCTCCCCTACTTTTAAGCCGCAGACGGTCATCTCCATGATGCGGCTCAGGGACCGGCTCAACGACGCGGGGTTCAGCGGCATCTGGACGGCGGAGCTGGGCTATATCATACGGCTGGGCAACGCCCGCGCCATCTTTCTCTCCGCCGACAAGTCGGCCAACGTGGTGGGCAACACCGCCCATATCCTGCTCGAGATTGACGAGGCGCAGGACGTGAGCCGGGAGAAGTACAGCAAGGAGTTCAAGCCGATGGGGGCGACGACCAACGTCACCACCGTCCACTACGGCACCACCTGGGACGACTCTACCCTGCTGGAGGAGGTCAAACAGACCAACCTGGAGCTGGAGAGGCAGGACGGGGTAAAGCGTCACTTCAGATACGACTGGGAGGAGATAGCCGACTATAACCCCGACTACCGCGCCTATGTCGAGGCGGAGAGGGAGCGATTGGGCGAAAACCACCCCCTCTTTTTGACTCAGTACCGCCTGCTGCCCATACAGGGGGGCGGGGGCTTCTTGAGCCGCCAGCAGCTGGCGCAGCTCAGCGGGGAGCACGAGAGAAAACGCCATGCCGAGAAGGGTAAAATCTACCTGGCCGGCATCGACCTTGCCGGCGAAGCCGAGGGGGACAATTTTAGCAACCCCCAGCCGCAGCGGGACTCCACCGTGGTCACCATCGGCGAGCTCGATTTTTCTATCTGCGACGACATCCAGAAACAGCCCCGAATACGGGTGGTGGAGCACTACCGCTGGACGGGCCGAAAGCACGCCGAGCTTTACCCCAGGCTGGTGGATATCCTTAAAAGTGTCTGGAAATGCCGTCGGGTGGTCGTCGACGCCACCGGTCTGGGCCAACCGGTAAGCTCGTTTTTGAGGAAGGCGCTCGGCTCGAAGGTGTCCGCCTTTACCTTCACGGCTAAGGCCAAGTCCGAGCTCGGCTTTAAGCTACTGGCGGCAATCAACTCGGGCCGGCTCAAGGTTTACGACAGGGACGGCTCAGACGAGTGTAGGGAGTTCTGGAAGGAGATGGAGAGGGCAAAGTGCCACTACCGCCCGTCACTGACCGTTAATTTCTATGTCAGCCCCTCTGAGGGGCACGACGACTTCCTCATGAGCCTGGCGCTGCTGGTGGAAGCCGCCGAAAGGTACGAGGCGAGGGAGGCGCGGGGTGGGGTGAGGGAGGAGTAGGGGGGTAAAACCAAAAGAGGGGGCTAGCGCCCCCTCTCTTTTTATGTTTATGGGGTGGGGGGATAAGGGGGGTTACCCTAAAGCTAACTCGCCGTCCAGCCCCCATCGACGACAAACTCAGCGCCGGTGACAAGCCGGGACTCATCAGAAGCCAAGTAAAGGACAATATAAGCAACATCTATCGGTTTGCCCAGAAAACCAATCGGGTGCATAGCCTCCAGAATTTTCCGGAATTCAGGGTCTTCAGCCATACCCGCTGTCATCGGTGTCTCGATAACACCGGGGTGCACGGAGTTAACCCGGATTTTATAGTCATGGCCCGCTTTGGAGCACTCCATAGCCGCTGCCTTGGTAAACAGTCTTACGGCGCCCTTGCTGGTACAATAAGCCGCCGTATCATCAGGTCTGCCTACAATACCGACGGCGGAGGACATATTAACGATGCAGCCGCCGCTCTTTTTCATCGCCCCTATGGCGTGTTTCGTACCCAAGAAAACGCCGTCCAGATTGATGCTCATAACCCGGTGCCATTCTTCTAACGAGGTATTTTCAATCTCCTTGATAAACATGATGCCAGCGTTATTAACCAGAATATCCAATTTGCCAAACTCGGATAAGGTCTTCTCGATTACCTTGGTCCAATCGCCTTCGCTGGCGACATCGTGCCTGATGAAGACAGCCTTGCCCCCCTCACGATTTATGTCCTCGACTGTTTTCTTCCCGCCAGCCTCGTTGATGTCGGTAACGACAACTTTGGCCCCTTCCTTAGCCAACAACAGTGATATGGCACCACCAAGACCTCCGGCGGCGCCGGTTACGATGGCTACTTTATCTTGGACGCGACCCATTTAGCCCTCCTTCTCTAAAACGTTTCCTTAACCCAATATTAATACCAAATGGTCTAACCCGTAAAGTTATAGGTATTGACACCCCCTCAATATCGAACTACACCAAAGCTCCGACAAACCCGCGCAGGAGTAAACCGGGGCGTCTGCCCTTCCCCAAATAGCATCAGCAAAACCAAAGAGGGGGCGCTAGCCCCCTCTTTTTTTTATGTTTATGGGGTGGGTATAATGGTCATATTGAATGGTTTCACATTACAACTACGAGAGTAAGACCAGCAATTAGTGCCAAAATGCCCATCGCTAACAGGCTATATAGAGTACGTAGTTTCATTTGAATACTCACTTTGAATTCTCCTCTTGCTATACATTTCTCCGAAAGATGTGAACTCTTGTCGAACGTGTTTTTCCTACACCGGGCGTAGAAGGCACAAAACATTCACTCCTTGGAACTGTAGCTGTAGTCGCCACTGCCGGAACGCTGTGCTTTGTTTGCGCGGCGGCATGAGGGACAACGCTTGGGCTCATTGGTGAAGCCTTTAGATTGGAAGAACTCCTGTTCTCCAGCGCTGAAAGTAAAGGTAGTCCTACAATCGGAACATTGGATTGACTTATCCTGAAAACTCATTGGATGACCTCCTCTCTTCTGAATGTTAGTTAGAGCTCTGGTCATCCAATACGAAAATAAATCTCTGGGGATTCAAAGAAGTTTGTAATAACCTAAACTGAAACTACTATATATAGTATACACTAAAGGGAAGCACTGTGCAAATTAGTGCAAGCATTCTCGTAAGAGAGGTTATTTTTATGGAAGGATACATCCCTTTGCAATAACAATCTGACGTAACGTTTAATCTCTGGTGGTAGGGGAGAGGAAAGAAGAAACCACAAGAGGGGGCAAAAAGCCTCCCCTTTTATATCTTATGGTATTGACACTCCCTCAATAGGGCACTACACTAAAGCTCCGACAAACCCGCGAAGGAGCAAACCATGGCAGAAGACTTTTACAAAGAAGACCGCAGCACAAACTACTGCGTGAAGTGCCAGAGGGTTGATCCCAGCCCGGTTAGAACGTTTGGCAAACTACGTTGCCACAAATGCGAAACCCCGTTGAGGACTAAAGGCGTGGGGCTAGCTCTGTCGGGGGGCGGCTACAGAGCGGCTGTCTTCCACCTGGGCAGCCTCTGGCGGCTTAACGAGCTGGGCTGGCTTAAAAAGCTGGACGAGGTCACCAGCGTATCGGGGGGCTCGATTACAGCGGGCTGGCTGGGGCTGCAATGGAAGAAGCTGAAGTTTGGGGAGGACGGGGTCGCTACCAATTTCGTGGAGGAGGTCGTCAATCCGCTGCGGGAGTTCTGCTCGCACGGGATAGAGGGCGAAGGCTTTTTTTGCGGGCTGACCCAGCCCTACCGCCGAAAGCTCTTCGGCAAAGCCACCCTCCAGGACCTGCCCAATGGTAGAAAGGACCCCATCTTCACCATTTACGCCACCAGCCTTCAGACCGGCGTCAGCGTGCGGTTCTCCCACCCCTACCTGGCTGACTATGAACTGGATAAGAAGATTGAGTCGCCACATATTCAGTTGGCCAAAGCCGTCGCCGCCTCGAGCGCCTTCCCGATATTTATGGCGCCCGTCATCCTCAGGTTCAAGCCCTCCGAGTGGAAAGACTGGGATAAAAAGAGTAAAAAGGATAAAAAGGGCAACCTTCTGAGCCGTTCACAGAAGAAGAAACTCCTCTCGACCATGGTCCTTACCGACGGGGGCGTTTACGACAACCTGGGGCTGGAGCGAATTTGGGACCGCTACTCCACGGTGCTGATGAGCGACGCGGGGGCGCCGTTTTCGGTGAACGCAGGGACGTTCTGGCGGGGGCTGAACCGCTTCTCAATCCTCAAGCGGGCTGACAGCACCATCACCGAACAGACCCGCCGCCTGCGCAAGAGATGGGCGATAGCCGACTTCGAGGATAAGAAGGCGCGGGGCACTTACTGGGGCATAGACACCAAGATTAAGAACTATGAACCGACGGAGGAGAAGGAAAAACTCCCACCCCCGCTGCTCAAGGACAGCAAGACGACAGAGAAGCTGAGCAAGATATCCACGCGCCTGATGGGCTTAAGCCAAGAGAAACAGGAACAGTTAATCAACTGGAGCTACGCCCTCGCCGACGCCGCCATGCGCCGCTGGGTGCTGGAGCCGGGAGCCAAACCGGGGCGTTTGCCCTTCCCCGAATAGCCTCACTAAAAGAGAAGGGGGCCTTAACCCCCCCCTTTTTTATGGTTTAGGGTTAGCTATAAATCAATAGTATCCGCCGCCGCCGCTCCTCTTGCCGATCCACACCCCGAAGATAAAGAACACGAGGGCAATCGCCCCCATTATGACCCACACCACCCAGCCCGTGAATTCGAAGGAGAAGCCGACCGTGAAAGTGCTGGGTTCAGACCAAGCGCCGGCGTTGGAGGCGGCATCCACCGCTCTCACATGCCAGTAGTAGGGCTCGTCCTTGCCGGTTGACTCCAGCTTTTCTTCATCGAGGAGGGTGTATGCCGAAGTGGTCAGCCCCGTCTTATCCACCAATGGGGTGGTGAAATCGGCGTCAATGGCTACCTGGAGGTCAAAGGTTACCGGGATGTCCGGGTTCTCAGCATCCTCGACAGCCTCCCAGGTGAATGTCCCATCCTTGAGCTTTTCACCCGCCAGCGGCAGGGTCAGCCCCGGGGTCGGGGGAGGATTCGACTCCATAACGAAGTCGAAGGTCTTGGTAATAGTGCCAACAGTAACGGTTATGGTGTAAGCCTCTCCACCTTCTTTAGCAGGAACGATGAAGCTGCACTCAAAGTTGCCGCTGGCATCGGTATTATTATCGCCACTGATATCAAGCTCACCACCATCAAAGGTGATGGTTATCTCATGGCTGGGCGTAAAGCCGACGCCGGTGATAGTCAGCTCCATGCCGACGTAACCGGGGGAGGAGGTGGTGGTCGTCTGGCTGATGGTGGCGGTGGTGGTGGACTGGAAGTTAGCCGTCGCCGTGCTGGTGGCGTCGCTCGCGGACACTTCGTAGGTCCCAGCGGCGAGGACGGGCACGCTAAAAGTAGCGGTGAAGCCGCCCGTAGAGCCAGTAGTTACCGTCGGGGGATTGGTAGTTACGAGAGCGTTGTTATATTTGATGGTTATGGTCTGGCTGGTGCCGAAGCCGCTGCCGGTAACGGTGACCGGGGTGCCCGAAGGCCCGCTGGTCGGGTTGATGGTTATCTTGGTGGAGACGGTGAAGGTGGCCGTGGCCTGATTACTGCCGGCATCCTGGGCCTTTACGGTGTGGGTGCCCCGTGAGGTGGAGGGGACGGCGAAGGTGGCGGCGGTGAAAGTTCCGTTGGTATTGGTGCTGCTAGTGGTCTGGCTGACAGAGTCGAAGTAAATGGTTATGCTCGAGCTGTCGTCAAAGCCATTACCGGTGACGGTAATCGTATCGCCGACAGACCCCGAGGTGGGGTTGATGGTTATCTTGGGCGAGATGGTGATGTTCTCGGTGTCATAATTAGAGTGGGCACTGGTTTCCCAGGCTTTTACGGCGTGGCTTCCTTTATCGCTATCTGGCACGGTGAAGGTAAAACCGGTAAAGGTGCCGTTGGCAATGGTAGTAGTAGTGCCTTTACTGACATCATCATAGAGGACGGTTATACCAGCGGTGGCGGCGAAGCCAGTGCCGGCAACGGTAACCGTGTCGCCGACATGAGCCGGGGTGGTAAAGGTGAGGGTTATCTCCGGCGTTATGGTAAAACCGCCGGTTAGCGGGACAGCACCTTCTGGAGTTGTTGTTACCGTAACCGTATAGTTGTTTCTGACGCTCGTGGGAACGGTGAAGCTAGCGGTGAAGGGGCTAGTACCGGTGGTACCGGTCGTGATAGCCGTCCCGCCGAAGGAAACGGTGTAGGTTACGCTTGGAGTGAACCCCGAGCAACTGAGCGTTACCACCGTCCCCGGGGGACCGCTGGGCGTGACCGGAGAGGTTATAGTTACCGCCGCCGCCAAGGCTGGCGTGGCTGGTATGGCTACCATCAGCAGGGAAAGGACAACCGCCGCCACCAGGATACGGAAGAGCCTATTGTGTTTCATCTGTCACCTCCGTTACATTGCCGAACACGGTGATTATCATAACCAACTACATTATAGCAGAAAAAGTAAAGAGTTTAAGGGGGTAAAATAAAAATCCCCCCTCCCGATTGGGGGGAGGGGGGATAAGTAGCTAAAGCGTTACGCCTTCTTCAGCCGCCTCTTGGGCCGCTTTTTAGCCCGCCAGTTGTCGAACCAGACAATGACCCCGGGCATCACCGCAATCGTTATCAGCAAGCAGAGGAAGACGCTGATGACGGTGGCGATGCCGAAGTCACGAATCATGACGAAGTTGGAGGCAATGAGGACGCCGAAGCCGCCCAGCGTGGTCACGCTGGAGACCACTATCGCCCGCCCTATCTTTGAAATCGCCGTAACCATAGCCTCCCGGGGCGAAAGCCCCTGCTGCCTCTCTTCGTCATAGCGCACCATCAGCAGCACCATGAATTCGGTGCAGATGCCGATGATGATAACCCCCAGAACGGCGGTCAGCGGGTTAAGCGGGATACCGATGAGGTACATATCCAGCGAGGACCAGGCGATGACGGCGCCCACCGGTATTATGGCGAATGCCGCCCGACTCAGGCGGCGGTAGACCAGCAAAAGGACGATAAATACCGCCCCCAGGCAGATGAGGTTCATGGTAAGCCTCTTGCTCACCACGGCGTCGATGGTGCTGGCGCCGAGGGCAAGGCTGCCGACAGGCGAAATCTGCACGCCGGACGGCGGCTCGGCTTCCGCCTTCATTGCCTGAAACAGGTCGTGGACTTTGTCCAAGGTTATGTCCTCGATAGTGAACGAGACGCTGGCCATGGTGCGGTCGGCGGAGAGGAGCTGGTCGAGGTAGAGGGGCGGGGTGGCGGCCAGTATGGCTTCAATCTGTTCCCGGGAGGGAATGACCCCGCCCGCCGCTTCACTTACCAGCGTCGCGGGGCTGTTGACCGCAATCAGCTCGGGGTGAAAGACCAGAGCCCTATCTTCATAATCTTCGAGCCAGCCCAGCACCTCGGGGCTGGTCACGTCATCGGCTTCCACCATAAGGCGGATTTCACCGCCGCTATTTAGTATCTGGCGCAGCTCCCTGACGTCCCTGAGCTCGGTTATGCTCTGGGGCATAAGCTCTTCATAGTCGGTGTTCTTGGGCAGCCAGTGGTCGACCACGCCGCCGACAACAGCGAAAAGAACGGCCACGATGAAAATCCACAGCGTATGATTAATGGCCAGTTTGCCCATCCGCAACAGGATACGTTCGGTACGGCCGCTCGCCTCCGTCGATTCTTTCCTCAGCTTGGCGATAGGCGCCCGCCTATCGCTCTGGTAGATAATGCTGTGCAGCAGGAAGATAGCCACCAGGTAGCTGAGCGCGATACCGATGGTGAGCGCCACGCCGAAGTCGCGTATCATGGGCACCTCGGATATGTAGAGGGTGATAAAGCCGATTATGGTCGCCAGCAGGGCAATGCCCACCGAGGAGAACATATGCGACAGAGAGCTGACGATTGCCTCGCCGACTGTCCTGGTCCGGATAAGCTCTTCCTGGTAGCGGTTGTGGAACTGGATGGAATAGTCTATGCCCAGGCCGATAAGTATCGGCAGCACGGCCATGGTCGCCATGGTGAGGGGAATCGAGACGTAGCCCATGATGCCGAACGTCCAGAGGGCGCCGACGGCGACCATAAAGAGGGAGAGCAGCCGCCAGCGCACCCGAAACAGAACCATCAGGACCAGAATCATGACGGCTATAGCCAGAGCCAGCAGTATCTTCATGTTGTTGCTCATGCTGCTGCTGATGGCGTCAACCAGCTTGGTGGCGGCGATTACCGTAGTTCCCACCCCGCTCAGGGGATGGACGATAAAGAAGTCCTCGATATCCTTAGCTGCCTGCAGGGCTTCGCTATCTTCCAGGTTGCCCTGGGGCGTGACCAGAATCAGGGCATGGTTATCATCGGGGATGAGGGACTGCATTGCCGGGCTGACCGCGCCCTGGCTGTCGTAGAGAACGGCGGCGATAAAGAGGGGGTTGTCCAGCGCGGGTTCGCCGATAAGCTGCATCTGCTCTATCTGGGGCTGGAACCCCGCCAGCACCTCCGCCGCTGCCTGCTGGGCGGCCTGCTCCTGCTCGGCCTCACCTAAGCCCATCGCCGCCGCTGTCTCCCTGGCCTGGGTAGCGGCTGCTTCCTGAGCGAGGGCAATATACTGCTGGAATTCCTGCCGTGACTGGTTTGCTTCCTCAATGGCAGCCTCCAGCACCGTTAACGGGCTGATAATGGAGCGGTAGCGCCCGTCGGCGGAAACCTGCTGCTCGAACTCGGCGAGGACAGCCAGGTTAGCCGTCGAGAAGATAGCGTCGAGGTCGCCTTCGAGCAGAACGGTGATGGGGTCGCCGCCGAACTTTTCTTCATAGCGCGCGTTGTCCCGGGATATTTCCGAGCTGGGGGAAACCAGGGCATCGAAGCCGGTATCGGGGGTGAGCATGGTAGCACCGGGGATGGCGGCGCCGCTGAGCAGCAAAACGATTAACAGCAGCCACCAGGAACGGCGTAAGACAAAGCGCGCCAGCGCTTCGGTTATTCTTTTCATCGGGCACTACCTCCTCTTGCCTCCGGCCCCATGGAGATATTGTTAAGCGGAAATCGTTTCCTGTCAAGTACTATAAAGCGAGTTAAAGTCCCTAATTTTAGCTAAAAACTACCCCCCTCCTTATTGGGGAGGGGGGTTAAGCTCCGGGATCGCCCTAAAAGCCTAGTAGTAATAGTCTTCGGAGGTCGCCGACCTCCTGCCTATCCACACGCCGAGGAAGAAGATAAGAATTGCCCCGATGGCTATCAGGGTATAGAGCAGCCAGCCCGGCATGTGAAAGCTCGAACCGACGGTGAAGGCGCTACCGCTCGTCCAGGCACTGGCATTGGAGGCGGCGTCTTTAGCCCTCACCCGCCAGTAGTAAGGAGCGTCTTCACCGGTGGACTCCAGCTCCTCCTCGTCGGTAAGGGTATAGTTAGAGGTGGTTACCCCAATCTTATAGAGGACGATGGAGTCCTCGGTGAACTGGCTGTTGGTGGCCACCTGGAGCTCATAGGTCATAGGAAGGCTATCATCGCTAACATCTCCCCAGTCAAATTCAGCCTTCGACTTCGCCTTGGTATCCATTTCGGGCAGCAGCGGTGCCGGTGCCTCGGGAGGTATTGACTCCATAATAAAGGTGACCTCCTTGGTGTTGGTGCCGTCAGTGGCGCTTATAGTGTGCTCACCAGCGGCGCTGGGAGGAATGGTGATAGGATAGCTAAAAGTGCCGTCTGCCAGACTGGTAGTGAAAAACTCAACGGGCGTACTGGTATAGGTGATGGTTATGTCATGGTCAGCTTCAAAGCCGTTGCCGCTAACGGTAACGGTGTCGCCGACATGACCGGGAGAGGAGGTAGTGGTCACCGGCTCGACAGTGAGACCGGCACCGACCTCAAGCTCCATATCGGCGGCGTTACCATCATCGTCCTCCACCTCAACATCGTAGCTTCCCGGTAACATATCAGAAGGCACAAGAAAGGTGGACTCAAAGCTGCCAGAGGCATCAGTCTCATTATCGCCAATTATATAAATCTCGTCGCCAGCAAAGTAAACGAAAATACCAACCCTGACGCCGAAGCCGGTGCCGCTAACCGTTAGCTCGTCACCCGCTGAGGCTGGAGCGGGGTTGAGGGTTATCTGGGGGTCCACAGTGAACTGGATTTGGCCGCTATGCGGAGGCTGAGCTTCATCCTCAACCGTTATAGTGTGGGCGCCGGCAACGCTTGGCGGGATGTCAATTCGGCTGGTGAAAATACCACTGGTCTTAACCTTTCTATCGCCACTGACGATAGAAACTTCGTTACCATCATACTTCACGGTAATAGAGTCGTTGCCATCAAAACCAACGCCGTTAATCTCAACCTCAGTGCCCACCGGACCCGAATCCGGGTTCAGTTCGCTGATGCCGAGTACGGTGAACTCGGCGTAAGCCTTTATCTTTTCCTCGCCTTCGTCGGTAACATAGAAATAGTAGCTGCCGCCCTGCACGGCGATAGTTTCGTCACCATCGCCAAGCACAGCGGGGATTTCGATAACCTTAGAAAAAGTACCTTTGGCATCGGTATAGACGTATGGTTTGACCAGCTCGTAGTAATGGCTATAGTAATCAAGCTCCTCGCCGACTTCGAGGGCATCACTGGAAAAATAGATATTAACGTCATAGAGATGGTCGGGTGGGGTGCTGGGGGTGAAACCGCTGCCTTCAACGGTAATTTTGTCGCCGACCCCACCTTTTTCAACACTAAGGGAAATCACTGGAGCCGCTGAGGCTGGTATGGCGGGTATAGCCACCATCAGCAGGGAAAGAACAACGGCTACGGCCAGAATGCGGAAAAACCTATTGTACTTCACCTTCTACCTCCATCGTCTTATGCCTAAGTTAGCTTAAAATCTATCTAAATAATAAGCCAGAGCGGAGGCTATGTCAATTCCTACTTTCGTAACGACAAAATAGCGTTGACGGTAATAGAACAATTGTGCTAGTATGGCAGCGCCGGTTCGAGAGGCACGTTATGGTTTCGGATGAGAGCGATTTGGATTTGTTGCCGGAGTATTGTCGATACCAGGACGATGGGTGCGAATTTGCCGATTCCTGCTTGAACTGCCCCTTTCCCGAATGTATCTACGACCAGCCCGGGGGCAGGCAGCAGTGGCTGAAGAACTTAAGAGACAAAGAGGTGCTGCAATTGCACGCTAGCCAGGGTAAGGGCGTTAAAGAGCTGGCGGAGATGTTCGGCACTAGCCAGCGCACCATCCAGAGGATAGTGAAGAGAGACAGGGATAACTCTGAAAATCAAGAGTTTCGGGGGCGCCAATGAATAAGACTTCTATTATTGCCCAGTTGAACCGCCAAGATACCGACCGCCTAAAGGCTTACCGGGAGTTGCTCGATTTTTACCACGGCCGGCAGTGGCTGGGGCGAGATAGGCGGGGGGAGAAACGGCTGACCTTCAACTACACCAAGGTCTTTGTCGACAAGATTACTTCTTATTTGATGTCGGGCATAAACTTCGTCGTGGAAGCCGAGGAGGATTCGGCGGAGGCTAAGACAAAAGCCCGCCGAGCCGAAACCGCCCTGAACCAGGTCTACGAGGAAAACAACCTGGAGCAGCTCGACCTTGAGACCGAGATTGACTGCGCCATTATGGGCGACGCCAGCTACAAGGTTATCTGGGACGGCGAAGCCAAGAAGGTAAGGATTACCTCCCCCGATGTCCAGGGCATCTATGCCTGGTGGCTGGGGGACGACATCTCCCGGGTCTGGAGGATCGCCTCCCGATACCAGCTTTCCGCCGAGGAAAGCGAGTTTCTCTACGGGCTAAAGCCCAGGGGCAAGCAGGCGACCGTCGTCGAGCTCTGGACGGACGGGGAATTCGAGCTTTACCTGGACGACGCCCTTATCGAGAAGAAGCCCAACCCCTACGGCTGTATACCCTTTATCATCTACCCCAACCTCAGAGAGCCGAAGAGGTTCTGGGGGATATCCGACCTCACCCAGATTATGGAGTCGCAGCGGGAGCTTAACCGGGCGATGTCGCAGCTATCCCGCATACTGGAGCTTTCGGGCAACCCCATCGCCGTGCTGGAGAACGTGGAAGAGTCCGAGGATATCGCCGTCAGACCGGGGGCGGTCTGGAACATCCCCGAGGACGCCAAAGCCTACCTGCTCGACCTGTTGCAGGGGGGCGCGGTGGGGCTGCATATCGATTACATCAACCTGCTCTATCGAATCCTGCACGATGTATCGGAATCGCCGCGGGCCGCCTTCGGCGGCACCGAGCGGGACCTCTCCGGAGTAGCCCTCGAAATCGAGCTCAACCCCCTGCTGCAGAAGGTGAGACGGAAGCGGATTATCCGCACCGCCGCCTACAACCAGCGCAACCGCCTGATTCTGAGGCTGCTGGAGAGGTACCAGGGGGAGAGCTTCGGTGAAAACCGCCTGCGGGTGGTCTGGAAGCCGATACTGCCCCAGGACCTGAGCCGACTGGTGGCTAACGAGCAGACGCTGGTGCAGAATGGCATCCACTCAAGGCGGCGGGCGATGGACGAGATAGGCGTTAAAGACGCCGAGGGCGAGTTCAAGCAGTGGCTGGAGGAGAGAGAGGCCATCCTCAAAATGAATAAGCAGCTTAACGCCAGGTCGACCAGAGGCAGAGAGGGAGAGAGAGCTTCAGCCGGGGAGACCACAGGCGTTGAGGAATCTCCATAAGGAGGTGGAAAATTGCCCGATAACAAACAGGAGCCAAATTCCGGCGGGGAGGAGCTGGAGGGGCTGATAGCCGAGAAGGACGAGGCGCTGGCCGCCAAAGACCAACGCATCGCCGAGCTGGAGCAGGCTCTGGCCGGCAAGGACGAGCAGGTCGCCGCCCTGACCCAGTCGGCGGCGGAGCTTGAGCAAAGGCTGGCCGAACTTGTGGAGAGCCTGGCGCAGGCGATATCGAGCTACCGGGCGCTGGCGGTTAAATACAATCCCAGCCTGCCCGAGGAGCAGATAGTCGGCGACAGCATCGAGGAGGTTAACGCTTCCCTGTCCAGCGCCCAAGCCCTTATCAACCGGGTCAGGCAGGAGCTGGAGGCGGAAATGGCCGCCGCCAGAATACCGGCGGGGGCGCCGCAGAGGACGCCCGCCGACCTGTCCGCCCTATCCCCGAGGGACAAGATTCAATACGCCATAGGCGAAAGGAGATAAATCATGGCTTTAACATTAGAAGAGGCATCCAAGCTTTCCAACGATATGCTGCTTCAGGGGGTGGTCGAGACCATCGTCAAGGACTCGCCCGTTCTCAAGCAGCTGCCCTTTATCGAGATTGTGGGTAACGTCCTGACCTATAACCAGGAAAAGACCCTGCCCACCATCGATTTCTACAATGTCGGCGACCCCTGGACTGAATCGACGCCGACCTTCGAGCAGAAAACGGCTTCTCTAAAGATTATGGGCGGCGACGCCGACGTGGATAACTTCCTCAAGGCGACCCGCAGCAACATCCAGGACCTGGAAACGGCCGTGGTCGAGCTCAAGGCTAAAGCGCTGAAGGACAAGTTCGAGGAGAACTTTATCTACGGCGACGCCTCGGGCGGCAGCAAGGAGTTCGACGGGCTGAGGAAGCTCATCGACACCACCACCGCCAGCGACCAGCTCATCGCTATGGGCGATACCGGGGCTACCCTGACCCTGGGCAAGCTGGACGAGCTTATCGACGCGGTAAAGGGCGGTAAGCCCGACATACTGCTCATGAGCCGGCGCTCGCGCCGCAAGATAAACGCCCTGGTGAGGGCGGCGGGGGGCATGATTGATAGCGACCGGGACAAGTGGGGCAGCTTCGTTCAGCTCTGGGACGGCATCCCCATCGGCGTCAACGACTGGATACTGGATAGCCACACCCTAAGCGGCGGGGTAGAGACGGCCACCACGGGCAGCGACTGCTCTACTATCTATGCCTTCCAGATGGGGGAAGGCGCTCTCTGCGGGCTGACCGGCCCCGGTCACCTGACCGTGGAGCCCATCGGCTCGCTGGAGACCAAGGACGCATCGCGAACCCGTATTAAGTGGTACTGCTCGCTGGCTCTGTTCAGCTCGATAAAGAGTGCCGCTCTGATCGGGATTCAAGACTAAATTTTAGCGATTTCTAGGGGAGTCCTTCAGCTGAAGGACTCCCCCCGAGGAGAGAAAAATGGAAAAGCAAGACACAGCCAAGTGGCTCTGCCGCTACCGGCTGAGCAAGTACCGAGAGGATATCGGGGCTTACCGGGGAAAAGAGGCGGAGTTCCATGAGAAGTTCCAGCCCTACGAGATAATCGAGGGCGAGGGCAACTGCCTGCTCAACAGCGGCATCAACGAGATGTGGGACCTGATTGTCGGCGACTCGGCTAACCACTTTAATAACGCCGCCGCCCAGATAGGCGTCGGCGACAGCTCTACTGCGGCCACCCCGTCCCAGACCGACCTCCAGGCCGCCACCAACAAGACCTATAAGGGCATGGAGAGCGGCTACCCCACTTCCACCAGTCAGAAGGCAATCTTTAAAGCCAGCTTCGGGGACGCGGAAGCCAACTACGCCTGGAACGAGTGGGTGGTCAAGCAATCAACCAGTGCCAAGTGCCTTAACCGGAAGGTTGACTCTCTGGGGACGAAGTCAAGCGGCACCTGGACTCTGGAAGTCAGCATCACCCTGAGCTAAAAGAAGCCTTTGAGAGGATGTGGCGCCGATGGCTACCGAGATATTAAGACCAAATGCTGCTGGGGATGAAACTGCACTTTCGCTCTATCCTAACTCTGGTGAAGCCAACTGGGAAGATGTTGATGAGGAGACACCCGATGAGTTGGATACCCGTGTTTACAAGACGGGCACTTCCTATACTAGGGATTTATATAATCTTCCCTCTCATTCGGTTGGTTCAGGCACAATCAACTTTATCAAAATCTATTTCAGGTGTCAGAGACCAGGCTCCGGCACTTCCTGCAAAGCAAAGCCCTCCCTAAAAAGCGACAGCACGGTAACTGACGGCACAGAAGTAACATTAACCAGCTCTTGGGTTACATATTCCGAACAGTGGAGTACCAACCCAGCCGATAGTGCAGCTTGGTCTTGGGCTGACATAGATGCTCTGCAAATCGGCGTCAGTCTCAAGGGTGACGGGACTAATCCAGCTCGCTGCACCCAGGTTTATGTTGAGGTTGATTATACAGCGACAACCTCAAAGGAGTCCTCGGATACCGGTGCCGGTGTAGACGCCAAAGCCTCAAATAACCCGATAGCTACCCTGACTGATACCGAAACCGGAAGCGGAGTAGACAGTCCGACCTCACCACTGGCCCAATTGGCAAAGTCAGATGTCGGCTCCGGGGTTGACGCCGTTGCGTCGTTGCAGACACCCGAAGCCAAATCATCGTCTGATGCCGGCTCCGGTGCCGAGGGCACGCCGACCCAGAGCGCTATTCTGGCGGGCGGCGAAAGCGGCTCCGGGCTTGAAGCCCTTATCGCCCGATTATTAAGCGGTGAAGAAAGCGGCGGCGCTGTTGAAGCCGCTGATGTTGACACGGAGGGGCTGCTCAAAGACCTCTTCGCCGGCGAGGCGGGAGAGGGTTCTGACCAGCTCGTCGCCAAGATTGAAATGCCGATTAAGGGGGGAGGTATGAAACTATGGACTTAAACACGATGAGAGCTATCGTCAGGCGCGACCTGAAAGACGAGGACGCGGGGAACTACCGCTGGAGCGATGACGAGCTGGACCAGCACATCGCCCACGCCCTGAAGGAGTTCTCCGAGGCGGTGCCCCTGCCAGCCAAGGCTACCCTGCCCACCACCGCCGACTCCAGGGTGATTGACATATCCGCCCTGACCGACCGGGTGATGGTGGAGGCGGTGGAATACCCGCTGGAGCAGTTCCCGCCCAGCTACCCGAAATTCGCCCTCTGGGGGCACGCCCTGACCCTTTTCGTCGATGAAGCCCCCGACGGCGAAAACTGCCAGATCTATTACGGCAGGCTCCATACCCTCAACGCCGAGGGCTCGACCATCGACACCAAGCACGAGGACCTGGTGGCTACGGGCGCCGAGGGCTACGCCGCCGTGGAGTGGGCCAGCTACGCCATCAACCGGGTCAACGTGGGTGGCGCCACCACCGCCAAGGAGTTTCTCGCCTGGGGCAACGAGAAGCTGAAGCAGTTTAAGCAAGAGCTGAAAAGGCTGGGGCGGAGGAATAAGGTCAGAATCCGCCAGCTCTACCAGGTGTGAAGGAGGCTGTTATGACAACGAGAGAGACAGCAGCTAAAGCTAAGGAGGGTTTGCCGCGGGAGGCCTTTGCCATCACGGGCGACCCCACCGACCCCGAGAGCTGGAAGCTGCCTCACCACAAGAGGAGCATCTACCGGGCATTGAAGAGGACGCTGGATATAGAAAAAACGGTCGACTGGGAGCGGATGCCGACGGCGGTGGCCGCCCTCTCCCCCATGGGTTACCGGGGGCGGAGGATAGCCGCCAGCCCCGAAGATATTCTCAAAGCCGCCCGCCACCTCGCCGACCACTACCGAAAGGCAAATAAACCGCTGCCCGATACGCTGGCGGCACTGGGGTAAACGAAAATGAAAGATTGGATAGAGTTAATCAAAGCCGTCATCAGGCCCTTTATCATCGTCTGGGGGTTTTCCGTCTACGGTGTCTGCATTTTGTCGGGCACAGAAGCGCCGACGCTGCTGGTGGGGCTGGTAACGGCGGTCATCGTGGAATACTTCGGCGAAAGGGCCATCAAAAGGCTTAAGGAAACGTGAGACAGCTTAGTTCGACACTGCTCGCCGCCCAGAAGGAGGCTTCCCGCACTCCTTATGTAAAGGTGGAAGCCTCCAACAAGCATGCCGGCGTGGTCAGGCTGCGCTGGGAGAGGCTCTATAGCGGCGCTGAGGACGACTACTATCACGCCGCCACCATGCCCGGCGACGGCTCGCTGGTCAGGGTGAGGGTAACGCCGCCATCCGATTCCAGGAAGCTCTACCGCCAGCGGGTGGCGGCTCCCAACCCCCAGTCCGATTTCAGCCAGTGGGTCTATACCAGCCAG
Organism: Dehalococcoidales bacterium; assembly: GCA_022865485.1. Classification (GTDB taxonomy): domain Bacteria; phylum Chloroflexota; class Dehalococcoidia; order Dehalococcoidales; family BS750m-G39; genus E44-bin88. The sequence continues at coordinate 6,218 of JALHSZ010000007.1, read as the reverse complement.
TATAACGCGGTTATCGTGGCAAGCTGCTCGCTGGGAGCCGAGGTTTCTATCTTCTGGATAAAATCCAACCGCGAGCTCTACCACTTGAAGAGCAGCGACTACGGCGCCAGCTGGGCCAGCCCCCAGCTGCTGACCTACACGCCGACCACGGCCATCAACGGCATCGCCGCCGCCTATAAGCCCAACGGCGATATCGCCCTGTTTTTCGCCGACCAGGCGACCCTCTACGTGATGAAGCGCACCAGTAACAGCTGGGGGAGCAAGGTCGCCTGGGACAAGACGACGGGCGACCTCTCCGGCGTCGCCGCCGTCTATGACGGCGACTGGAACCTTTTCATCACCGGCCGGGACTCAGGCGGCGACTATAAGCTCTGGTCGCTGGTCTACGGGGACGGGGGGGAGGTGGCGGCGGGCAGCTGGTCGGGGCTAAAGGAGTTTGCCTCGGCTCCCTCCGACGGCGACTTCGAATACCGCGCCGCCTTCATGGCCAAGCCCGATGTCTACCGCGGCTTCTTTATCGAGAAGTTCAACGGCAATGAGTCTTATAACCGCCCCTTCTGGTCGCACTCGGTGGCGGAAAGCAAGTTCATCGATAACCTCTGGCACGAGCCGGTGCCCTTCAACCTTTCCAGCCAGTACGGGCTGGCTATCGCCCACCACGGCGATTACGGCTGGCTTTCCGCCCCCTACGGGGTGTGGCGGGCAAAGCTGGCGGCGGAGAGCCTGGATTTAAGCGCCGATGTCCTCTCGTTGAAAGAGGAGCTTGCCCCAACGATGGGCAGCCTCAGCGTGGAGCTGAGCAACGACGACAGCAAATACAGCGCACCGGGAGAGGGAGATATTTCCGTCCTCGATATTGGCTGCCAGCTGGACTTCAGCCCCGGCTACGTTACCGCCCAGGGCAACGAGGCCAGCCCGGGGCCCGCTTTTATCCTTGAGTCTTATGAGCATATCAGCGCCGGCGGCAAAGCCAGCCTGGTCCTTCACGCCTCCGACGGCTGGAGTCTTATCGAAAATTGGAGAGCCAGGCACCAGTTCCGCTGGAATAAGCAGAGCGAGGAGATGAGCGTCAAGGAGATTCTCGCCTTTGTGCTGGCTAGAATCGGGCTTAAGCTGGAGGTGAAATCGCAGTCTTCGGCGCTGACCAGCGACTACCCCGACTTCGCCATCAACCCCGGTAACAGCGGCGGCGGGGTCATCCGCAGGCTGCTTTCTTTCGTGCCCGATGTTCTCTTTATCGAGGGCAATACCGCCTGCGTGGTCAACCCATCAGCCGACGATAGCTCCGATTACGCCTACGGCTCAGCCCACGCCGTATTCGAGGGCAAATACACGGCTAAAGCCCGGGGGCTTAACCGCCTCCAGGTTGAAGGCTACGACCCGACGGAGGACGAGCCCATAGTGGTGGACGCCTTCGCCTGGGAGGAAATAGAGCGGCTCTACGACCGGCTGGGGCGGCTTGAGGATAAGAATATCGACAGCGTCGCTGGAGCCGAGGAAAGGGGAGAAAGCTATATGAGGGGGGTGGAGATGGCAGCGGTCAACGGCGCTATTCTGGTGCCGGTCAACTGCGGCCAGCAGCTGTATGACGTGGTTGACATCACCGACAGCCGCGCTGGACTGGAAGCCGCTAAGAGGAGAGTCAACGGGCTGACCCTGGTCTATAGCCCCCGGCGCGGAGACTACCGCCAGCGCTTACTGCTGGGCGGGGTATAGGGGGAAAATTCCCCTTTAGTCCCCTCTTCAGCAGGCTCAGGGCAGGCTCTTTACAAAAGGGGGAAACGGGGTGGGGCACAGAAGGAGGCTAGCGATGAGGCTGAAGAAAGCAATTCTGAAGAGCTTTAATTCCGGCGACTACACCGCCACCATCCAGCTTAGCGGCAGCTATAAGGTCTACCTGCAGGGCATCGCCGTGGCGCGCAACATACCCGCCGCCGAGATGGCGCTGGGCAGAAAGGTGGCGGTTATCTTCTTCGACGAGCACAACGCCAGGGATGCCGTGGTAGCGGCGGTTTATAGCTAGATTCCTCCTTGACGGCTAAAGCTGCAGGCGATACAATGGCTTGGCTGTCAAAATGACCAAGAAATACGATGTTATCATCGTCGGCGGTGGGCCCGCGGGTATCTTTGCCGCTTTAGAGCTGGCTCCCGACGACCTCAAGATTCTGCTCATCGAAGAGGGGAGGGACATCGACAAGCGCCATTGCCCGGCGCGGGACACCGGCTTGCCCTGTCCTCCCTGTACGCCCTGCAACCTGGTCTGCGGGCTGGGTGGGGCGGGGGCTTTCAGCGACGGCAAGCTGACGCTGACCTCAAAGGTGGGCGGCAGGCTCCCCAGCTACCTCGGGGAAGACCAGACCGAAGCCCTCATAAAATACGTTGACGAGCTCTATCTCAGATTCGGCGCCCCCGATAAGCTCTACGGCATCGGGAAAAAGGTTGACCCGCTGCGCCAGCAGGCCGACATGGCGGGACTGAAGCTGGTGCCAGTGCCCATCCGCCACCTCGGCACCGACCACTGCCGCCTGGTGCTCAAGGGAATGTGGGACTACCTCAACCCGCGCCTGGAATCCCGGCTGCGGACGGCGGTGGCTGCCATCAATGTTGCCAAAGGCAAGGTTAAGGGGGTTACCACCGAGGCCGGGGAGAGCTTTGCGTGTGACTACCTGATTCTGGCTCCGGGCCGGGAGGGGGCCGACTGGCTGGCCAAGGAAGCCGAGCGGCTGAAACTGACCATGCACAGCAACCCCGTCGACGTGGGGGTGAGGGTGGAGGTGCCAGCGGCGGTAATGGCGCCGCTGACCGATGTGCTCTATGAATCGAAACTGGAATTCCTCTCCAAGAGCTTCGACGACCGGGTGAGGACCTTCTGCATGTGCCCCGGCGGCGAGGTCATTATGGAATCTACTGGCGGCTGCGACCCGGTCATCACCGTCAACGGCCACAGCTACGCCGAGCGCAAGACTGAAAACACCAATTTCGCCCTGCTGGTGAGCACCGCCTTCACCAAGCCCTTTAACCAGCCCATCGCCTACGGCAAATACCTGGCGCGGCTGGCTAATATCCTCAGCGGCGGGGTGCTCTTGCAGCGCCTGGGCGACCTGATGGAGGGGCGGCGCTCCACTCCGGAGCGCATCGAGCGGGGCTTGACCAAGCCCACCCTGAAGAACGCCACCCCCGGCGACCTCAGCTTCGCCCTGCCCTACCGCTACCTCACCGATCTGGTGGAGATGCTCCAGGCGATGGACAAGCTGGTTCCGGGAGTGGCTTCGCACCACACCCTGCTCTACGGCATCGAGGTCAAGTTTTATTCCTCCCGCCCCCAGCTCAGCCCCAGCCTGGAAACCGAGATCGGCAACATGTTCGCCATCGGCGACGGCGCCGGCGTCAGCCGCGGCTTAATCCAGGCGTCGGTCTCGGGTGTGGTCGCCGCCCGCGAGATAGTGAGCCGGAAAAAGTTATAGCCAGTTGACAGGGTGGCTCAAGCTGACTAAAATGTGGTGGGTAAAAAGAATGGGGGGGTTGAGAAGGAGGAGGATGCTGCGTGGCTAATGTAGTGCCTACGGACAACGAGAACTTCGAGAGCTTGCTGCGGCGATTCAACAAAAAGGTACAGCAAGAAGGCATCTTATCCGAGGTGCGCCGGCACGAACACTACGAGAAACCCAGCGTCAAGCGCAAGCGCAAGGGAGCCGCCAAGAGACGCAAGAGCGCCCGATTGCCGAGAAGAGCGTAAATTTTATGGAAGAGAAACCATCCGCATTACAACAAAAGCTGACGGACGACCTTAAGCAGGCGATGAGGGGTGGGGATACGGTGAAGCGTTCGGTCATCCGCCTGGTGATGGCCGCCATCAAGAACGCCGAAATAGCCCGCCAGAAAACGCTGGAAGACACTGATATACTGGGCGTTATCGCCAAGGAAATCAGGCAGCGCAAGGAGAGCATCGAAGCCTTCAAGCAGGGAAACCGCCCCGACCTGGTGGCTCAGGAAGAGGCGGAGATGGCTGTTCTTGAGCAGTACTTACCTAAACAGATGAGCCGTGACGAGATTGTCGCCGAAGCCCGCAAGGTCATCGCAGAGGTGGGGGCGGGGGGGCCGGGCGACAAGGGCAAGGTTATGCCCAGGCTCATCGCCAAGCTCAAGGACAAAGCCGACGGGCGGGAGATAAACGAGGTCGTCACCGAGCTACTCGGTTAGATACCCCGCTAAATATCCCAGCAGTGCCCGATGCGGACAACCGCTACAACCCTCTCCTCCCTCTCCTCTTCGGCGCCAGATAACCTCTTAAAGATGTCGTGCTTTCAACATCGCCGAGGCCGGCTAAACTCTCCCTGGCATCAATATCGTTTTCCAGCTTCTCGATAATGGCTTCAACCACCCACTGCTTCATCGTCTTACCCCGTAACGCCGCCACCGCCTTGACGCGGTTTCTAAGCTCGGGGTCTATATCGAGAAAATATCTGGGGCGCTTTGCCGAGTCGGCCATTTGAGCCTCCCTCATAGCCTATATAGCCATTATAGCCAACATAGCCAAAGCTGTCAATGTCTCTCGACCTCAGGCAAAGTCAGGCTTTGAGTCCAAGGCTCTTCCCAGCTCTGACTCCTGGTAGCCCGCCTTGGTGCCTAGCTCTATCATAGCCCAGGGCAGCTTTTGCCCGATGTCCCACCGCTGGTGGGCGTAGAAATCAACATCTATGTCGTGTTTCGCCGCTGATTCGCGCCAGGCGGCTAGCGATAGCTCCTCTACATCAGCCAGCACCTCCGCCAGCTCTATGTCCCCCCGCGCCAGCACCCCTTGAACCTGGCTCCAGGCCGGGCTTTCCCCCTTGACTTTTATTCCCCTGGGCATAAGGCTGTTCTTGAGCCGGGACAGGCGGCGGTTGAGGACGGCGGGCTGCTCCATGGGCAGCCACTGGAAGGGCGTGCCCGCCTTGGGGACGAAGGGGGAGATATTGAGGGTCAGGCGGCAGCCGGCCCGCTTTCTGTCGATAGTCTCTTTGCACCTCAAGGCAAGGTTTATGATTGCCTCTATATCTTCGTCGGTCTCCGAGGGCAAGCCGATGATAAAGTAGAGCTTGAGCTGCTTTATCCCCTGCTCGGCGACCTGGCTGACCGCCCTCAGGATGTCGTCTTCGCTGATGCCCTTTTTTATCATCTGTCGCAGGCGCGGGGAGCCCGCCTCGGGGGCAAGGGTAATTGTCTTGGCGCCGCCCCTGGCCAGCTCTCGCAACACCACGCTGGATAGCGGGGCTATTCTAAGCGAGCTTAAGGAAAGCTCCGCCCCCATTTTAGTCAGCCTGGGCAAAAGCTCTTCTAGCTGGGGGTGGGCGGAGACAGCCGCCCCCACCAGCCCCAGCCGCTTGCGGTATTTTAACCCCGCCTCCGCCTGGGTTAAGATGCTGTCCAGGGAGCGAAGGCGCATCGGGGAAAAGCACTGGCTGACCAGGCAAAAGCGGCAGCCCCAGTTGCAGCCCCGCTCCACCTCGATGAGGTAGAGGTCGCCCAGCTCGGTGTCCGGGGTGAGCACCACCGAGGCAACGGGAAAGTCGTCCAGCTCTTTCGCCCACTGCCGCACCACCGCCTTGCCCGAATAGTATCGGGGAATATAGAGGCCGGGTAGGACGCTTAGCGATTTGAGCAGCTCGCTACGCCTACCACCGATGCCTTCGGTAATGACGGGCAACATGGCGGGCACCAGCGGCTCGGCCTCGCCGATAGCCAGGCCGTCGAAGAAGGGGGATAACGGCACAAGGTTGGCCATGATGCAGGACCCGCCGGCGATAACCAGCGGGTGCCTCTCGTCGCGGTCGGCGGCATAGAGGGGTATGCCGCTGGCCTTGAGAATCCGGACGACATTGAAATAGTCGAGCTCGTAGGAGATGGAGAAGAAGAGGGCGGCAAAATCGGAAAGAGGCCTCTGCGATTCTAAAGATAGCGGCGGAGACTGGCTGGCGGTACTCCCCGCTTCCCAGAAGACCCGCTCGCAAACGACGTTATCGTAGCCGTTGAGCAGGCGGTAGAGGGCGTGGACGCCCAGGTTGGACATGCCCAGGTAGTAGCTGTTGGGATAGACCAGGGCGACGGGGATTCGGCCCCCCCAGTCCTTGATGACGGTGCCCTGCTCCCGGGAGAGGCGCCGCCTGGCTTTTTCTATTTCGTCCCAGCCCATAGGCTACCCCACAATCAGCTCGACAAAGCGGTTTTCCCTGAGGTTG
>JALHSZ010000006.1 GCA_022865485.1 Dehalococcoidales bacterium | reverse complement strand
TTCAAGCCTCCTTGCCAAAAATTAGTTTATAAAAATTAAAACTCGATGCCCCCCCGCGCCGCCACCCCCGTATCGTAAGGGTGCTTAATCTTCAAGCACTCGGTAACCAAATCGGCGGCCTGCACCAGCCTGGTATCGGCGCGCCTTCCGGTAAGAATAAGCTCCACGCCCTTGGGCTTCTCCTCGATGAGCTTTAGAACATCGTCCACGGGAATCAGCCCGAAGGCAACGGCCACGTTCACCTCGTCCAGAACCACCAGGTCGTAGCTACCCTTAAGCACCGCCTGGCGGGCGGCGGCTAAAGCTTTCGCCGCCCCTTCTCTATCCTCCGCCCTGACATTCCTGGGGTCGATAAAGCCCCCCGAGCCGAAACTGGCCATGGTCACGCTGGATAACTGGGAAAGGATGTGGAACTCTCCGGAGGGGTGAGCGCCCTTCATAAAAAAGGCAATATAGACCTTCCGCCCGTGACCCAGGGCTCGGATTACCGCCCCGATGGCGGCTGAGGTCTTACCCTTGCCATCGCCGGTGAAAACCTGAACCAGACCCCTGGGCAGTGGCTCCGGTGCCAGAGGACTATAAGATGCCTTATCGCTCAATGAAGCCCCTAAGCGGAAAACTAGCGCCGTGAGTTAAGTTTAACCAACCCCACCCCACCCTGTCAAGGAACTATTCACTTCGCCCCCCGTTGAACTCTACTGTCATTCCCGCGAAAGCGGGAATCCAGCCTCTCTTTTCCCTTTGTCATTCTGAAGGAGTCCTTCGGCTGAAGGACGACCGATGAATCTCTCCCCAAAGGGGAGGCTGAGCGGAGTCCCACAAGCTATATGCAGACTAACGCCCACTAGAGTTCAAAGTTCTCTGGGGTGTCTAAGAGGGGTGAAACCCCTCTTTACCTTAAAGGGTGGCGGGCGGGAATAGATAAAATCGGGGTGGGGTGGTGGGACAGAAACACCCCCGCTATCAAGGTGGAGATGAGCGGGGCGTAACCTCCCAAATAAGGAGTCTAAAGAGGTCTAACCTCTATAGGGCGGGCTGGGTGGGATGAAAAACCTCGTTTGTTAACCCCCAAGCGATAGTGCTATAATTACCCCGAATCTAGAAGGAGAGGTCTTAAACATGGCATCAACCGAAGAGCTCATTGAGGAATATAAACGGAAAAGAGCCAAGATCGAACAGATGGCTTCCCCCGAAGCCATAGAGAAGCGCCACAGTAAAGGCCAGTGGACGGCACGAGAAAGAATCGACTACCTCTTCGACCCCGGCACCTTCAACGAGCTAGGCATATTCGTCAAGCATAGAACCACCCACTTCGGCATGGACAAGGCGGAAGTCCCCGCGGAAGGAGTAGTCACCGGCTACGGCCTGGTCAACGGCCGTCCCGTGGTCGCCTTCGCCGAGGACTTCATGGCTATGGCCGGCACCTTCGGCGAGTATCACGGCATAAAAGAAATCCGGGCTATTGACTTCGCCAAGGAGATGGGCTGGCCGCTGGTCGGCTTGAATGATTCCGGCGGCGCCCGCCTCCAGGAGGGCATGGATACGCTGGAAATGTACGGCAACCTCTTCAAAGCCCAGATACGGGCTTCCGGCATCATCCCCCAGATAGCCGTGCTCATGGGCCCCTGCCTGGGCGGACAGGCCTACCACCCCATCATGCAGGACTTCATCATCCAGTGCCGGGACACCGGCTTCATGGGCATTGCCGGCCCCGCCTTCGTCAAGACCCAGCTCGGCGAGGAAATCTCGCTGGAGGAGCTCTCCGGCTGGAAGGCGCACGCCGTCAAGTCCGGCCAGACCCACATCGTGGCTAATGATGACAAAGACGCCCTGGACAAGACCAAGGAACTCCTGGCGCTCTTCCCCTCGAACAACAGCGATATGCCGCCCCGCCTCCCCACCAGCGACGACCCCGAGCGGCTCTGTCCCGAGCTCGACAGCATCATCCCCGACAAACCCACCCAGCCCTACGACATGTACAAGGTAATCCGCGCCATCGTCGACGACGGCTATTTCTACGAGATATTAAAGGACCACGCCAAGAGCGTTATCACCGGTTTCGCCCGCTTCAACGGCCGGCCGGTGGGCATCTGGTCCAACCAGCCCATGTGGGCGGCGGGCACCATCGACTGCGACGCCGCCGACAAAGGGGCACGCTTCGCCCGCTTCTGCGACCTCTTCAACATCCCCGTCGTCACCCTGGGCGACTGCCCCGGCTATATGATCGGCTCCGAGCAGGATTGGAAAGGCATACTGCGCCACGGCGCCAAGCTGCTCTTTGCCTGGGCTGATGCCACCGTCCCCCTCATCTCCATTATCCTGCGCAAGTCCTACGCGGGCGCCCACTACGGCATGCTCGATAAGGGCATCGGCGCCGACCTCGTCTTTGCCTGGCCCACGGCACGGGTCACCATCGTCGGTGCCGAGACCGCCGCCAGCGTCATCTTCGCCAAGGAAATCAAGCAGTCGGCAAACCCCAAAGAGACGGCGGCACAGCGCATCGCGGAATACAGCGAAATCTACGAAAACCCCTATAAAGGCGCCGAGCGCGGCTACATCGACGACGTCATTATGCCCAGCGACACCCGCAAGGTCATCAACCGCTCGCTGGATATGCTGGAAAACAAGAATAAGGATAACAAGGCGTTCCTGTCCCGACCCTGGAGAAAGTACTCCAATATCAACCTGTAGGTGAGTTGCTACGGAAATCATCCCGGCCATAGATATCCGCGGCGGCAGGTGTGTCCGCCTCTACCAGGGCGACTATGAGCGCGAAACGGTATTCTCCGAAGACCCGGTAGAGGCCGCCCTGCAGTGGCAGTCGCTGGGGGCACCCCGCCTCCACATCGTTGACCTCGACGGCGCCGCCGAGGGCAGCGTACGCAACATCGAGATAGTCACCGACATCGCCCGCGTCTTATTGATTCCAACGCAACTCGGCGGCGGCATCCGCGACATCGAGACCATACACAAGCTGCTCAAGGCCGGCGTCGAGCGCATAATCTTAGGCACCGCCGCCGTGGAAGACCCCGAACTGGTCAAAGAGGCCTGTAAGCGCTACCGCGATACCATCATCGTCGGCATCGACGCCCGCGATGGCTTTGTCGCCACCCACGGCTGGCGCCAGCCCACCGAAATCAGGGCGGTAACCCTGGCGCGCTCAATGACCCCGCTGGGAGTAAAGCGCTTCATCTATACCGATATCAGCCGCGACGGCACCCTCACCGAGCCCAACTTCGCCGCCACCGCCGAGCTTATCGATACCATCCGAAAGCCCGTCATCGCCGCCGGCGGTATCTCCTCTCTAAACCACCTCAAGATGCTCAAAGCCCTCGGCGCCGAAGGCGCTATTGTCGGCACCGCCCTCTATACGGGAGATATTGACCTGAAGAAGGCGCTTGACATCATCAGCTAAAACTTAAATGCTGACCTGTTCAAAGGGGTAGTTTAAAGGGATATGCAATATCTTAATGGGACAGGCCACATAAGACACTGGCTAATCCATATCCGAGAACGCCAGCAATGGCAGCGGGGATTGCAAGCCGGATTTGGACTATTGAAAACATTTTAGAACTCGCCCCTTAAGACTAGTTGTGTTTGTATAACTTCCCATTGTAATCAAACCAAAGAATGTGAAAAATGCCTTGCACATCTCGATAACCTATCATCCGATGATTATTATGGTAAACAAATCCTATTTTTCTAGCCCCCGCTGGTAATTTCTTACTAGTTACTTTAATATGGTCTAAAGTCTCATAACCAAGCGATTGTCTACTAGTTTGTTTACTATCGCCCCAAGCCAATTGGCTCAATTCATGTAATCTGGCAGCAAGATTAGCCTTTTCTCGCAGTTCTTTTATTTTATTGAAGCACCACTTTCCATCACAACATTCAATACTGAAAGTTATGGGCTGCTGTGTAAATGGGGTAGATACCCTTTCAGGAATATTTATGCTGGTGCTAGTTGTGGGTTGGGCAGGTGAAGTAACATAAGTTGTGCGTTTTTTAGGCAAGACTAATTAACCTTAACAAAAGGTTTGAAATATTCAGCCATATCTGCATGTGCAATGACTGAGCCAGGGCCATTTCTATACGCTCTCATCCAAGGAGTCTCATTGTGTGTCATTTCCCTGAGCTTCCAAGCAGAATATTGACCTATAACACGATATACTTCATCTAAGAGTTGTTTGGTATCTTTATCAAACTTCGGCAAATCATAGTTTGGTGTAGGCTCAATTGGGCCATCTTCATTATGCTTATATTGGTGGTATAAACTCTCAACTACAGGCCCATGAATCCATGCTACAATCTCCTCATCAAATAGTGGCTTACCTGTGGCTGCTAGATGAATACCCTGAGCATAATAGACTAGTTTTTGAATTTTTAGGTTAGAGATTAAATCCCCCGATTCCCTATCAGTAGAACAACAGAGATAGTATTCCGCCACATCCCTAGCAGTATATTTTGCCATCCCATCCCTCCATTATTGTTGACTAGCTTTAATTATCTAATGACAGCTATTAATATAGCTATTATAGCAAAGGCTACTGGAATCGCCCATTTAAGAAATGTAACTGAATCTGATAGTGATTTCACATTAAGTGATAAATCTCCCAATAGCTTTATCACCTGCCCGAAAGTCATCCCCTGAGCCTCTACAAGATTTTCCAAGTCCCGTGGAGAGATTCCCTTTTGGTTTTGATACTCACCATGATAAAGTACACTGGCTGGCTCAGCTAGTTTATAGAACTCCAAAGTGCAGAATCTCTCTTTGTAAGGAATTGTGACATCTCTAGGGCTTAGATTAGACAACCCTACAACAAGAACACCATTAAAGCCTGGGTCTATCTGCGGGCCGGATAATAAAGACAACCCCTTTTTGCTATAATGCGAACGTAAACCAATATGACCTGCCACACTAGCAGAGAGTTTGAATTTCTCATGCGTGGTTACAAGGGCAAAGTCTCCAGCTGGTATCGTGAATAGCCCCTTGTTACTGGGGTTTATCTTTTCCCTGAAAGAGCTTGTTATGGCTTCTTCACCGAGACGGGCATCATATGTTGCTGGGTGTAAGCAGGAATCGTCAAAATCGTGGATTTGCAGGTTGCCCTCATGTACTGCTGAACGAATCATATCGTCAGTCATTAGCATTGGAGAGCCTCTTAATACATCCCTTTTCTTCATAATAATCCTTGCAACCAGCCTTGTCAATGATTTCAAATTGACCCACTACCGAATTGTGCAATCTATGGACTAAACGCAACCGTAAGACTACAATAACACAAAACGCCCACAGCCAATATAATGCCATGTCGCCACCCTACTAGATAAAAGGGGAGCCTAAGAGGGGGCATCGCCCCCTTTTAAAAAACGCTTGTGGGTGGGCGGGTGGGACAAAAATACCTTTGCTATCCAAGATGGGGCGTGGGGTGGAAGCAAAACCCCCCAAAATGTTATATAATTAGGCAATCCTTCCCCTGAAGGACTAAAAAATGAAACTGACCAAAGACATCAGATTCAACAAAGACGGCCTCATCCCCGCCATCGCCCAGGACACCGACACTGGCGAAGTCCTCATGCTCGCCTACATGAACGCCGAAGCCCTGCGCCGCACCCTGACCAGCGGCGAAGCCTGGTTCTACAGCCGCAGCCGCCAGGAGCTCTGGCACAAAGGCGAAACCTCCGGCAGCATCATCAAGGTCCGCGAGGTCTGGAAAGACTGCGACAGCGACACCATCTTAATCAAGGGCAAAGCCAGCGGCCCCGTCTGCCACACCGGCAACCCCACCTGCTTCTTCCAGCGGCTAAACCCGAAAGATGTGGAAGATTAACATAACGGGGAAGAAAAACAAATAAACTCAAAACCCGAATCCGTGCCTATTTTTACATAACGGAGAGGGCAAAACAAATCAAAACAAATCAAAACAAATCCCTTTTCTCCCAAATTCGTGCCTGAATTAACATAACTCTAGAAACAAACAATTAAAGCCATCCACCCGTGAATTGTTTTCCCCCGAAAAAGAGGCTTATGTCGCCTTCGCCTCGTCCAACTCCACTGCCCTCTTGAGCGCCGATATAGCCACCTCGAGCTGGCCGTCGTCAGGCTCCCTCGTGGTCAGCCTCTGCAGCCACCGCCCCGGTGCCATCAGCACCCTCACGAAGACGTTATCGGCATGCCTGCCGCTGAGGTAGATGACCTCATAGGCGAAGGCGGCAATCACCGGCAGCAGCACTATCCTGGATAGCACCAGCATCCACGTCGCCGGCAGCCCCACCAGGGCAAAGACAATGATAGCTATGATGACCACGGTAAAGAGGAAACTGGTACCGCAGCGGACGTGGGCCGTACTATACTTCTTAACGGCCTCCACCTCCAGCGGCACCCCACCCTCATAGGCATTAACCGTCTTATGCTCAGCGCCGTGATAGGCGAAATACCGCTTAATATCAGGCATCAGCCCAATCGCCCACAGGTAGACAATAATAATAGCCACCCGTATTAAGCCCTCTACCAGGCTGAACACCACTGACGAAGTGATATAAGAGCCCAGCAACTTGGTCAGGAAAAGAGGCGCCATAAAGAAGAGGACAACGGCCACCGCCAGGGAAACACCTACCAGCAGCCAGACCAGCCACCCCGAGATCTCCGCCTTTTCCTCCTCCAGAGAGACATTAGCTGAATAGAGCAGCGTCTTCATCCCCAGCACCATGACCTCAATCAAAACGATGATGCCCCGGAGCAGCGGGGTTCTTCTCATCCAGCCCGAATAGATACCCCCCAGCGGCTGGCTATCCATAGCCAGCTCGCCATTGGGACGACGCACGGCGGTCACCATCGCCTTCCGCCCCCGCATCATCACCCCCTCAATAACCGCCTGACCTCCGTAATAAAATCGTTCCGCCATAATAGAAAAAGGAGCGGCTTTACAACCCGCTCCTACCCTTAAAAGATGTTTATCTAATCCTCCAGCTTGTAGCGCTTCTTAAACCGTTCCACGCGCCCCAGTGTGTCCACCATTCGGCGCTCCCTGGTGAAAAAGGGATGGCACTTACTGCAAAGCTCAACCTTTAACGTCTTCTTGGTCGAACCGACGGTAAAGGTATTGCCACAGGCACAAATCACCTTGGCATCAGTATAAAATTCAGGGTGAATCTTGCTCTTCATTAAGCCAATCAGCTAGCGTAAACGCTGACCTTTCTCCGGTTGTTGCTGGTCGGTTCAAAGGCAACCACGCCGTCAACCAAGGCAAAGAGGGTGTAGTCCTTGCCCACACCCACATTATCGCCAGGGTGAATGCGTGTGCCCCGCTGCCGCACCAGGATAGTACCGGCATTTACCTTCTGTCCCGCGTATATCTTGACTCCCAGCCGCTTGGACTGGCTATCGCGGCCGCAACGGCTGGTGCCGCCTGCCTTTTTATGTGCCATCCTTAGTCACCTCATTTTTCCGCCGCTGAGCCTTCTTTGGCGGCTTGGCTGATGCCGCCCCCGGCTCAATTATCTTATCTATAACCAATCTGGTATAAAACTGACGGTGTCCTGTCTTCTTACGGTAGCGCACCTTGGGCTTATACTTAAAGATGATAACCTTATCGCCCTTGCCCTCCCCCTGCGAGGTAGCCACTACCTTGGCTCCATCCACAGTGGGCGCGCCTACCGTTACCCGTTTACCGTCGCCAATAAGCAGTACCCTGTCCAAGTCAACGGTTTTACCTTCCGCCACGTCCAGGCGTTCCACATCTATGGTCTGGCCGGGGCTTACCTTGTACTGCTTACCACCAGTTTCAATAACAGCGTAAATCTTCAAACCTCCGAAAACAAACAGAATATTCTACCAAGCACTAAGGCTAGGTGTCAAGCGAAAGCCTCCGCCATAGCTTTTCCACCCTCGCCTTCAACTCGTCAAGACGGCAATCGGTATCAATAACCACGTCGGCGTGCTTTAGCCTTTCTTTTGAAGGCAGCTGGGAACGGATGCGGGCCCGGGACTGCGCTTGGGAAAGCCCTGTCTTCTTCTCCAGCCGCTTCAAGACGACAGCCTCCGGGGCAACCGTAACCCAGACCTCGTCTACCTCGTCGGCCAACGAAGGTCTGCCCACTTCCAGCAGGAGCGGGGCTTCCAGCACCACCACCCCCACCCCCCACCGCCGATAGTCCTCGATTTTGGCTTTCACCAAGGCATATATGCGGGGGTGCACTATCTGGTTCAGGCGGGCTAGAGCCTGGGAGTCGCTAAAGACTATCTTGCCCAGCTTCTGACGGTCAATCTCACCATCGGGGTTGAGAATCTCCTTGCCGAAGGCAGCTGCCACTTCCCGCCAGGTCTCGGTACCTGGCTTGAACGCCTCATGCCCTACCTTATCGGCATCAATAGTCACCGCCCCCAATTCCTCAAGGAACCGGGACACAGTGCTCTTGCCGCTGCCTATACCACCGGTAAGACCAATAACCTTCATCCCACCAAGTCTAGCTGGTGGTAGTTATGTAGTCAAGGTATTATTTTTCTACCTCTAAAGGGGTTATAATTGACCCAAGGCAAGTGCTATAATTACAAAAAGGAGCATCATGCACGAGGCAATGCTCTATGAGAAGCTACCCCACTCCAGGGTAAGGTGCAATACCTGCCAGTGGCGCTGCAATATAGCTCCCGGTAAGTTCGGCGTCTGCCGGGTCTATCAGAACCATGACGGCGTATTGTATAACCTGAACTACGCCAAAGCGTCATCGGTAGCCGCCGACCCTATCGAAAAGAAGCCCCTTTTCCACTTCTTTCCCGGCACTCTGGCCTTCTCCATAGGGGGGTGGGGATGCAACTTCCACTGCTGGGACTGCCAGAACTGGGAGATTTCCTGCCCCGCCGATAACGAGCCGTGGCTCGGTTGCAACGAAGTCCCGCCCCAGGCGGCCGTGGAACTGGCAATACGCTATTGCTGCCAGGGTATCGCCTGGACATATAATGAGCCCAGCATCTGGTTTGAATATACCCTCGACTCTGCCAAGCTGGCTAAGCAGAACCACCTCTACACCGTCTATGTGACCAACGGCTTCCTCACCCCTGAGGCGCTGGATACCATCGGGCCTTACCTTGATGCCTGGCGGGTTGATATCAAGGGTTTCACCGACTCCCTCTACCAAAAGCTGGCTAAGGTAAACCGCTGGCGGGGAATACTTGAGGTTGCTCAACGAGCTAAAGATAAGTGGAATATGCACGTTGAGGTGGTGACCAATATCATACCCACCATGAACGACGATGACCAGCAGCTTGAGGGCATCGCCAACTGGATAAGGGAAGGGCTGGGCGAACTGACGCCGTGGCATGTGACCCGGTTCTATCCCTATCACAACATGAAAGGTTTACCCCCAACCCCGGTATCAACTCTGGAGCATGCCTGCGAGATTGGGGCCAAGGCCGGGCTTAAGTTTGTCTATACGGGCAACGTCCCCGGGCACAGCCGTGAAAATACTGTCTGCTACTCCTGTGGCAACACTATTGTCAACAGGTTCGGTTACCAGACCCAGCTGGTCGGGCTGGAGGGCTCAAAGTGCCGGTTCTGCGGGGCGGAGCTTAACTTCAGGACTCCGGCCTAGGAGAGGAGCGCAAGATGGTTAGAAATCCAGTTGTCGCCGGGCAGTTCTATCCGGCATCAGCCTCAGAGCTTAAGGCGATGATTGAGGGAATGGTTAAAATTGAGGAGATGGCCAAAGAAGAGGTAATTGGCCTGGTTTTGCCCCATGCTGGCTATATCTATTCCGGGCCGGTGGCGGGGGCGGTTGTATCCAGAATCAGGTTTAAGGACACCTTTATCATCATGGGGCCCAACCACACCGGAGCCGGCAAGCCTTTAAGCATCATGACCGAAGGCAAGTGGAAAACGCCACTGGGAGAGGTGGAGATTGATTCGGAACTGGGCAAGAAGATTCTAGCCACCTCCAAGCACCTGGAAGAGGATGATAAAGCTCAAATCTACGAGCACTCTATCGAGGTTCAGCTCCCGTTTTTGCAATACTTTAAGCCCGATTTTAAGCTAGTCCCCATCGTCTTTGGCCACCCCAGCGGCGCTATCTACAAGGAGGTCGGCCGTGAGATAGCCGAGGCGGTCAAGGAACTGGGTAAAGAGGTGGTAATCGTAGCCTCAAGCGACATGAGCCACTACGAGCCACAGGAGTCGGCGCAGGAGAAGGACAGGCAAGCCATAGAAGCCATGCTGGATTTGAACGAAGATGAGCTGCTGAAAAGGGTCGTTGAGTTCAATATCACCATGTGCGGCTACGCCCCCGCAGTCAGCCTTATCGTTGCCGCCAAGGAACTGGGAGCCACGGGGGCGGAACTGGTCAAATACCAGACCAGCGGTGATGTCACCGGCGATTACTCGAGCGTGGTAGGCTATGCGGGGATAATCATTAAGGGCGGAGGGGAATGAGATGCACCCACTGGTGAGACTGGCCCAGAAGACGGTGGAGGCCTACGTTAGAAAGGGCGAAGTCTTTCAGCCTAAAAGGCTTAGCGCCGAGATGAAGGAGAAGAGGGGCGTCTTCGTTTCCATCCATAAGCTCGGCGAGCTGAGGGGCTGCATCGGCACCTTCGAGCCCCAGCACGCTAACGTGGCCGAGGAGATAGTAGCCAACGCCATCAGCTCAGCCAGTAGAGACCCTCGCTTCCTGCCGGTCACCAGAGCCGAGCTTAAGCACCTTGACTACAGTATAGACGTGCTGAGCAAGCCCGAGTGGGTAGAGAGCCAGGACCAGCTCGACCCCAAGCGGTACGGGGTCATCGTGGAGGCGGGGTGGCGCAAGGGGCTGCTCCTGCCCGACCTGGAAGGGGTGAATACGGTCGAGGAGCAGGTCGGCATCTGCCGGCTGAAGGCGGGCATAGACCCCGACGAGCCGGTGGAGCTGTACCGGTTCGAGGTGAAGAGGTATAAGTAGGGGCGACAAAAAGGCGTTTTGTTTGGGGAAAACAATTCACGCCTGACAGCTTTAATTGTTTGTTTTTCGAGTTATGTTAAATCAGGCAGGAATTCGGGAAAAAGGGGAATTGTTTTGATTTGTTTTGCTCGCTCCGTTATGTAATATAGGCACGGATTCGGGGTAAAGTTTATTTGTTTTGGTCTTGCCGTTATGTGAAGCAAGACGAGGAGATGCCGATGATAAGAGACTTGATAGTTAAAAACCGCAGCTACCGGCGCTTTCACCAGGAAGTGCCCGTGGAGTTGGCGACGCTGAAGGAGCTGGTCGACCTGGGGCGGCTCTCGGCTTCCGCCGCTAACCTGCAGCCGCTCAAATATATCCTGTCCTGCCAGCCAGAGAGGAACGCGCTCATCTTCCCCTGCCTCAGGTGGGCGGGCTACATCAAGGACTGGCGCGGTCCCGCCGAGGGCGAGAGGCCGACGGCCTATATCATCGTGCTCGGGGATACCAGCATCAGCTCCGCTTTCCTCTGCGACCACGGCGTCGCCGCCCAGAGCATCATGCTCGGTGCTACCGAGAGGGGGCTGGGGGGATGCATCCTGGCGGCAGTGCAAAGGACCAAGCTGCGCAAGCTGCTCAAGATTCCGGAGCACTATGAGATTTTGCTCGTGCTGGCGCTGGGCAAGCCCAGGGAGAAGGTGACGCTGGAGAAGGTGGGCGCCGACGGCGATATTAAGTACTGGCGGGATAAGGACGAGGTGCACCACGTGCCCAAGCGGGCGCTGGATGATATTATTGTGGGGTGCGGGGGATGAGGGAGAAGGGGGAAGCACTAAGCACTAAACACTAAATTCTAAACTCTAAATACTAAATCCTAAACTCTAAAGGGGGGAGGTTGGGGGTAAGGAGGTATAAGTAACAGGAGGTAAGACAGAGATGTTTGTAGAAAATTGTAACTGCGGCAGTAATGTGTTCCTTGTTATTTCTGAAAAAGTTTATGAAGGAGAAATAGAAGACGGTATCCTAAAATGTGTTCCTGACAATGAGGCAGTAATAGAGGTAAAATGTAGAAAATGCCAAAAAGAGTATAGAGTTGAATCTTTTGAAGAAATATCTTACTGAACATCGGAGTAAAGATGAGAATGAAAGTAGATAAGGATGTACTCACTGAAATAGAAAAGTTCTTTGGACAGATTTTTCTGTTAAAAAAGAGAAGTGATGGATATGCCTACGCTGATTATAAAGTTGAATGGCTTAAACAACTAGGCTTATCCCATTATGACAGGGATGAAGCTAAAGCATCAAGAACCACTAAGAAATTGCAGGAATACCTTAAGAACAAGTTCGGAGATAGGCTGAATATGGAAGCCTCTGTCGCTGAAGGAATGACTTTAAGATTTGCCTCTGACAATGTCAATAATGAGGCTATCAGTATCGACTCGAAAAAATTGCAGGCTTTTGACATCTTGGACATTGAAACAGGGACAGCTTTTGAAATTAGTTTGTCAGACGCTTTCGCTGAATTTTTTAAAGATGTTTTAAAAGCGTTATTGGACTCAAGAGTCAAGAAACTATACATTTGTATGAGAAACCATAACTACAAAGGTGCTAAAAAGAGCGGGTATTTAAAAGTAAAAGACTCCCTGATGGTTCAGCAATATATAAATCTCGCAAAACTATATAAGTTAGACATACTCTTAGCTGATTTATTTCCTGCATGTAATGAATAGCTGTGAAGCTACTTGCTTTAGGAGGTCACTAAATGGACTACGTTTCTCCCACTCTTTATTCTTAACAGGGAGTTTTAGAGGGGCGAGGCGACTGAAGAATCTAAAGAGAGACCCTTCGCTGCGCTCAGGGTGACAGGGGGGGCAAAATCCCCCTTAATCCCCCTTTTTCAAAGGGGGAAACTGGATTCCCGCCTTCGCGGGAATGACAAAGTGGAGCGCGGGAATGACAAAGTGGAACGCGGGAATGACAAGGGGAAAAGCGGGAATGACAAAGGGAAAACAGGGTGACAGGAAAAAATAGGGATAAATAAAAGGAGGAACCAAAATGGCAAAACAGGTAAATCCATCCAAAAGTCAAAAGCCCGAAAAGACGCCTGCCGGAGAAAAGGTCATCAAACCCCCGTTGGTAACACCACTTGCCTCTGTAAAAATACAGACCGAATGCTTGGGCGGGGCCATGTGCTATACCGACGGCGAGACGGTTTACTTGGACAGCGTTACCATGCAAATACTGCTAAGGACCGCGAAGCCACGACTCAATCACAATCTACCCTTTCAACCGGTAACCTTTTACATCTGGCGGCAAAACGCCACCAATCTTTTCAAGACGGTGTCCAGTAAGACAGATGCGACAGGATGCTGCTCCGAAGTCGTCCGCAATCTGCCCTGCGACCCAAACTTCCTCCCCGAAGGGGAATACTACACCTTTAAAGGGGAGTACAAGGGTAACCAAATCTACGGCTCTTCCAGCTGGACACGACAGCACTGGGTTTCGCCCGGCACTACGTCATTTTGAAGCTGGCGTAGCGGCTAGAGAAGCCAAAGAGTAATATGAGGTGAAGAAAGGCTTCGCCCCCTCTTTTTAGATTTCTTCCCCTAGTTAAGTGGAAGAGAATAGGGTCACCTTAAAGTAAAGGAGGATAAAATGGGCTATCTATCTCCACTGCTGGCGGTCAGGGACATGAAGAAGACACTGGACTTTTACACCAAATCCCTCGGCTTCGAACTCAAAATGGCCTTCCCCACCCCCGACAACCCCGAATACGCCGACATCGTTAAAGACGGCATGGTCATGATGTTCGTACCCGCCAAAAACCACGGCCTCGACACCAAAGAAAAATTCGGCACCGGAGTCTACCTCTACCTCCAGATTGATGGGGATATCGATAAGTATTACAATGAGCTAAAGCAGAAGGGGGTCAAGATAGCCGCCGACATCAAGAACGAACCCTTCGGCGTCAGAGACTTCACCGTCGAGGACATCGACGGCTATAAGCTGACCTTCAACCAGACCTTAAAGAAAGCATAGATATGGACCTATTCGACTATAATCTCCAGCAAGAGAAGGGGCAGGGAGCGCCGCTGGCGGCACGGATGAGACCAGCTGCCCTGCACCAGTTCGTGGGGCAGGAGCACCTGATAGGGGAAGGACACGTCCTGAGAAAGGCTATCGAGGCCGGGCAGGTGCCTTCCCTGATTCTCTGGGGGCCTACCGGCAGCGGCAAGACCACGCTCGCCTTTATCATCGCCAACAGCACCGAGGCCCACTTCAGCCCGGTAAGCGCCGTCAGCGCGGGAGTCGCCGACCTGAGGAGAATCATCGAGGAAGCCAAAGAGCGCCGCAAGCTCTATAAGCAGAAAACCATACTCTTTATCGACGAGATTCACCGCTTCAATAAAGGCCAGCAGGACGCCGTCCTGCCCTACGTCGAGGACGGGACTATTACGCTTATCGGCGCCACCACCGAAAACCCCTCCTTCGAGGTCATCTCCCCCCTGCTATCGCGCTGCCAGGTGCTCACCCTCAACCCCCTCGCCGAGGACGAGCTGCAGGTTATCATCATGAGGGCGCTCAAGGACGAGCTCAACGGGCTGGGCAAGCTCAACGTCGAGCTGGACGAGGACGCCCTGCTCCGCCTCATCATGGTCTCCAACAAGGACGCGCGGGTCGCCCTCAACACCCTGGAGATAGCCGCCCTGACGACCCCGCCCAACAGCCAGGGCAAGCGCAGAATCTCGCTGAAGACTATCGAGGACGCTGTCCAGCAGCGCTATCTGCCCTACGACAAGGCGGGGGAACGGCACTACGACCTCATCTCGGCGCTGCACAAGTCGCTGAGAGGCTCCGACCCCGACGCGGCGCTCTACTGGGTGGCCAGGATGCTGGAGGCGGGGGAAAGTCCATTCTATATCGTGAGGCGGCTGGTGCGCTTAGCCTCGGAGGATATCGGCATCGCCGACCCGCAGGCGCTGGTGGTGGCTATGGCCGCCCAGCAGGCCGTGCACTTTATCGGCATGCCCGAGGGCAACCTGGCCATAGCCGAGGCGGTGGTCTACCTGGCTACCGCCCCCAAGAGCAACGCGCTCTACCGGGCTTACTCCAAGGTGCAGGAGGAGATTAAAGAGGGACCCGACGCGGAGGTGCCCAAGCACCTGCGCAACCCGGTAACGCCGCTGATGAAGGGGATGGGATACGGGGACGGCTACAAATACGACCACGACTTCCCCGGGCACTTTGCCGGGCAGCAGCACCTGCCCGATTCCCTTAAAGATAAGCGTTTCTACCAGCCCAGCGACCAGGGCTACGAGAAGCAGGTCGCCGAGCGGCTCAAAGCCTGGTGGGAGAGCGTCAAGCAGACGAAGCCGAAAAAACCGGACAGAAAGCCCCCTACTGAAAGAAAGAAGAAAGCTTGAGCCGAGAGCACACCACCATCCCCGGTGATATTTCCCTGGAGGCGGTCTGGCATTTCCCCGAAGCTAATGCCCCCTGGCCGGCGGTGGTCGTCTGCCACCCCCATCCGCTATACGGGGGGAATATGTCGAGCAACGTCGTCTTCGCCATCTGCCAGGCGCTGGCGGAAAGGGCCATCGCCGCTCTCAGGTTCAACTTCCGGGGGGTGGGCCAGAGCCAAGGAGAGTTCGGGGAGGGCATAGCCGAGCAGGAAGACGTCAGGGCGGCGCTGGATTTCGCCACAGCCAGAGAGGACATCGACAGGGAGAGAATCGGGCTGGCGGGCTATTCCTTCGGGGGCGGGGTCGCTCTGCCCGTGGCCGTTAAAGACGGGAGGGTGAAGATGCTGGCGCTGGTCTCGCCGGCGCTGGCGGAGGGGGGCTGGGAGGAGCTGGAGCGGTACAGTAAGCCCAAGTTCGTCATCGCCGGGGAGAACGACTTCGTCATACCGCGGGAAAGGTTCTTGAAGCTGGCTGCGGATACGCCCGCACAGTATCAGGTTATCGCCGGCGCCGACCACTTCTGGGGCGGGTATGAAAAAGAGGTGGCCGAGAAGGTGAGCCGGTTCTTCGGGGAGGGGTTTGGGGCAATCTAAACGTCTTGACAGGTTCTCCCCCCAGACGTTATACTGGAAGTCCGTCATGAACAAACGGAGCGGCGCGGGGTGGAGCAGTGGAAGCTCGTTGGGCTCATAACCCAAAGGTCGCAGGTTCGAATCCTGCCCCCGCTACCAAAGAAGAGAAGAGGCTAGGCTTGTGCCTAGCCTTTATTATTTCCTAATATGTTAAAATATAATAGTATTATAAAAATAAATGCTTGACATTTTATAAAAAATATGCTATATATTTTAAATATACGACGAATATTTTGTATAGGGAGTTTTTAATGAGAAGAATAAGTAATAATGAGACTCCAGAAGAGCGCTTTAAGAGAGTTGCTGAAGCAAGAACCAGCGCTGTTCTTGATAAACTCAGGCTACTCGGCAATTGCTCCAATAGACAGATTTATGGCTACTCAGAAGAAGATATAAATAAAATATTCTCGGCAATAACTAAAAGAGTGAGAGAAACCAAGTCAAAATTTCACTTCTCAAACAAAGAGGGTTTTAAATTATAAAAATTGGGAGGGGTAAAAATGAACGGAAAGGAAAAAACTGAAGGGCACAGGCTGCGCGATTTAAAGTTCTTTACAGCAATAAAAATGTTGGATCATATTGGTCTCACCATGTATAGCAAGTATTCTAAGGCAATTAGCGAGCTCGTAGTAAATGGCTACGACGCTGATGCTAATTACGTAACCGTCGATATCAAAGCTGGGGGAGGACTTGCCCCGGAAGAAAAGCTCATGCGCGCAGTCCTCGGAGATAAAGGGCATGATAAGATCGTAATTCAAGACAACGGAGAGGGCATGGATGAGCTGGATATCCGAGAAGGGTACATGTTCTTGGGATCAGGGCAAAAACGGGCTGTTAAGCAAACTCCCATTTTCCACCGTCTCCCTATTGGCAACAAGGGGATCGGTAAGCTCGATGGCTTTGGTATTGCAAAGAGAATAGAGGTTAGAACTGTCAAAAATGGCAAGGCTTTCGAATTCTGTTTAGACCGAGACGAACTTGAAAATACTGAGAGAATGGGAAAGTTAAAAGAGCCCGTCCTAGACCGTGCCTCCATGCCGATTATGGAATTTGACGCGAAAGGTGAACGCAATGGGACCACAGTAATACTGAGGAAACTCAGGCCAGAGTGCGGTAAAATAGATGTGGATAAGGTAATTGCTCATTTAGCCCATGAATTGCCATTAGGGAAAAATTTCAGGGTGATAGTAAACGGTCATCCTTGTGAGCCAAAAGATATTCCCGCTCGCAGGAAAATCCCCATAAATCATACAGACCCCATTTGCGGTTATATTGTTGGGGAGATTCTCATAGCTACGAAAATGCTTAAGAAACCAGGAGTCTTCACTACGGTAAGGGGTCGTGTTGTTGGAGAACCTAGTCTCTTTGGCTTATCACCAACCAGTTTTACATACCATGTTGGTGATTTGATAGCTGGTTCGGCGGAGGTAGCTAGCTTTGACCCAGAGGATAAAACGGACGAGATGCCGGTTATAAAGACAGATAGAGAGGGTTTTGTTGAGACTCACCCTAAATACGTAGCCTACGCTGACTATATGAAAAAATTGCTTACAGACATCTGTAGAGAAGAGGAAAGAAAACACCAAGCAAAGGAAGAGGCTGAGAAAAAAGCAAAAGTCGATGAGGCTATAAAACAAGTTGCGGAAGACTTCAACGCCTATGATGAACTCTTAAAGCGCAAAGCTAGGCAAGACAGTACAATAAAGGGGAGAGTGGACGAGACTGGGAGAACAGTGATCCGCCCTGACCTACACATTGAAACTAAAAGGCGATTGGAGAGACATAGAGACCACACGCCTATACCATCCAAGCTCATGAAAGAGATAAAAGCAATTTTCGGCTCAGGACGTCTGCGTTTTAGAAATCAAATGTATGATATAAAGATACATCCTTTAGGTGCGGATTGGCCTGAATGCGATATAAGACAACAAGAATCGCTCATACTTGTCAATCTTGACCACCCTGCCTACGAGCAAGGCATAAACGAGGATTGCATAGAAATTGTCGTTTTTAGAGCGATTGCCGCCTGCTTTGCAAGGAATGACAGTGAGTCATCTGAAGAAATGTACGAGAAGCTTGATGAAATGATACGGTTTCAAGCCGAGCGCATGAAGAAAAGACGTCCCAAAGGCAAAAAGCCATCTCAAACAGAGTCCGAGTTGGTACTTAACAGCAAATAATAAAGAGCTTAAGGGATTAGCTATGAAACGAGAGCAGCGCGGCTAATCACCCGACGGGGCTTTAACGAAAAGTTAATAAAGAGAGAGGAGAGAAAACTTGGAAGAGAAAATAACCTATTTCGAGACGGCGGGGCTGGAGAATACCGAGGAAACGCTACGCCTGGCAGCCGAGCGGGCCAAGGCCCGGGGCATAAAGAAAATCGTCCTCGCCTCGACGACGGGAGAGACCGCCCGCCTAGCCGCAGAGCGTTTTGCCGGCACCGGGATTAAGATGGTGGTAGTGCCTCATCAATACGGCTTTATCGGCAAACAGAGGTTCCCCGCGGCGCTGGTCTCCGAGCTGGAGCAGAAAGGGCACCGCGTCCACTTCGGCACCATGTTGTTCCACACCGACGGCCTCTACGGCACGACGACACCCAGCGTCATGGCTATCCTTCTTCGCACCTTATGCCAGGGAATGAAGGTCGGCGTCGAGATAATCCTGATGGCGACAGACGGCGGGTGTATCGCTGCCGGGGAAAAGGTAATCGCCGTGACCGGCACCGGCCGCGGCTCCGACACCGCCGTGGTGGCTATTGCGGCTGGCTCCACCAAGCTCCACGAGCTCCACATCACCGAGATTATCTGCAAGCCGCTGGAAACCAAGTCATGGCCAGCCGGTGTCAGGCCTCCCCTGAGACCCGAACCGGAAAGCTAGCCAGTTTAGTATCGAAGGCAGACTTGGGTTTAGTCCAGGGCAGAAAGGGAGCCTGAAGAATTCCCCTTTTAATGCAGGTATTCGCCGGCGTTAACGGCCAGCGTTTGCCCCGTTATCTTGTCGGCTTCATCGGAGGCCAGAAAGAGCACCGCGCTGGCCACGTCTTCCGGTTCCACGTTCTTGTGGATAAGCTGCTTGGTCGCCACCATTTCCTGGTAAAATTCCGGGGTATATGCCCCCTGCATCGCCTCGGTCATGATGAGGCCGGGGGCGACGGCGTTGACGTTGATATTGAATTCACCCAGCGCCCAGGCCAGGCCACGGGTCATGGTGACCACGCCGCCCTTGGAGGTGCTGTAGTGAATAAAGTGGGGCAGACCGGAGAAGGCGACGGTGGAAGCCATATTGACGATTTTACCCCCGCCCTGCTTCTTCATGTAGGGGATAACGGCTTTAGAGCAGAGGAAGACGCCCTTAATGTTGACCGCCAGAATCCGGTCCCAGTCCGCCGACACTATCTCTTCCACCGGTTTGACGAAGTCCTTGGTCTCGATAGTGCCGATAACGGCGGCGTTGTTGACCAGGATGTCTATCCGCCCGAAGCGCTCGACCGTCTTTTTAGCCATCTCGGCGGCGTCTTTTTCGCTGGTGACATCGGTCTTGAGCGCCAGCGCTTCCCCGCCGATAGCTTTTATCTCCTCGGCGACGGGCTGGCAGTCGAGGACATCGCAGACGGTCAGCTTGGCGCCTTCTTTAGCGAAACGGAGGGCGAAAACCCGTCCCATGCCGCGGGCGCTGCCGGTGACGATAGCCACTTTATCTTTGAGCCGCATATCTTTACCCCCTAACGAAAGTTTGCCTGAAGTATACTATAAAACGGGCGAGGCTAACCATCCCCCCTCGGAGCTTGGGGGGAGGGGGAACGCAAAAGGCGGGACTTTCGTCCCGCCCTGTCTTCGGGATATGCCCGTTCTATTCCACGTAGACGTGCACCTTTTCCTGGCCGTTCTGAATGTCCACCTCCAGGTCGTGCAGCGCCTCTATCAGCTCCTCCAGGTCTTCGGGCTTGAGGTTGCGGACATCGAAATTAATGCCCTTTTCCTTGAGGGCCTCGTTGACCTGCTCGGAAGCCTCGGCGGGAATCAGGGAGGTGAACTTTATGCCAGCGCGTATCAGGTTTATGGGCACGCGCACGTTGACCCGCTTGACATCGTCCTCCTTAGTGGCGTCGGGGTTGGCTCTTTTGGCGCCTTCCCCTTCGGGGTTGGGCTGGATAACGACGCGCAGGTATTTGGGGGAGCGGGGGGGTGCCCCGGTGGACCTGGGTTCATCGCCTCCTGAGCCGATAGCCGCCAGCAGCTTTTGGGCTTCGTCGGCGCTTATTTTGCCTTCGGCAAGCATATCCAGAATTCTCTTTTGATTATCACTCATTTTCTTGCCTCCTTATTTGAAAGATATGAACAGGACGCGGTCTTTGCGTTCTATGTTGACTTCTAAGCCGTGCAGGTGGCAGATGCAGTTACACACCAGCGGGATGAAGAGGAGCACCGTCTTGCCCCAGCCGAAGGGCCACGCCAGCAGCGCCGCCAGGATTATCAGCGGGGAGAGCGCGATTAAAATGGCGGCCAGAATCAGCCAGGCCAGGAAGATGGGCAGCCAGAGGACGGTATGCCCGTGGTGCTCGGTCTCGGATATATCCAGGCGTAAGAGTAAGGGTGGGCAGTTCATTGCGATAACCTCCTGATTGCCTCTTCGGCATTGATGTCGCCACTCTCAAGCTGAGCCAGCACGTCTTCTTCGTCGGGGAAGTCGAAGCTCTCGACGAACTCAAGCTTGTTGGCCAGGCGGTTGAGGCGGTTTTTCACCGTGGGGTAGCTGACGCCGAAGATGCGTTCGATTTCTTTGATGGAGCCGTGGCAGAGGACGAAGGCGGTGACAAAAATCTGGTCCTCGGCGGAGAGGCGCGCCAGGGGCGGCAATTCGAATTCGCCCTCGATGGCGATGCCGCTTTCCGCCAGACGGACGCGCTCGACAACTACGGGCGCGCCCTGGGTGAGCCGGGTCAGGTCGGACCATTCATTGGGCATAGTTTAAAACCTCCTTGGTTAGAATTATCAGTTTTATTAAGGCTACAATTAATTTATTTAATGATATTATAGCATAATTATTGATTTTGTCAAGTCCCCTGCCAACGAATTTCAATAAAGTTAATTTCTGGGGTGATTTCCTTAAATGTGGTAGAATTGAGGAGTGGGGTGACATTAGTGCAATATAGAGCGGTTATTAAAAAAAGCGACGACTGGTGGATTGGCTGGCTTATCGACCTGCCGGGGGTAAACGCGCAGGAAAAAACTAAGAAAGAACTTATAGAATCTTTAAAGATTGGCGCCGAGGATATGCTCAACACCCCGTTTGAGCCGACAGCCGAGGAAGAGCTGGTAAGCATAGAGGTCTAATGCGGGGGGGGGGGGAAAAAAAGAATATCCAACGCCTATCTTATAAGACTTCAGGACGCATCGTCCAGAAAACTATCAATCATGCTTATGAGTCTATTTTTCAACTCTAGCGGTATATGCTTGGGCTTAACATCTCTTCTCAGTCTACGCATTTTAGTTAATATTCGACGATTACCATTTATTAGAAATGCCTCTTGATAATACTTAATAGTCTTTTCGTAGTCAGCGTTCCGAAGCGCCTCATCAGCCAAAGAGCCGATGTAATAGTTTTCTCGTTCCTTTATCGACTGAACTAGATCCGAGAAGGCTCTTATATACTGTGGGTTAGATCCATAAAAAATACAGAAATCACGGCTAAAATCTGAAGGCAAACTCTCTTTTTTGTTTGTCACTATTAATACGGGTCTGCCCAAGCCTTGTAATAACCCCATTTCCCAAAAAATGTTAGACAGAGTGTCAGCAGGTACTTCGGGATGAAAAAAACCGATACCCATTGCACACCCTTGCATTGTAGAGCAAATATTACATAGGGTGTCCCCAAGTCCAATCACATCATTTCCATCTAACGGTGAAAGGCCTTTTCGTTTCACTGCGGAAGACACACGAGAAATAACATTTTTTAATGCGTCATCGCGTTTGGCTTTAGCGGGTGTCATCAGAAATACAGTTTTGGGACGCAGGAGTATGTGCCTGCTACATTCGTCCAAAGTAAGTGGACAAATGATCATTTCTTCCTTACACCTTTATAAGGGGTAGAGGACTTCTTATGGGCGATAATCTTTCCAGTAGAAGTATCAATTTTTACCCATCTCTTAGTAACTGGATTTAATGCCTGAACTCTTTTTGAAATAGGTCCTTTTAGTTTCCCTGACTCATCTCGTCTTGCCATAACAAACGTATTATAGACCTTTAATTTTTTTTTACAAGGGGTAGCCCAAATTTAGAAAACCTCAACCTCCCCCACCGTAACTTGATCTTACTCCGGGCTATAGCTTACCCCGGTCTGGGGGGACTCCCACACCTCCACCGCCGCCAGTGAAACCTTTTCCCCGGCCAGCCGGGATTTCAGCTTCTTATAGACAGTCGAGGCGATATTCTCGGAGGAAGGGTTTATTTTGTCGAAGGGGGGAATATCGTTGAGGTTGGTGTGGTCGAACCTCTCAACAATCTCAGCCAGACGGGCTTTAAGCTCGACAAAATCGTAAGCCAGCCCGATATCGTTAAGGCCCGAAGCCTCTATCTTAGCCACCACATTAAAGCGGTGGCCGTGCAACGCCTCGCACTTGCCCTTATAGCCGCGCAGGGCGTGGGCGGCGTCGAAGTGCTGCTCCACCGATATCTTGTACACCCCTAGACCCCCTCCCACTTGAAGACGCCCTGGACCTCTTTGGCCGCCTTGAGCAGTTCCTTGGCGGTCTTGCCGGTTACGGGGTGCACCACGTCGGGGGCAATCTCCACCAGGGGGACGAGGACGAAAGCGCGCTTGGCCATGCGGGGGTGGGGGACGGTCAGCTCGGGGGTCTCCATGACCTCGTCGCCGTAGAGCAGGATATCGATATCTATGGTGCGGGGGGCACCGGAGTGGCCGCCTATACGCCCCAGCTTGTTCTCGATGCCCTTAGCCAGAGCCAGCAGCCCCTTCGGGGTTAGATTGGTGACGATCTCACAGACCAGGTTGAGAAAGCGGGGCTGCTCGATATTGCCCACCGGCTCGGAGTCGTATATCGAGGAAATCTTTTTTACCCGCAGCCTCTGCCCCAGAAACTCCAGAGCCCGGTCGAGATTGGCCTGGCGGTCTCCCAGATTGGAGCCCAGGCCGAGATAGGCGGTTACCGCTTCAGTTGCCAATTTGCCTCCTTCGAATGATAGCATCGCTCATACGGCAGACCCGGACGATTTGCCGGACATCGTGAACGCGCACCATGTCGGCTCCGTGAGCGATGCCGATAGCCACGGCGGCGGCGGTGCCCTGAAGGCGCTCACTGACGGGAAGGTCGAGCACCCTGCCGATGAAGGACTTGCCCGAGGGGCCGAGCAGAATGGGCTTGCCCAGCCCGGTAAGCTCGCCCAGGCGGCGGATTATTTCCAGGTCGTGCTGCCAGCTCTTGCCGAAGCCGATGCCGGGGTCGATGATGATGTTTTCCCCGGGCACGCCCGCTTCGGCGGCTATCTTCAAACTCCCCTTGAGGGAGTTTATTATCTCGGTGATGGGGTCGGCATAGTCGGCGGTGTCGCGCTTGAGAGCGGCGGCGTAGCCGCCCTTGTCCCGCTGGTTGCTCATCAGGACGATGGGGACCCGCCACTCAACCGCCAGCTCGGCCAGGCGGGGGTCGCCTTTTAAGCCCCACTGGTCGTTGAGCATTCTCGCCCCCGCTGCCAGCGCCCGCCGCGCCACCTCATACTTGGTGGTGTCGATGCTCATCGGCACGGAGAGCTCGCCCGCCAGCCTTTCGATGACGGGAATAACGCGGCGCAGCTCTTCTTCCGCCGAGACGGGCGGGGAGGCGGGGCGGGTGGACTCGCCGCCGATGTCGATAATGTCAGCGCCTTCTTCCGCCAGCTGTTTCGCCCGCGCCACGGCGGCCTTGACATCGTAGCCAACGCCGTCACCGGAGAAGGAATCGGGGGTGACGTTGAGGATGCCCATGACATAGGTGCGCTCGCCCCAGCGTAGCTCCAGCTCGCCGCAAGTGGTGGCTAAAACCGACTGGCTTTCCATAACCAAAAACCCCGCTTATATTTTAGCACTCTTTGGGCGGGGTGACTAGATGGAGGGGGAGATTCTTCGGTCGCTTCGCTCCCTCAGAATGACAGTAAGGGAAAAGGGGGACTGGATTCCCGCCTTCGCGGGAATGACAATGGGGAGCGGGAATGACAATGGGGAGCGGGAATGACAATATACAGAGAGATTGCTTCGTCGTCCTTCAGCGGAAGGACTTCCTCGCAATGACAGGTGGGTGGGAAGAAATACCTGGGGCGGGAGGCGGTAAACGTTTGCCAGATGGGCTTGCCTATCTTTTGGGCATTATGATATGATTATTGACGATTACACCCCAATTTTCTTACCGATTTGGAGCCCAGATTGCGATGAAGGACAAGCTGGCCAAACTATCCGAGCTGGAGAAAAAAGCCAGGGCGGGGGGCGGGGAAAAGCGTATCCAGCAGCAGCACGACAAGGGTAAGCTGACCGCCAGGGAGAGGATCGACCTCCTCCTCGACAAGGGCAGCTTCGAAGAGCTGGACCCGTTTGTTACCCACCGCGCCACCGAATTCGGGCTGGCCGATAAGCAATACCCGGGCGACGCCGTCGTCACCGGCTTCGGCAGGATTGACGGCAGAACTGTTTTCGTCTACGCGCAGGACTTCACCGTGCTGGGGGGGACGATTTCCGAGGTATCGGCGCAGAAGGTCTGCAAGGTGATGGACCTGGCCGTTAAGAACGGGGCGCCTATAATCGCCATCTGGGACTCGGGGGGCGCCCGCATCCAGGAAGGGGTGATGAGCCTCTGCGGCGTCGGCGAGATACTGCTGCGCAATAGTCTATATTCAGGGGTGGTCCCGCAATTGTCGGTGGTGATGGGGCCTTCGGCGGGGGGAGCCGTCTATTCGCCGGCCATCACCGATTTCGTCTTCATGGTCAAGGGCACCAGCCAGATGTACATCACGGGGCCCGACGTGGTCAAGGCGGTCATCAGCATCGATATAACCCACGAGGAACTGGGGGGAGCCAAGACCCATGCCGAGAAGAGCGGGGTGGCCCACTTTATTTCGGATAACGAGCCCGACTGCCTGAAGAGCGTGCGGCGCCTGCTGGGCTTCCTGCCCCAGAGCTATAAGGAGCCGCCGCCGGAGTTAAAACCAACGGACGACCCGGAGAGGACGGACGAAGACCTGCTCAACATCATCCCCGACGAGTCGAGCCAGGCCTACGATATGAAGCGGATAATCTCCAGCGTCTTCGATAACGGCGACTTTATGGAGGTGCACCAGAGCTTTGCCCCTAATCTTATCGTCGGCTTTGCCCGCCTCAACGGCAAGGCGGTGGGCATCGTCGCCCAGCAGCCGGCCCACATGGCCGGGATTATCGATATCAACGCCTCGGTCAAGGGGGCCAGGTTCGTCCGCTTCTGCGACGCCTTTAACATACCGCTGGTGAGCTTTGTCGATGTGCCCGGCTTTATGCCCGGGCCCAGGGAGGAGCAGGGGGGCATCATCCGGCACGGCGCCAAGTTTATCTACGCCTACGCCGAAGCCACCGTGCCCAAGTTGACCGTGATTACCCGCAAAGCCTACGGGGGGGCTTACATCGTGATGAGCTCCAAGCACCTGCGGGGCGACATTAACTACGCCTGGCCGACGGCGGAAATCGCCGTGATGGGGCCGGAGGGGGCGGTCAATATCATCTACCGGGAGGCTATCGCCAAAGCCAAGGACGGCGAGCAGACCCGGCAGGAGCTGGTGGCGCAATACAAGGAGAGTTTCGCTAACCCCTACCAGGCGGCCGCCCGGGGTTATATCGATAACGTCATCGACCCCAGGGTGACCCGACCCAAGCTAATCAGGGCGCTGGAGTCGTTGCCGAACCGAGGGGACGACACCCGTCCCAAGAAGAAACACGGGAACATCCCGCTTTAGGAGAAAATCAGCTACCCCCTACCCCGGGGCAAGCCCGAAACCAGGGCCAGCAAGGGGCAAAATACCCGGAGAGAGGAGTAAATAATGCCGACGGTAAAGAAAAAGACAGCCGCCAGAAACCCGTTGAAGATAACCGACGTTACCCTCCGCGACGGACACCAGTCCTCGCTGGCGACGAGGATGATAACCCAGGACATGGCCGAAATCGCCCCCGAGATGAACAAGACGGGCTATTATTCCATGGAGGTGTGGGGCGGGGCTACTTTCGATGTGCCCACCCGTTTCTTGAACGAGGACCCCTGGGAGAGACCGAGAATCTTAAAGAAACTTATGCCCGATACTCCCCTGCAGATGCTTTTGCGGGGGCAGAACCTGGTGGGCTACCGCAACTACGCCGACGACGTGGTTACCGCTTTCGTCCACCACGCCGCCGAGGTGGGGATAGATATCTTCCGGGTGTTTGACGCCGTCAACGACGAGCGCAACTTCGAGACCAGCCTCAAGGCGATCAAAGAGTGCGGTAAGCACGCCCAGCTTTCGCTTTCCTATTCGCTGACCGAGCCCAAGCTGGGGGGGCCGGTCTATAACATTGATTATTATGTCAACAAAGCGATTATCCTGGAGAAGATGGGCGCCGACAGCCTCTGCATCAAGGACATGGCCGGGCTGCTTTCGCCCGACGACTCCTTCAAGCTGATTACAGCCTTGAAAAAGGCGATAAAGATACCCGTGCACCTGCACACCCACTACACCAGCGGTATGGCTTCCATGAGCTGTCTCAAGGCTATCGAGGCCGGGGTGGATATTATCGATACCGCTTTAGCCCCCTTCGCCCTGCGCTCTTCCCACCCCGCCGTGGAGCCCATCGTGGTCGCCCTACAGGGGACGGACCGGGATACCGGGCTCGACCTGGCCCATCTCCTGAAACTGGGGCAGTATTTCGAGTCCATCGCCCCCAAATACCGCGACTTCCTGGACACCACCAAGATGTCCATTATCGACACCGCCGTATTGATGCACCAGGTGCCGGGGGGGATGATAACCAACCTGGTGGCTCAACTAAGAGAGGCAGGCGCGCTGGATAGAATCGAGGAGGTCTATGCCGAGCTGCCGCGAGTGCGAAAAGAGCTGGGCTACCCGCCGCTGGTGACGCCCACCAGCCAGATTGTGGGCATCCAGGCGGTGCAGAACGTCCTCTTCGGGCGCTACAAGATGATTTCCGACCAGATAAAGGACTACTGCTACGGGCTCTACGGCAAGCCCCCCGCCCCCATCGACCCCAAGGTGCAGAAGCTGGCCCTCAAGGGCTACCCGCGGGGGGAGAAGCCCATCACCTGCCGCGCCGCCGACATGCTGGAGCCGGAGCTGGAGAAGGCTAAAGAGGCGACCAAGGGCATCGCCAAGGATATC
Organism: Dehalococcoidales bacterium; assembly: GCA_022865485.1. Lineage (GTDB taxonomy): Bacteria > Chloroflexota > Dehalococcoidia > Dehalococcoidales > BS750m-G39 > E44-bin88. Next base: position 39,317 of record JALHSZ010000006.1, on the reverse strand, counting down.
GGCGATGTGCTCATCTATGCCTTATACCCCACCACGGGGATGCGCTTTTTGCGCTGGAAATACGGGCTGGAGGCGCCGCCAGCGGATGCCAAGGGCAAGACGCTGGAGGATATAAAGCGCGAGGACGAGCTTATCGCCAAGGTAAGGGCGGGCAAGCTGACCGAGCGAGACGTTCAACCGGCAGGGACAGGCGTCAGGACCTTTAAGGTCTATGTCGGCGACGAGGTCTACAGCGTCGGCGTGGAAGCGACTGACGCGCCGCTGACAGCGGCGCCAGCCGCGGCACCGCCAACACGGCCGGTAGCGGCTCCGTCATCCAGGCCCGCCGCCAGGGCTCCCGAGGTAAAGAAAGCCGAGCCCCAAGCACCGCTCCCCAAAGCCGGCGAGACGGTGATTACCGCCCCCATGCCCGGCATCATAATACGCTACGAGGTAAAGGTGGGCGACACCGTCAAGGCTAACGACGTGGTGCTCATCCTGGAAGCGATGAAGATGGCTAACGCCATAACCACCCCGGTGGGGGGGAAGGTCAAGGCCATAAACTTTGCCGATGGCGACATGGTGGCCAGAGACGAGGTACTGGCGGTAATCGGCTAGAGATACAGGCTCACGTGGCTAAAACATTAGCTGAGAAGATTCTGACGCAAAAGCCGGCGGGCGATGCCTGTGCCGGCAATATCGTCATATCCCGCGTGGACCTGGCCTTCGTGCAGGACACCACGGGGCCGCTGACGGTAAGGCAGTTCCAGGCCGGCAAATTTCAGCGGCTGGCCGACCCCAAAAAGACGGCCCTGTTTTTCGACCACGCCTCGCCCAGCCCCAACCGGCAGCTTTCCAACGACCACCAGCTTTTAAGGCAGTTCGCTAAAGAAACGGGCTGCCTGAAATACGACGTCGGCAGCGGCGTCTGCCACCAGGTGGTCGCCGAAGCCCTGGCTAAGCCGGGGGACGTCGTCGTCGGGGCCGATTCCCACACCGTGACCGCGGGGGCGCTGGGGGCTTTCGCCACGGGCATGGGCTCCTCGGATGTCGCCATAGTCTTCGCCCTGGGCAAGACCTGGCTGAGGGTGCCCAAGAGCATCAAGATAAATCTCAGGGGGAAGTTCCGCCCCGGCGTCGGGGCTAAAGATTTAGTGCTGCACCTTATCGGCTCTATCGGCGCCGACGGGGCAACCTACAAGGCGCTGGAGTTCGGGGGGGAGGGGTTGAAAAACCTGAGCATGTCCGACAGGTTCACCGTGGCCAACATGGCGGTGGAGGCGGGAGCCAAGGTGGGGCTTTTCCCCTCGGATAAGGTTACGCAGGAATACCTGAAGGCGCAGGGGCGGGAAAAAGATTTCCAGCCTCTTTCGCCCGATAAAGACGCCAGCTACGAAAAGACGATTGCCATAAATTTGGGGGCTATCGAGCCGATGGTGGCCAAGCCCCACCAGGTGGATAACACCGTCCCGGCTAAAGAGCTAAAGGGGACTAAAATTGAGCAGGTGTTTATCGGCACCTGCACCAACGGGCGGCTGGAAGACCTGGCTATAGCCGCCAATATCCTGAAGGGCAAAAAACACCACCCCGATACCCGGCTCATCGTTGCCCCGGCTTCGCCCCAGGTTTTGCTGGAGGCTATCGCCGCGGGCTACATCAAGACGCTGGTGGAGGCGGGGGCGGTTATCCTGCCCCCGGGCTGCGGCGCCTGCCTGGGACTGCACCAGGGGGTGCTCGCCGACGGGGAGTCGTGCCTGTCCACCGCCAACCGCAACTTCAAGGGGCGGATGGGCAATCCCGAAGCCTTTATTTACCTGGGCAGCCCGGCTACGGCGGCGGCTTCCGCCATTAAGGGCGAGATTAGCGACCCCAGAGAGGTGACAGGTGCTTAAAGGACGAGCCTTTAAATTCGGCGACAACATCTCCACCGACCACATCATACCGGGTCGCTTTGCCCCCCTCAGGAGCAACCTGCCCGAACTGGCCAAGCACGTCCTTGAGGACGCCGACCCGACCTTCGCCTCCCGGGTAAAGAAAGGGGACTTTATCGTCGCCGGCAGCAATTTCGGGCTCGGCTCCAGCCGCGAGCACGCCCCATTAGTGATAAAGATGGCCGGGGTGAGCGCGGTACTGGCCAAGTCGGTCGCCCGTATCTTCTTCCGGAACGCTATCAATCTGGGGCTGCCGGTGTTAATATGTGATACCGACGGCATTAACGACGGCGACGAGCTGGAGGTCGACCTGGCCAAGGGCACCGTCTATGATAAAACCAACGGCCAGCAGCTCACCTTCGGCAAGCTGCCCGAGGTCATGCTCAAGATTCTGGGGGAGGGGGGGCTTCTCCCCTACATCCGGAAGCACGGCGACTTTAAGCTTTAAGGAATAACGATGGTTCACAATGTCACCCTTATCCCCGGCGACGGGATAGGGCCTGAGGTCAGCGAGGCCACGATACGGGTCCTCGAAGCCAGCGGCGCCCGCTTCCACTGGGAGATAGTCTATGCCGGCGCCGAAGCCCTGGAGAAATTCGGGGCGGTCCTGCCCGAAGCCACGCTGGCTTCCATCAGGAAGAACCGCGTCGCCATCAAGGGGCCGGTGACCACCCCCATCGGCGCGGGCTTCCGCAGCGTCAACGTCGCCCTGCGCAAGAAGCTGGACCTCTACGCCTGCCTGCGCCCCTGCAAGATATACCCCGGCGCGCCGACGGTATTTAAGAATGTCGATATCGTCGTGGTCAGGGAGAACACCGAGGACCTCTACACGGGCATCGAGTTCGAGAAGAACAAGCCGGAGACAGCCCGACTGCGGCAGCTGGTCGCCGAAGCCACCGGCAGCGAGGTCAGGGAGGATTCCGGCGTCAGCCTGAAGGTCATCTCGGAGACCGCCAGCCGCCGCATCGTCAAATTCGCCTTCGAATACGCCCGGGCCAATAAGCGAAAAAGGGTAACCGCCGCCCACAAAGCCAACATCATGAAGTTTTCCGACGGGCTGTTTTTAGCCGCCGCCAGAGAAGTTGCCCCGGAATACCCCGACATCGAGTTCGAGGATAGAATCGTGGACAACCTCTGCATGCAGCTGGTGAAGAGGCCGCAGCAGTTCGACGTGCTGGTGCTGCCCAACCTCTACGGCGACCTTATCTCCGACCTCTGCGCGGGGCTGGTGGGGGGGCTGGGGCTGGCACCGGGCGCCAACTTGGGCGACGACATGGCTATCTTCGAAGCCACCCACGGCAGCGCCCCCAAATACAAGGGACTGAATAAGGTGAACCCGATGTCCATGATGCTTTCCGGGGTGATGATGCTAAGGCACCTCGACGAGAAGGAAGCCGCCGACAGGCTGGAGAATGCCATCGCCGCCGTTATCGCCGAGGGTAAGGATGTCACCTACGACATGAAGCCCAACGGCGCCGAGTCCGTGGGCACCTCGCAGGTCGCCGACGCGGTAATCAAAAAGATGAGGGAAGCAAAATAGCCAAGATCAGCATTATCGGGGCGGGGAATGTGGGCGCGGCTAGTGCCCAGCGCATCGTCGAGCGGGGCTACGCCGAGGTCGTCCTGCTCGATATCGTCGAAGGGCTGGCGCCGGGTAAGGCGCTGGATATATTGCAGTCGGCGCCCGTCCTCAACGCCGAGATAAGGCTCACCGGCACCAGCGACTACAAGGATATCGCCGACTCCGAGCTGGTCATCGTCACCGCGGGGCTCTTCCGCAAACCGGGCATGACCCGCGATGAGCTGCTGCTGGCCAACACTAAAATCGTCAGCGGGGTCATCGCTAACATCGTAAAATATTCGCCGCAGTCTATCATCCTCATGGTCAGCAACCCCTTAGACGCCATGACCTACCTTGCCGTCAGAGCCAGTAGGTTCCCCCGCCAGCGCGTCGTCGGCATGTCGGGGGTGCTCGATTCCGCCCGACTGAGCACCTTCGTCGCCGCCGAGCTCAAGGTTTCGCCCAAAGATGTCTCCGCCTGGGTGCTGGGGGCGCACGGGCTGAACATGGTGGTCATCCCCCGCCTGACCACGGTCAGGGGCAAGCCGCTTACCGAGCTTTTGCCCAAAGAAACTATTGATAGGCTGGTGGAGCGCACCATACACGGGGGGAGGGAAATCGTCGACCTGCTCAAGACGGGCAGCGCCTTCTACGCGCCTTCGGCGGGCATCGCCCGCATGGCCGAGGCTATCGTCTTGGACAAGAAAGAGGTCCTGCCCTGCGCCGCCTGCCTCGACGGGGAATACGGGATAAAGGACAGCGTCATCGGCGTGCCCGTAAAGCTGGGCAAAAAGGGCATCGCGGAGATAATAGAGCTGGAGCTGAGCGCCGAGGAAAAGCAAGCCCTGCATAGCTCAGCCGAGGGAGTGCGGGAGCTGATAAAAACGTTGGGGGTGTAGAGAGGCTGGATTCCCGCCGGAGTTTACCCCGTACACAGATACGGGGCGGGAATGACAAAGTGGAACGCGGGAATGACAGTGTAGTCTAAGGGGTGGGGTGAAAAGAGCAATGAAACGATACCCAATAATAATTCTGCTAATTTTGGTGCTGACTTCAGGGATGGTAGCGGGCTGTGCAGCAGATTTACCAAAAGAAGAGGATGAAACGTTCTTTGCCCTCGCCTATGAGACAGGATACGGGTGGGGATACTGGCTGACGGCTGAAGATAAAGACAGGACTGATATATTCTGGACTCCTCCAGACAAAGTTGATGACGCTCAGAAGTTTAACCCACAGGTCAATATCCGAGAGTTCTATATCCCTAAAGGTTATTGGACGATAGAGGATGTAGCTAATGCTCACTTCCCAGATGGCGCTCCTTTCAATAACAAGCAGAAAGAGCAAGCTGTGGAAGCAAACAACTGGGGATTTTATAGTGGATTCATGCAAGGTTGCCAAGATTGTTTAGAAGGCAAACCTGACCGCTATCTTCCTTAAAAAGAGTATAATAGGGGAGATTGCTTCGTCCTCCTGCCTGCGCAGGAGTTCCTCGCAATGACAATAGCGTCGGGGGTGGGGATTGAAAGAGATTGAAGCCAGCGCCATCACCCGGGCCGTAGCCAAGCTCTGCCAGGATTCCAACTTTAGCTTGGGCGAAGACGTGCTCGCCGCCCTCAAAAAAGCCCACCAGACCGAGCAGTCGCCGCTGGGCCGGGAGTTCCTGAGCCAGATTATCGAGAACGCCCGCATCGCCAGAGAGGAAAACCTGCCCCTCTGCCAGGACTGCGGCACCGCTGTCATCTTCCTGGATATAGGGCAGGACGTCCACATCAGCGGCGGCGACCTCAATAAAGCCGTCGAGAAGGGGGTGCGGCGGGGCTACGAGCAGGGCTACCTCAGGAAAGCCATGGTCAAACAGCCCTTCTCCGAACGGATAAACACCAAAGACAACACCCCGGCCGTCATTCACACTGAAATCGTCCCCGGCGACAGGCTCAAGATTAGCGTCCTGCCCAAGGGGGCCGGCGCCGAGAACATGAGCCGGCTGGGCATGCTGCTGCCCAACGACGGCCAGCAGGGCATTATCGAGCTGGTGCTGAAGACGGTGGAGGAGGCGGGGGGTAATGCTTGCCCGCCGCTGATTATCGGGCTGGGCATCGGCGGGACGGGGGAGAAGGCGATGCTCATGGCCAAGAAGGCTTTGCTGCGCAGGGTGGGCGAGCCCAACCCCGACCCCGAAATCGCCCGACTGGAACAAGAGGTGCTAACCAGAGTCAACGCGCTGGGGGTGGGGCCGATGGGCTTCGGGGGCACCGTCACCGCCCTGGCCGTGCACGCCGAAGTTTCGCCCGCCCATATCGGCAGCCTGCCGGTGGCGGTCAACCTGCAGTGCCACAGCGCCCGGCATAAAGAGGTGATGCTATGAATATAACGTCGCCGATTAGCGCCCAGGTTATAGAAAAGCTGACCGCTGGCACCAGCGTGCTCATTTCCGGGGTCATCTATACCGTCCGGGACGTCGCCCACTACCGGTTTATCCAGGCGCTGGATAAGGGAGCGAAGCTGCCCTTCGAGCTTGAAGGGCAGACGATATACTATATGGGGCCGTCGCCAGCGCCACCGGGGAAGGTCATCGGGGCGGCGGGGCCGACCACCAGCCGCCGCATGGATGCCTACACACCGCGCCTGCTCGCCGCGGGCGTTAAAGCTATGATAGGCAAGGGCAGCCGTTCGGCCGAGGTGAAAGAGGCTATCAAAAAATATAAAGCCGTCTATTTAGCCGCTGCCGGCGGCGCCGGCGCTTTGCTCGCCAGCGCCATTAAAGAGGCCGAGGTCATCGCCTATGAGGAGCTGGGGCCCGAAGCCGTTATGAGGCTGACGGTGGAGAACTTCCCGGCCGTGGTCGCCAACGACATTCACGGGGGAGACCTCTTCGAGCGGGGAAGGGCGGAGTATAAGAAGGACTAGAGATTCCTCGCAATGACAAAGGGAAAAGAGAGGCTGGATTCCCGCTTTCGCGGGAATGACAGTATACCTAGAGATTGCTTCGTCGTCCTGCCTGCGCAGGACTTCCTCGCAATGACAGAATGGGGCGCTCCTCGCAATGACAATAAGGTCTAGGAGAAGGAACAATGGACTGTATCTTCTGCCGGATTGTAGAGGGTAAAATACCCAGCGATACCGTCTATCGGGACGAAGAGATAATCGCCTTCCGCGACATCAACCCGCAGGCGCCCGTGCACATAGTGATTATCCCCCGCAAGCACATCGCCGCCCTCTCTCACCTTTCTGAAAGCGACTCAGCGCTGGTGGGGCGCATGGTCGCCGTCGCCAATAAGCTGGCTGAAGACGAAGGGCTATCGGAGAAGGGCTACCGGGTGGTGATAAACTGCGGCAAAGAGGGGGGGCAGTTGGTGCCCCATCTACACCTGCACCTGGTGGGGGGGCGCCAGCTCTCAGACCAGGTCGGCTGACTTCTGGTATTCCCGGAAGGCGAGCAGCCCGGCAATGCTCTTGGCATCGCAGATAGCGCCCGAGGCAATCAAGCCCGGACTCTGGCTCAAAGGCACCCGCACCAGGCTAATGCTCTCGCTGTCCTCGGCCTGAAGGGGGCTGGTTACCAGGTCGCCAGCCAGGTAGAGGTGGAGGTATTCGGTGCAGAAGCCCGGCGAGGAGTAAAAGCCGCCCAGTTTGGCCACTTTCCGGGGGAGAAAACCGGTTTCTTCGCGCATCTCGCGGCGGACGGCGTCCTCGGGGGTTTCCCCGGGGTCGATGCCCCCCGCGGGTATCTCCAGTAAGTCTTTTTCCACGGGCTTGCGGAATTGCTTCACCAGCAGGATGTTATCGGCGTCGTCGAGGGCGACAATCGCCACGCAGTTTTCGTGCTCGACAATCTCGCGGGTCGTCTGCTTGCCGCCGGGGAGCTTAACGGTATCGACCCGCAGCTTCAGCGCCCGCCCCTCGAAGACCTTCCGGCTGGATAGCGTCTCTTCCGCCAAACTAGACCTCCAGGTTGTAGATAAGGGCGACCTCGTCGCAGTCGGGGAACTTGGGGCAGCGGTAGCACTCCGTCCAGACCTTGCGCGGCAGTTCCATCTTGTCCACCTGCTTGAAGTCGAACTTCTCAAAAAAGGCTGGCTTGTAGGTCAGGCAAAAGACGGTGTTAATACCCAGTCCCTCAGCTTCTTCAAGGCAAGCCTTGACCAACTGGGCGCCAATGCCCTGCTCCTGGCTGCCCTCGGCTACCGCCACCGACTTTATCTCCGCCAGGTCGGACCAGCTAATATGCAGCGCGATACAGGCGATAACGCCCTCACCCTGCCTGACGACAAAGTAATCCCTGATATTTTCATATAGCTCGCTGAGCGGGCGAGGCAGCATCTCACCCTTATCGGCGAAGTAGTTGATGAGCTTGTGCATCTGGGGGACGTCGCTGATTTTGGCTTTTTCTATCTTCAACTCAGTGTTTTCCTTTCAGTTTTTGCTCCAGGGAGCTATAAAAAGCGTTTTCGGGGTGAATCCGCAGGAAACGGGCGCATTTCGAGCTATGCCGGACGGTGATGACGGCGCCGTCAGCCAGGGGCGGATTGATGTGGCCGTCTATGCTCAGCGTCGCTTCGTGGACGGTGCCCACGCGCAGTCTGACCACCGCCGTCGACAGCAGGACCAGGCTGTAGCCCAGGCTGAGGTGGGGCAGTATGGGCAGGAGCAGAAACTCCTTTGCCCTCGGGTGGAGGATGGGGCCGCCCGCCGAAAGCGAATAGCCGGTGCTGCCGGTGGCGGTAGCCACCACCACGCCGTCGGCTTTATAGGTGGTCAGCTTTTTGCCGTCGATGCTGGCTTCGACATAGACGACACGGGCTACCGCCCCCCGCGCCACCACGACGTCGTTCAGGGCGTAATAGGTGGTGCCTTCGGCATCAATGGTGGCTTCGAGCATGGCACGCTCGTCGAGCCAGCCCTTGCCCTCGAGCAGGGCGGGCAGTTTTTCTTTGACTTCGGCGGCGCCAAGTTCGGTCATGAAGCCCAGCTTGCCCAGGTTGATGCCGGTGATGGGGACGGGCGCTTGAGCGCCGACGGCTATTTGAGCCGCCCTGAGAATCGTGCCGTCGCCGCCGACGGTGAGGAGCAAGTCGGTGCCGTCAACCTGAGGCTTGGCCTGCTCGCCCTCCCATACCGAGCAGAGCCAGGCCGATATGCCCCGGGCGGCCAGGAAAGCCTTGACCTCCTCAGCCATGCCGCGGGCGGCGTCGTTCATGGGGTGGTAGAGAATACCGATTTTCTTCATATTATTACCGCTTTATTACCGCTCGTCATCACAGCGAAAATCACCGCTAAGGCAGCCCAAAGTGTAGCATCGCCCCTTTTAGGTGTCAAGGCGGGGGGTTAAGGGGAAGCCTTACGGTTCCTGGCGCCGATAATGATAGCGCCCACCACCCCGACCAGGAAGCCCAGCGGGCAGACGACGATAGCCATGATAAAGAAAAAGAACTCGTCGCCGCCGTTCCAGAAGTCGGCGCCGGCGAAGTGGGCGAAGAGACCGTAGACCAGGTTATGCAGCAGGACGCTGACCAGCACACCCGCCGCCGAAGCCCCGGTGAGGATGAAAAACTTCTTGAGCCAGCCGCTGAGCCCGCCCCGGACGGTAAAGATTATCAGGGCGATACCGAGCAGGAAGAAGAGGGCGAAGGGCGTCAGAAACAAAAGGGAGCCCCCCAGCAGCTCGCCGAAGGCGGGGATGGCGAAGAGGCAGATGATGAGAACGAAGACCGCCACCAGCGCCCAGAAGGTGGACCAGCGCAGTTTATCGCTCAACGCAGCTTCCCCTTTTTAGGGCTCGGAGGTTTGACCTTGCCCAGCTTTTTGACCACCCTGCTCGACCTGAAGCGGTTCTGGTTGACAAAGCCCCGCGTCCGGTTCAAGGGTCAGTCCTTCTTTAAGGCCAGGGGCAATATCAGGGTATGGTCACCTCTTCGGCAGCCAGCGCTTCGGGGGGCAGTACCACGGTGAAGGGCTGGTCGTAGGCGTAGAAGCGCATGGTCATTCCGATATCCATGGTCATCTTTTCGAAATCATCGCTGGTGGCGCCGACATCTTCGGGGCTGATTTCCATGACTATTTCAATCTCTGTCCTCTGCAACAGGTGGCTGTCCTTAGCCAGCCATTCTTTGACCGATAGTTCCTGGTAGAGCGCAGCCAGGTCGAGGCCGCTCAAGTTTACTAAGCCCAGACTCGATGTCACCGTAACCAGCAGGTCGCCCAAGGTATCCATATCGGGCTCTAGCTCGAAAACGTAGCATTCGACGCCGTTTACCGTCTCGGTGCCCTTATATTTGACCTCGACGGCCGTCGCCAGCAGTTCTGCATATTGCCCGACCTGGTCCTGCTGCTGCCACAGCGGCTCGGTTAACGCCATCTTCGCCCACTGCATGCCCTCGTCGGTGATGCTCGCACCGGTGTACATCCAGCCCTCGACGACATAGATTTCGGCGCTCACGTTCTGAGATTCCGTGCCCGGTGCGCCAATGGCCATGGTCAGGGTCATCCTCATCGCCTGGCTGATAGTGTCTATGGCACCCGTGCCGCTCGTGTCGGCCGTCATCGTGCCCGGGTCGGAGCCGCCCTCCGCCGTTATCGTCATGGGAAAGTCCATATCGAAGCTGACGGTATAGTAGCCGGCGGCGACGGCGTCGGCGATTATCTGGTCCATCTCCTCCTGAGGCAGTGCCTTGCAGCCGACGAAGGCGACCAGGGTGAAGGACAGGACCAGCGCCAGGGATAGCAGTAATAACTTCTTTAACGTTGCTGACATTTTCCCCCTCCTTATACAGGGCAATCATAACATATGGGAGAGGTCGGGGGCAAAGCCCCGATTATTCCTTCCCCGCCTTGTTCTTCCTTTCCCGATAGCGGGCAAATCTCCTGCCCAGCTTCCGTCCGGGGGGGCTGAAGATAAAGACAAAATAGAGGGCGTATATGCCGAGCAGGATAAAGACCAGCCGTCTCAAGACGGGCAGCCATTCGCCCTCCTCAACGGCGAAGGAGCGCACCAGGGTTACAATCACCCCGACGATGCCGATATAGCCGATGACGATTAAAACTGAGGCTACCACCCGCCTCTTGCGGTTTTTTACCACATCTTCGGAGGCGCTGGTGGTAAATCCGGTGTTGGTGAAGGCGGATAGAGCCTGGAACATGGCCATCCTGGGCTCCATGCCGGTAAGCTGGAAGGCGATGCTGCCCAGCTTGACTACCGCCAGGATGATGAGCACGATAGCCGCCAGCAGGAAGAGATATAACAACATTTCAAGCCTCCTTAGGTTAAGGATTAAGCATAACTATACAACAAGTTTTCCCGATAAGGAAGGGGGCATGGGTGACGCCACACAACCCCTCCTTATCTAGCGTGCGTTTGTTTTCCCACCCTACCCACCCAATCGGGGTTAGACCCCTTTTCGACTCCTTATTTGGTGGTGTTTAAGAGGGGGCTTTGCCCCCTCTTTACCTTAAAAGGGCGGCGGGCGGGAATAGATAAAATTGGGGGGTGGGGGCTAATCGGTGAGATTGCTTCGTCCTCCTTCAGCGGAAGGACTCCTCGCAATGACAGAATTGGGGGGTTAGGAGACGAACATCTGAGCCGCCATCTCGGCGAGCTTCATCACGAAACCGGGGATAATGCCCAGCACCAGGACGCCGAGGCAGGAGATGGCTAAAGCCACCCTCAAAGCGATGGAGGAGGGCACCCTGGTCGCGGAGGCGGGCTTGCCCAACCACATCACCTTGACCACCCGTAGATAGTAGTAGGCGGAGATGACGCTGTTGATGACGGCAATAATCACCAGCCAGAGCAGGCCCTGTTGTACCGCCCCGCTGAAGATATAGAACTTGGCCATAAAGCCGGCGGCGGGGGGCATGCCAATCAGGGAGATAAGGCAGAGGGTCAGGGCTAGAGCCAAAAGCGGCGCCCGTTTGCCCATCCCCGAATAGTCGGCAATCAGGTCGCTATCGAGCTTGTTGGAGATGGCGATGATGGCGGTGAAGGCGCCCAGGTTGGTCAGGGCATAGCTGGCCAGGAAGAAAAGCAAGCCGCCCTGCCCGGTAACGGTCCCGCGATAGCTTGATTCCCAAAGAAAGCTCACCGCCGCCAAGCCCACCATGAGGTAGCCCGCCTGAGCGATGCTGGAATAACCTAACATGCGCTTGATGTTGGTCTGGGTGAGGGCGATGATATTGCCCACCGTCATGCCGACCGCAGCCAGGATGGCGAAGATTAACATCCAGTCCAGGCTCAGCCAGGATGGAATCCCGAAGGCGGAGTAGAACACCCTCAGGATAACGGCAAAGCCAGCCGCCTTGCTGGCTACCGAGAGATAGGCGGTGACCGGTGTCGGCGCCCCCTCATAAACATCGGGCACCCACATGTGGAAGGGGACGGCGGCAATCTTGAAGCCGAAGCCGGCTATCATTAATACTATGCCCAGCATAAGGCCGGGGCTGGACACAACGCCCGAAAGCGACAGGGACTGGATAGCCGCGGCAATCTCTCCCAGCTGTGTCTGGCCGGTAAAGCCGAAGACCAGCGCCATGCCGAAGAGCAGGATGGCCGAAGCCACCGCCCCCAGCAACAGGTATTTCAATGAAGCCTCGGTGGACTTGGGGTCCTTGAGAAAGCCGACCAGGATATAGAGGGAGATGCTGGTGAGCTCTAAAGCAATATAGATGGAGATGAGCTCGGTGGTTGCCGCCATGAGCATCATGCCCAGCGCCGAGAGCAGCACTAAAGCGTAGTACTCCCCTTGAAAACGAGCAAACTTGGCGACGTAATCCGTCGAGGCCAGTATGACCAGGGCGGCGATGACCAAGAACAATAACTTAAAGAAAATAGCGAAGTTATCCACCGCCATCATGCCGAAGAAGATGGACTGCGAATCGCCGCCCCACATGGCTATGGCGAAGCCCGCCGAGACGACGATACCGGCGATGCTGACCGCCGCCAGCCACCACTTGCGCTTGACGAACAGGTCGAGCAGAATGACCACGACGGCGGAGACCAGCAGGGTCAATTCCGGCAAAAACAGCGGCGTAAAAACCGTTTCACTGAACATCGCTTAGCTACACTACACTCCTTTAACCACCTAATAACCCCACTATAGGCGAAATGCCCATCTTGATGACATCGGTTAGAATCGCGGGGTAGATGCCGACCAGCATAATCACGGCGATGAAGGCGAACATATAGACCCGGTCTAAAACGCTGGCGTCCTTGACCTTATCGAACTGCTTCAGGGGCGGGCCGTAGAACACCCGCTGCAGCATCCAGAGGATATAGCCCGCGGTAATGACGATGCCCAGCACGCCCAGGATGGTGGCGACCTGAATGCCGGGGACGACGCCGCTGGAGAAGCTGCCGACAAAGACCAGGAACTCGGCAATGAAGCCGCTGGTGGTGGGCAGACCCAGTGAAGCCACCCCCGCCACCGAGAAGACGACGACGATAATCGGCATCTGCCGCGCCAAGCCTCCCAGCTTTCTCAAGTCTCTTTCGCCGGCGTTATGCATTACCAGGCCAGCCATAGCAAAGAGCAGTCCGGTGATGACGCCGTGGCTGAACATCTGCAGGGCGGCGCCGGTCAGGCTTAGCTGCCCCAGGGCAAAGACGCCCAGGAGGACATAGCCCATGTGGCTGATGCTGCTATAGGCAATAAGCCTCTTTAAGTCGGTCTGCCTTAAAGTAACGGCTGCGCCGTAGAGGATGCTTATCACCGCCAGTATTATCAAGGGAAGGGCGTAGTCATGGGCGACGCCGGGGAAGATAGAGACGCAGAGCCGAATCATGCCGTAGCCGCCCATCTTGAGCAGGGCGCCCGCCAGCACCACGCTTACCGCCGTCGGGGCGTCGGTGTGGGCGTCGGGCAGCCAGCTATGCAGGGGGAATACGGGCAGCTTGACGGCAAAGCCGGTGAGCAACAGGAAGAAGATTGCCGCCGCGGGCATAGCCGTCTGAATCATGCCCAGCCCGCCCTGGGCGATCTCGACCATGTTCAGGGACCCGGTGGTGAAATAGAGGCTGAGTATGCCCGCCAGCATCATGGCGGAGCCGAACAGGGTATATATAACGTACTTGATGGCCGAGTACTCTTTGCGGCCCGTGCCCCAGATGGAGATGAGGAAGTACATCGGGATGACCTCTATCTCCCAGAAGAGGAAGAAGAGCAGCAGGTCGAGGGAGCAGAATACGCCCAGAATGCTGGTTTCCAGGAGCAGGAGCCAGGCGAAGTACTCGCGGGGCCTGAGGTCAATCTTCCAGGAGATGAGCACCACCAGGAAGCCGAGGAAAGCCATCAGTATCATCAGGGGCAGGCTCAAGCCGTCCACGCCCAGGTGGTAGTTGGCGCCGATAGCCGGAATCCAGGAGAGGCTTTCTTCGAACTGCATTACCCCCGCCATTTCCGCCGAACGGTCGAAGATGGTGAAGAGATAGATGGACAGCGCCAGCGGGATGAAGGTGAAGACAGCCGCCAGCCACCTTACGCCGCGGGGGGAGAGGCGGGGGAGGAAGGCGATAATGAGCGCCCCCAGCGCGGGCAGGAAGATTATCCAGGTCAGGTAGTTAAAGTCCAACTAGTCTCGCTCCTATAGACATTTTTTAGCCGAAGAAATATACACAGGCAACAATCACGATGATGCCGATGCCGATAAACAGACCATATAATTGCAACTGGCCGCTGTGGGCTTTTCTTATCGCCCGGCCGGTGGCCATAGCGCCGCTGGCGATGCCGTTGACGGCGCCGTCGACGCCGTAGACATCGAAGCCCTGAAGGCCGGCAAAGAAGCCCTTGAGCAGCACCCTGCCCACGAAGACCTTCTCGTAAAGCTCGTCGAGCCAGTATTTATGCAGGAACAGGTTATAGAGCGGCTGGAACATGCCGCCGATGCTCTCCGCCGACAGCCACCTGGCGCTGTAGATGGCGTAGGCGAGCAGGATGCCCAGCCCGGCCAGCATCAGCGATATCCAGGGCAGGGAGTGAGTGAGGATGCCGAAAAAGCCCTCGGTAAAGCTGTGCGTCTCGCCGTGACCCATAAAGGCGCCGAAGTCACCGGTAACGTTCCACAAGCCCGAAACCACCGCCAGTATTGCCAGAACGACCATCGGCATGACCATGACCGGGGGCGATTCGTGGGGCTTGCCGTGAGCCTCGGGGTCGCCGCCGCGATAGCTGCCGCCGAAGGTCATAAAGACGACGCGGAACATATAGAAGGCGGTCATAAAAACGGTTATCATGGCCAGAATGAAGAGCACCGGCTGGTTCTCCAGCGCCGAAGCCAGAATCTCGTCCTTGCTCCAGAAGCCAGCCAGGGGCCAGATGCCGGCGATGCTTAAGCTAGCGATAAGAAAGGTAGCGTAGGTCCAGGGCATTATTTTACGCAGCCCGCCCATTTTACGCATATCGAAGGTGCCGGTGGCGTGGCTGACGCTGCCCGCGCCCAAAAAGAGCAGAGCCTTGAAGAAGGCGTGGTTGAAGAGGTGGAAGATGCCGATGGCGATTCCCCCCACCCCCAGCCCCAGCATCATATAGCCGAGTTGGCTGATGGTGGAATAGGCCAGGACGCGCTTGATATCGGTCATCACCAAGCCCATAGTGGCGGCGAAGATGGCGGTGAAGCCGCCGACGACCGCCACCGTGGTTACGGCTTCGGTGGAGTGGGAGAAGAGCGGGAAGGTGCGCGCCACCAGGAAGACGCCCGCGGCGACCATAGTGGCGGCATGGATGAGGGCGCTGACCGGGGTGGGGCCTTCCATAGCGTCGGGCAGCCAGGTGTGGAGCGGGAACTGCGCCGACTTGCCCGCCGCGCCAGCAAAGATGCCGATGGCCGCCCAGGTCAGGGTGGTGCCGGCCAGAGCGCCCGTCGCCGCCAGGGAATGAAGCTGGGTAATATCGAGCGTGCCGGTGTTGAAGAATATGAGCAGGATTGCCGCCAGGAAACCGAAGTCGCCCAGGCGGGTAACGATAAACGCCTTCTTGGCGGCGTTAGCCGCCGAGGGGCGGTGGAACCAGAAGCCGATAAGCAGGTAGGAGCACAGGCCGACCATCTCCCAGAAGACATAGACGAAGAGGAGGTTATCGGCTAAAACCAGCCCCAGCATCGAGGCAGTGAAGAGGGACATAAAGGCGAAGTAGCGGTGATAGCCGGCGTCGCCCTTCATATAGCCCTGGGAGTAAATCTGCACCATAAGGCTGACCACGGTAACCACGATGAGCATCACCGCCGTCAGCTGGTCCATAAGCAGCCCCAGGTGAATGGTCAGCCCGTCGACAACCGCCCAGGTGATGTCGGGGACGGGCAGGGGCTGGCCCGTGGCCATTACCTCCATGAGCGCCCAGACGGAAAGACCCAGCGAGCCGGTAAGGGCGGCGATGGTGATGTAGCCCGCCGTTTTGGGCTGGCTCTTGAGGAAGGGCCTCAAGAACAGCGCTATTATGATAAAGGAGAAGAGGGGCAATAGAAAGATGAGCCAGACCAGTTGATAGGGCATTACAGCTTCCTCAAGACCTCCTGTATCACGTGCTCCTTATCCTGGGGCACCAGCACGGAATAGGTGCCCAGCTCCCGGTCACGGGGCTCGCCGGCGAGGGGGAGGAGACGGGTGGGGATGCCCTCACCCTCAAAGAGCTCCTTCCACATTTCCGCCAGCGCCAAGCCCCTGGCTTTTTTGACTTCTACCCACATGATTTGTTGTCTACCTCTCCCCAGTCGATTTTTTGGTAAGAGAGACTCCTTACCCCACAAAAACTTCGTTTTTGCGGGGGCCCCTTTTCGTCCCTCTTGGACTCCCTGTTTATGTTTTCGGGGATTTATCCCCGCTTGACCCCCGCTATCCGGGGCTTTACCCCACCCAACACCCCACCAAAAGATTTAAACGGCCGATTTCAGCTAATGAATCCGCCCAGGTAGAACGGCCAGACCACGATGCCCAGGATAATCTTCCACCAGACGAGATGGGCAAAGCCGATGGTGAAGAGCCAGCCCATAAACCAGATTGTTCCCGCCAGCGCGCCCGGTGCACCCTTGTTCATAGTTTTGCCTCCTTTACTATTTCACCCTATTTACTTACCATTTCATTAAATCGATTTTAGTGGCGTCTATAGTCTTATGGTGGCGGTAGATGGCGATGATTATGGCCAGCCCGACGGCGACCTCAGCCGCCGCCACCACCATAACGAAGATAGCGAAAATCTGCCCCGTGAGCTGGAGGGGCACGATATAGCGGGAGAAGGCGACCATAGCGATGTTGACCGCATTGAGCATAAGCTCGATGGACATCAGGATGATGATGGCGTTGCGCTTAGCCAGCGCGCCGTAGAGGCCGATGGCGAACAGCACCGCCGCCAGTATTAAATAGTGCTCCAGTCCTACCATGGTTATTTCTCCCTCACCAGGACGATAGCCCCTATGATTGCCGCCAGCAAGAGGATGGGGGCAATCTCCACGGGCAGGATAAAGCCGCCTTCGCCGAAGAGCAGCCCGGCTATGGCAGGAGTGGTCGGCTCCAGGGGCGGGACGGACGAAATTTGCCAGTTAGTATTGAGCAGGGCATAGATTACCACGACTAAGAACAGGGCGGCGACGAAGAGGGCGGGAATGCGCAGCCTATTGGAGGGACTGCCCCGCTGGACCTCACGGGTGAGCATAATGGCTAAAATGATTAAGACCGAGATGGCGCCGACATAGACCAGAATCTGCACCACCGCCAGGAAGTCGGCGTTCAGGGTGAGATAGATTCCCGCCACCGCCAGAAAGCAGAGCACCAGCGACAGGGCAGCACGGAAGACATCGCCCAGCAGGACGACAGCCAGCGCCGCCGTCACGCCGACGACAGCCAGTATCCAGAAGGCGACATCAAGACCCATTAACTTCTTCTCCCCCTGTCTTTATCCAGGAGCAGGCTCTGCGCGGGTAATTCGGCGGCAACTTCAGGATGGGCGTAGCCGCTGGGCTTACGCTCCGCCGATTCCAGCAAGCCTTCTTTAGCCAGCACCAGCTCGCCGCGGCGATAGCGCGCCCGCTCGTAGGCGTAGCCCAGAAAGATGGCGTTGTAGGGGCAGGCTTCGACGCACAAGCCGCAGAAGATGCAGTAGCCCATATCCACCTCGAACTTCTCGACCCTGTATTTATTCTCCTCGATTTTGGTCGAGGTTACGATATCGATGCTGCCCTGGGGGCAGCTCTTGGCGCAGGTGCCGCAACCAGTGCACCTTTCCTGGTTCCAGATAAGCTCGTTGCCCCGGGTGCGGCGCGAGGGATTGAGGCGCTGCTCGGGGTACTGGGTGGTGACGGGACGGCGGAAGAGATTCCTGAGCGTCACCGACATGCCCTTGACGATGCCTATTCCGTAGTGTTCAAACATTGACTCTACCCCAGCCCAGCTTAAAGAGTTTCGACCAGAGGAGCACCAGGACTATCATAACGGCAAAATTGACCGGTACCAACAGCCAGAGGGAAACATCGGGCCAGACCAGAATCTCGACGGCGGTAACGAGCAGGTTTATCAGCGCCAGGGGGAAGAGAAACTTCCAGGCCAGCGCCATAAGCTGGTCGATCCTGACGCGGGGCACGGTCGTCCTTATCCAGACGATAAAGAAGAAGACGGCGCCGACCTTGAGCAGGAACCAGAGCCAGTCGGGGAGGAGGGGGCCCCGCCAGCCGCCCAGGAAAAGGGTGGTGACGATAGCCGATATTGCCAGCGCCTCGCCGTATTCCGCCAGAAAGAGCAAGCCGAACTTCATCCCCGAATATTCGGTGAGAAAGCCAGCCACAATCTCGGAGTCGGCCTCGGTGAGGTCGAAGGGGGCGCGGTTGATTTCGGCCAGGGCGCCGCAGAAGAAGAGCAGGAAGCCCAGCGGCTGCACCAGGATAAAGGGTATCTCCTGAGCCTGGACTATCTGCTGCAGGGAGAGCGAGCCCGCCAGCAGAATGACGCCGATAAGCGATAAGACCACGGGTATCTCGTAGCTGACCACCGAAGCCACCTGGCGCATGGCGCCGAGCAGGGAGTACTTGTTGTTGGAGCTCCAGCCCGCCATAAAGATGCCCACCGCCGTCAACGAGCTGATAGCCACGATATAGAGGACGCCGACATTGAGGTCGGCCAGCAGGGCGCCGCCCTGGAAGGGCACCACGGCGAAGACCATCATTACGGGGACGAAGGCGACCACGGGCGCCAGCCAGTGGACGACCTTATCGCCCGCCGCGGGAACGACGTCTTCTTTAATCAATAGTTTCAGAGCGTCCGCCGCCGGCTGGAAGATGCCGAAGGGGCCGGCGCGGTTGGGGCCCAGACGCGACTGCATAATCGCCATCGCCCGCCGCTCGAACCAGATGAAGGCCATTACCGTCAAAAGGAGGAAAACCAATATGATGACGGTGAATACCGCCCAGTGCGCCCAGAAGTTGCCGGGCCAGTCGGGGGGCAAGAACTGCGTCGCCATTAGCGGTCCACCTCCGCCAGACAGATATCAATGCTGCCGAAGATAAGTATGAGGTCAGCCACCTTCCACCCCCGCATCATATCGTTGAGCGCCGTCAGGTTGATGAGGGTCGGCGCCCGCACGTGGAAGCGGTAGGGGGCGATGGAGCCGTCCGACACCAGGTAGAAACCGAGTTCGCCCCTCGGCGCTTCAATATGACTGTAGGCCTCGCCGGCGGGGGGGCGGATAAGGTGGGGCACCTCGCTCCTCACCTCGCCCCCGGGTAAGTCCTTTAGAGCCTGCTCTAAGATGCGCAGGCTCTGGCGCATCTCTTCGACCCTGACGCGGTAGCGGTCGTAGCAATCACCGGCCTTGCCGGTGGGTATATCGAACTCAAAGCGGTCATAAATAGAGTAGGGGTCGGCGCGGCGAATGTCCCACTCCACCCCGCTGGCCCTGAGCACGGGGCCGCTGGCCGAGATATTGATAGCCATTTCCCGGGTCAAGATGCCGACGCCCTTGGCGCGCGCCAGCAGTATCTCGTTTTCCTTGAGCAGCCACTCGTACTCGTTAATCCAGCCCGGCATTTCCTTGAGGAACTTTTTCAGGGCGGGGGCAAACTCTTCGGGGATGTCCTGGCTGACGCCGCCCACCCGCATGTAGTTGTAGGTGAGGCGCTGGCCGCAGACCATGTCGAAGAGGTCTAGAATCTTCTCCCTTTCGCGGAGCATATAGAGGATGGGAGTCATAAAGGCGCCGCAGTCGTTGAGGAAAGCGCCGACGGCGATGAGGTGGCTGGCGATGCGCTGGAGTTCAGCCATAATCACCCGGATGTATTCCGCCCGCTCGGGGACGGCAATCCCGGCCAGCTTTTCCACCGCCAGAACATAAGCCAGGTTGTTGCTCATCGAAGCCAGGTAGTCGAGCCTATCGGTGAGGGGGACGCAGCCGCCGTAGGTGCGCTCCTCAGCCAGCTTTTCGATGCCGCGGTGGAGATAGCCGAAGATGGGCTCCATGTTGAGGATGACCTCGCCGTCGAGGGTGGTGAGCATGCGGAAGACCCCGTGGGTGCTGGGGTGGGCGGGGCCGATATTGACCGCGAAGGGCTCGGTCGGGAGGGTTATTTCTCTAGTCGTCTTAGTCGTCATAGAAATTCTTTCCTTAAGGGGTAGCCTTCGAAGCCTTCCCAGAGGACGATGCGTCTGAGATTGGGGTGGCCCTCGAAGCTGATACCGAGCAGGTCGTAGATTTCCCTTTCCTGAAAATCGGCGCCCCGCCAGATGCCGACTACCGAGGGCAGGGTGGGGTTTTGCCTATCGTAGCAGCGGACTTTTAACACCAGCCCGTGATTATGCTGTATCGAGGCGAGCTGATAGACGACCTCGAAGTAGTCGTAGTAGTCGACGGCGGTAATGTAATTGAGGTAGGCGAAGTCGAGGCCGGGGGTCTTCTTTAGATAGTCTGCCACCTCCAACAGCGACTCGGCCTTGAGCAGCAGGCTATCCGCTCCCGATTCGATGACGGCTTCGGGAAACTTCTTGCCTATCTGCTTGGCTATCCTGGCACCGGAAAGGGCCGTCGTCATTGGCTATCTAACCCCTCGAGTAATGCTCGTTTTGCTTATCTTTTTATGTAACATCCTGATTCCGTAGCGCAGGGCTTCGGGGCGGGGGGGGCAGCCCGGCACGTAGACGTCGATGGGAATGATGCGGTTATAGCCCGGCACCACGCTGTAGGAGGAACGAAAGATGCCGCCGCTGATGGCGCAGGCCCCCATGGCGATGACCCACTTGGGCTCCGCCATCTGGTCGTAGATGCGTTTTACCTGGGGCGCCATCTTCCAGGTTAATGTGCCCGCCGTAATCATCAGGTCGCCCTGGCGGGGGGAGGCGCGGACAATCTCCATGCCGAAGCGGGAGATATCGAAACGGGAAGCGGCGGTGGTCATAAACTCGAAGGCGCAGCAGGCGGGGAAACAAAACACCGGCCAGAGCGAAGTGCGCCTCGCCCAGTCGAGCACGGCATCCACCGAGGTGACCAGGATGTTGCGCTTGAGTTCTTCGTCCAGCCAGCCGTCGGGGTCGGGGATAATCCGCTGGCTGCGGGCGATAAGCTCGTTTATCTGCCTGCCCTCAGCCTCGTCAAGCTGCTGGCGGGAATAGACTTCTTCTATTTCCATTCCAGAACCTTCTTCTTCCAGGCGTAGATATAGCCGACAATAATGATGCCGATGAAAATGAGCACGGCAAAAAGCCCGGAAAACCCCAGCCCCCTCAGCTCAACCGCCCAGGGATAGAGGAAAACAACCAGCACGTCGAGGGCGATAAAGACCAGCGCATAGAAGTAGTAGCGGAAGTTGAACTGAACCCAGCTCTTGCCGATGGTTTCCATGCCGCACTCGAAGGTGGAGTTTTTCACCGGGCTGGGGTTATAGGGGACGATTTGCATGAATTTGGGGGGAGAGGGGAGGGGAGGAATAAACCGGGCCAGGAGGGGCCAGCGGGTCTGGATGTAGTGGCGGAATTTACGGGAATATATCGCCAGCCTGGCCGGCAGACTTAGAGAAAAGGGGATGAGCAGGGTGGTGACAGCAAAAAAAATGGCGACTATCAAGAGTAAGCCGATGTAGCCATAGTCTGCCAGCAACTATATACCTCCTTGAAGCTCGGAATGACGGCAAACAAGTATATCATAATAGACTTTTTCAGGGCAAGAGTTTTTAGAGGTGGGGAAAGGTTTTGACTTAAGTATTTTTACGCTGTTTCTTCCCCTTATTGACCTTCTCCCCGTAACCCAATATCATATATAGGATGATGCGGGTTATTGCCGGCAGCGCCAAGGGACACCACCTTAAAGTGCCCCAGGGGACGGGCACCCGCCCGGCCACGGACCTGGTGCGGGGGGCCATCTTCTCCATACTGGAGGGCATCGCCGGCGACTGGTCGCGAGTGCTCGACCTCTTTTCGGGGAGCGGGGCGCTGGGCATCGAAGCCCTGTCGCGGGGGGCGGGGTGGGTGGACTTTGTTGAACAGGAACCACGTTGTTGTAGTATAATCAGGCAAAACCTGGAAAGGACGAAGCTGGCGGGCCAGGCGCATGTTTACTGCCGCAGCGTATCAAAAGCGCTCACCTTTCTGAAAGGGGAGTATAATATTATCGTGATAGACCCCCCCTACGCCGACGAGACTATAGGCGAAACGATTCAGCGACTGGCGACCTCGGCGCTGGTCGGCAGAGATACGATAGTAGTGGTGACGCACTCACCCCACCTCACCCTAGAGTTCAGCTATCCCCCCTTAACCCTGCTCAAAGAGCGTCGCCACGGCGATAGTTGCATCGCAATATACCAAAAGGAGGGTAAACCTTGAGAATTGCTATCTACCCCGGCACCTTTGACCCCGTCACCAATGGCCACCTCGATATCGCCACCAGAGCCGCCAGGCTCTTCGACAAGCTGATTATCGGGGTCTACGAGAACCCCAACAAGCCCATTCTTTTTAGCACCGCGGAGAGGGAGGAGCTGATACGTAAAGCCATCGCCGAGCTGCCCAACGTCGAGGTGCAGTCTTTCGGGGGGCTGACCGTCGATTTCGCCAAGAGGGTGAAGGCGGTAGCCATGGTGCGGGGACTGCGCATGAGCGCCGATTTCGAGCGGGAGTTCGACATGGCCATGATGACCAAGAAGCTCTATCCCAAGCTGGAGTTCGTCTGCCTGATGTCGAGAGTGGAGTACCAGTTCCTGAGCTCCAGCCTGCTCAAGGAAGCCGCCAGCCTGGGCGGCGATATCCACGACCTCGTCCCCCCCAATGTGGTCGAGGCGCTCCGGAAGAAGTTTAAGGGGAAGTTCTAGAGACCTCACTGAAAGAAAGCGCGCACGGCATCGAACTCGGCGGGAAGCAGCCCCAGCACGACGGGGAAGTGCTCCAGCGTTATTGACGCCAGGACCGAGCCGCTGACGGACGCCCCAGCGCCGACGAACTTGACCCACATCGCCAGAGTAGCGGCGCAGAGCAGAGCGCCCGTAGCCAGCCCGAAGACGGCGCCGCCGAGGCGGTCAACCCAGCCCAGCTTGATAAGCGAGAACGCCCAGCGCAAAACCATCGCCAGCACCACGGCGATGAGCATCACCCCCACCAGGATAATGGCGAAGGCGACTATCCGGGCGATGTTTTCTTCGGGGATGAAGCCGAGCCACTGGGAGAAGGGGAGGTAGTAGCGCCCGGCCAGGATTACGCCCACGATTATCCCCGCCAGGCAGAGGCCGGCGGCGATAAGCCCGATGAAGAGCCCGGCGAAGGTGGCTGCGGCTATGACGACCAGTATGACTATATCCAGCCAGTTCATAATCCAGCTCAGAGCTATTTGCCCAGTTCTTTAGCCCGCTCGTAGGCGGCTTTGACCGCCCGCCTGACCAGCCCGCCGAAGCCGCCTTTTTCGAACTGAGCCAGGGCGGCGGCAGTGGTGCCGCCGGGAGAGGTGACTTTTCGGCGCAGCTCGGCGGGTGAAGCGCCCGACTGCCGGATGAACTTGCCCGAGCCGAGCATGGTCTGCAGGACCAGTTCCTGAGCCATTTCGCGGGGGAGGCCGATTTCGATAGCGGCGTCGACCAGCGCTTCGACCATCAAAAAGAAGTAGGCGGGGCCGCTGCCGCTGATAGCCGTGGCCATATCGAGATAAGCCTCGTCATCGACGTAAAGCTCTCTGCCCATAGCGCCTAAGATGGATTTAGCCGCCTGCTTTTGCTGGTCGGTTACATCGGAGGTCGCCGTCCAGACGCTCATCCCCTCCCCGACCCGGGCGGGGGCGTTGGGCATAGCGCGGACGACGGCGTTGTGGGTTAAGCCCAAAAAGATAGTGCTTATTTTAGCGCCGGCAATGATGGAAAGAATGAGCTGGGCGGGGTTGAGATTGTCTTTGAGTTCAGCCATGACTTCGGCGAGGTTCTGGGGCTTGACCGCCAGAATGATAATGTCTTTATCCGAAATGGCTTCGGGGTTATCGGGGGTTACCGTTACGGAGTATTGCTTTTTCAGGTGCTCGAGGCGTTTATGGCTGACATCGCTTACCGAGATGGACTCCGGCTGAGCTAAGGCTCTAGCCAGGACAGCCGCCAGCATGGCTTCCCCCATATTACCGCCGCCGATAAAGGCTATTTTCATTTTGTCTTACCCCTTTTTCTTAAGAGGGACTTTGTCCCTCTCGGACTTCTTTTATTTATTTAACGACAATATTTACTAGCCTACCGGGGACATATATTACTTTAATTATCTTCTTGCCCTCGGTGTAGGCTTTGACTTTCGGGCTGGCTAGAGCCTTTTCTTTAGCTTCGTCCTCGGTGATGGAGGCGGGCACCGCCATACGCTCGCGGAGCTTGCCGTTGACCTGAACGACTAACGTCAGTTCTTCGTCTCTAGCTAATGCCTCGTCCCATTTGGGCCAGCTCTGGTTATGGATGCTGTACTGGTGCCCGGTCTGCTGCCAGAGCTCCTCGGCGAGGTGGGGGGCGGTGGGGGCCAAAAGCAGCATAAGAGTGTCGATAGCCTCTTTCCAGGCGGCGTTACTGATTATCCCTTCATCCCTGGCTTTAGCCATGTAATTGGTGTATTCCATAAGGGCCGCAATCATGGTGTTGAGGCGGAGCTTTTCCAGGTCCTGGGTTACCTTGCGGATGGTCTGGTGGGTGAGGCGGGACAGGGCGCGTTCCTGGTCGGCGGGGTTGTCTTTGGCATCCTGGCTATAGCCACCCAGCACCAGGTTCCAGAGGCGGTTGAGCCAGCGGCTTATACCGCTGATGCCGCTGTCGTTCCACTCGCCGCCCTGCTCCCAGGGGGCGACAAACATGAGATAGGCGCGCACGGCGTCGGCGCCCAGCTCGGAGACATAGGCATCGGGGGTGATGACGTTGCCCCGCGATTTGCTCATCTTATGCTTTTCGGCGATGATGACGCCCTGGTTGAATAAGCGGGTAAAAGGCTCGCCGAAGCCGATAATTCCCATATCCCGCAGCGCCTTGGCAAAGAAGCGGGCGTAGAAGAGGTGCATCACGGCGTGCTCGGCGCCACCGGTATAGAGGTCTACCGGCAACCAGTACTTCGCTTTTTTATCGTCGAAGGCGGCTTTTTCGTAGTGGGGGCTGGCGTAGCGCAGGAAATACCACGATGAGCACATAAAGGTGTCCATAGTGTCCGTCTCGCGCTTGGACGGAGAGCCGCACCTGGGGCACTTGGTGTTGACGAACTTCTCGTTGTATTTGAGCGGAGATTCGCCCGTGGGCTTGAACTCGGCGTCTTCGGGGAGTAATACGGGGAGGTCTTTTTCGGGGACGGGGACGACGCCGCACTTTTGGCAGTAAACCATGGGGATGGGCGCGCCCCAGTAGCGCTGGCGGGAGATGAGCCAGTCGCGGAGGCGGTAGCTTACCGCGCGTTTGCCCCAGCCTTTCTTCTCCAGGAAATCGCTGATAGCCTCGATGCCCTTTTCGCTGGGCAGGCCGTTGAACTGCCCCGAATTGACCATAGCCCCCGGCTCAATATAGGCTTCTTCGAGTTCTTTGCCGTCCCAGTCGGGGGGCGCCACCACCACCCTGATGGGCAGGTTATACTTCTTGGCGAAGGCGAAATCGCGCTCGTCGTGGGCGGGCACCGCCATTACCGCGCCCGTGCCGTAGCCCAACAGCACGTAGTCGGCAATCCAGATGGGCACCTTTTCGCCGTTGAGGCGGTTGGTAACATAAGAGCCGATGAAGACGCCGTCCTTCTCTTTTTCGGTGGATAGCCTTTCTATCTCGGTCTGGCGGCGGGTCCTGGCGATATAGTCCTCGACCTCGGCTTTTTTATCGGGCTAGGTCAGCCTTTCTACCAGCGGGTGCTCGGGGGCTAAGACCATAAAGGTGACGCCGAAGGCGGTGTCGGGGCGGGTGGTGAAGACCCGTATTTCTTTTTCTTTGGCGGCGGGGTGGTCTAAAGCGAAGGAGATTTCGGTGCCGGTGCTCTTGCCCACCCAGTTGCGCTGCATTATCTTGATGCGCTCGGGCCAGTCGATGCCGTCGAACTCCATAAGCTCGTCGGCGTATTTGGTGATGCGGAAGAACCATTGCTCTAAATCGCGCTTGATGACGTCCTCCCCGCAACGCTCGCAGGAGCCGTCCAGTACCTGCTCGGTAGCCAGCACCGTCTGGCACTGGGGGCACCAGTTGACCTGAGCCTGGCCACGGTAAGCCAGCCCGTGCTCGTAGAGTTTCAGGAAGAACCACTGCGTCCACTTGTAGTAGTCGGGCAGGCAGGTGATGACCTCGCGGCTCCAGTCGTAGATGGCGCCCAGGCTCTTGAGCTGGCGGCGCATGTTATCTACGTTCTGCATCGTCCAGACGAAGGGGTGAATGCCGCGCTTGATGGCGGCGTTCTCGGCGGGCAGCCCGAAGGCGTCGAAGCCCATCGGGTGGAGCACGTTGTAGCCCTGCATCCGCTTGAAGCGGGCGCTGACATCGGAGGGCGCCATGGCGTACCAGTGGCCGATGTGCAGGTCGCCCGAGGTGTAGGGGAACATGGTCAGGGCGTACCACTTGGGGCGGGGGGAGTCCTCGCTGGTTTCATAAAGTTTGTCATCCGCCCAGCGCTGCTGCCACTTCTTTTCGATTGCTCCGGGGTTATAGTTGGCGGTCATTTTACTGGGGCTAATTGTAGCAATAAAGCCTGTGAGGTGCAATGTTGGGGGAGAGAAGTCTATAGAGGTGACACCTCTGTAGGGTGGGCAGGGTGGGAAGAAAGACCTTTGGGGGGGGAAAGGGTGAGGCGGTCTAGCAATTGGTGGTATAATTCCGTTTTATGAGACGCCTTCTACCCAAAATCTTTCGCCTCCTCCTTTCCGGCAAAACCAGTTCCTTCGTTTTCGAGCCGCAGGAGGTTACTCTGCCGCCGAACCCGTCAGGCATCAACCTCTACATCCACCTGCCCTTCTGCCGCCAGCTCTGCCCCTTCTGCCCCTACGTGAAAGCAGTCTACAACCATGCAACCAGCGCCGCCTATAAGCAGGCGATAATCAAGGAGCTGGAGGGCTACCGGGGGCGGTGGGGAAACGCCAGCGTGGAGTCGGTCTATTTCGGCGGGGGCACCCCCTCGCTGACACCGGAGATAATCGGCGAAACCCTGGAATGGCTGAAGCGGAATTTCCACCTCGGCGGCGAGATTGGGGTCGAGGTGCATCCGCTGGATGCCACTAATTCCGTTCTAAAGTCCCTGAGGGATAGCGGGGTTAATATGGTGAGCCTGGGGGTGCAGAGCTTTAACGACCAGCGGCTCAAAGCCCTGGGGCGCGACTACGATAGTAATTTAGCTAAAGAGGCCTGCCAGAGAGTTCTCGGGGCGGGCTTCGCCACCGTGGATATCGACCTGATATTCGCCATCCCCGGGCAGAGCGTAGACGAGTTGGAGGACGACATCGGCTACGCCGTTGCGCTCGGCGCCGACCAGCTATCCGCTTATCCACTGATGTTCTTTGCCTATATGCCCTTCAGGCAAAAGCTGGAGAGGGCGAAGGCTGAAATGCCGGGCTGGTGGGCGGAAAGGGAGATGCTCAAGGTCGCCGTAAAGGCAGCCTCGGCGGCGGGCTACCGGAGGACGTCTATCTGGAGTTTCAACAAGCCGGAGGCGAGACGCTACACCACCGTCACCAAGGACTCTTTCGTGGGGGTGGGGGTGGGCGCCTCGACGATGATGGGGGACTACTTCTCGGTGAACACCTTTTCCCTGCCCGAATATATCAGGGCGACGGCAAAAGGCTTGAAGCCGGCTCTGGCTGCCAAACTGGACGACAGGGATAAGCTCGCCTACTGGCTGTTCTGGCGGTGCTACGATTTAGCCATCGACACGGGTAAGCTCAAGCAGCTTTTCGGCCGGGGGCTTCCCTTCCCTATCCGGGGGCTGCTGCCCCTGCTCAAGGGGCTGGGGGTTATCGAGCGGCGGGGGGATACCATCTATCTGACCGAAAGTGGGGCTTACCTTTTCCACCTCATCGAGAAGGAATACACGCACGCCTATCTGGAGAGGCTCTGGGGAGCCTGCCTCAAGGAAGCCTGGCCGAAGAGGGTGGTGATTTAGGGGGGGAAAACAACCTGGGTGGGGCGGGGTTAGAGTTCAGGGTATATCAAATATGCCAAAATAACTCAACAGGGAACGCAGACCGAAATAACCCAGATAGGCCAGGAGCATGCTCTGGACGGTCTTACCCACACAGATGGTAACAAAGAATCTGGTAAAGCTGAAGCGCGACGCTCCCATACCGAGAATCATCGGGGTGAGGACGGGGTTGGGATAGATGGAGAGCAAGAAAACGGTCAGCAGTACCCTGCCCCTGGCGCGATTCAGCAGTTGCTGTATTTTTAGCTTCTTGAAAAACCGACCTATTCGCGAGGAAGGTTCGCCATCCTGACCGGAAATGCCGAAACTCTTGAACAACTCGAGCCCGCCGCGACCGCTCCAGTAGATAAGCGCGTTGCCGATACCATTGCCCAGACCGGAGACCAGCCCCACTAACGCCGGGTTCAACAGACTGCCTAAAGTAAAGGTCAATATCATGCTGGGGGTCGGTATCGGTATCGGCGAGCCGGCGAACAGGGAGATGATGAGAAGCCCGAAAAGACCTTTACTCTGAAGCTGTTCTACGTATTCCCAGTTAAAAACGAGGAAAATGGAGCCACCGACACTTATGATTACTATGGCGGCCATTAAGCCGAGGGCAATATATTGCCTCTTGCGCGAGCTTGTAGTCTCTTTAGTCGTCACCTTTGCATCCCCAAATTAGTTCACCATTATACGCCAACAGCCAAAATTTTTACAGTCATCGTCCCGCCGAAGGGCGAAAGAGCTAATTGGGGAGGCGGAGAAAGACCTGGGGTGGGGTGGTGGAGCCGGGGGGATTCGAACCCCCTACCTTTTGACTGCCAGTCAAACGTTCTCCCAAGTGAACTACGGCCCCATCAGGACAATAGTTAATCTAGCAAAAAACGGCGGCGGGTGCAAGCCTAGACCGGAACGCCCAGCGCCCGGAGGATGCCGCCCAGGCCCCAGTAGCCCACCGCTGCCACCGTTATCCCCTTAATCGTCTTACCAATAATACAAATGAAAGTATAGCGCCAGATGCCGAAGCGGAGCGCCCCCGCCGCCAGCGCCGCCGGATAGAAGAAGGGGTTGACCACCGCCGAGAGGACAAATAGGGTCAGCGAGCCCCGTCTTTCCACCCAGCCCGTCATGCGCTGGTAACCCGCCTTAATCTTGCCTTCCTTCATATCATGGAGGGCGGTGCCGCCGCCGTAGCCCGTCATATAGATGGAAATTCCCCCCAACGTTTCGCCCAGACCAGCGGCGATACCGACAAAGATGGGGCCCATGTAGGGGGCGAAGTCGGGCTTCATCACCGCGCCCAGGGCGAAAATCACCGGCGTCATCGGTATCGGGGCGATGATGGTGGCGCCGCCGAAGACGCTGATAACAAAGGCGCCGAGATAGCCGAAATGCTCAAGGGCGCGTAGCTCCTCCCGGAAAAAAATGACCGCCACCACCACCGCCACCGTTATGAGTAAGCCACCGATACCGACGTAATACTCCCACCGCTTTGAAGCTCTTTTGAGCCATTCCCAGCTAAAGCCCACCCTTAACCTCGCCTGTCTTTCCGGACACAAAAATTCTCCTCATATATTAATGCTATCATTAATAAATATCAAGAATTTATATCAGCCGGTTTCAGGCGGCGGCCTTGGTTTTGCCCTTGAGGGTGAAGGTTAAGCCCTTATCGCCCAGGTCGACCTTGACCGTGTCGCCCTCCTTGAACTCGCCGCCCAGCAGCTTGCTGGAAAGCGGGTTCTCGACATGGCGCTCGATGGCGCGCCTCAGGGGCCGGGCGCCGTAGACCGGGTCGTAGCCTTCTTTAACCAGCCAGGATTTCGCCTTATCGCTGAGCTCGATGCCGAGCTTGCGGTCAGCCAGACGTTCCTGTAAGTCCTTGACTAAAAGCTCGACAATCTGCCTCAACTGCTCTTCGGTGAGCTGGTGGAAGACGATTATCTCGTCGATGCGGTTGATGAACTCGGGGCGGAAGGTCTTTTTCATCTCCGCCAGCACCCTTTCCTTCATGGTGTCGTAGTCGAGTTTCTGGGCCTTGGCCTCTTGTTTGGCGGCAAAGCCCAGGCTCATCTGGCGGCGGATAAGCTCGGCGCCGACGTTGCTGGTCATGATGACCACGGTATTCTTGAAGTCAACGGTGCGCCCGTGGCCGTCGGTGAGGCGGCCGTCGTCGAGTATTTGAAGCAAGCTGTTGAAGACCTCGGGGTGCGCCTTTTCGATCTCGTCGAGCAGGATTACCCGGTAGGGGCGCCTTCTTACCGCCTCGGTAAGCTGGCCGCCCTCGTCGTAGCCGATATAGCCCGGCGGGGCGCCGATGAGGCGGGAGACGGTGTGCCTTTCCTGGTATTCGGACATATCCAGGCGCACCATGGCGTTTTCGTCGTCGAAGAGGAAGCGCGCCAGGGTCTTAGCCAGCTCGGTCTTGCCGACACCGGTGGGGCCTAAGAAAACGAAGCTGCCGATGGGGCGCTGGGGGTCTTTAAGACCGGCCCGGCTGCGCCGTATCGCCTCACTGATGGCGGTGACCGCTTCTTCCTGGTTTATCAGGCGTTCGTGAAGGCGCTCTTCCATGTGGAGGAGCTTTTCGGCTTCGCCCTCGAGCATCTGGGAGATGGGGATGCCCGTCCACTTGGAGACGAGCTGGGCGATATCTTCTTCGTCGACGACTTCGTCGATTTTCTTCTCTTTGAGCCATTTGGCTTTCGCCTGGTTATATTCGTCTTCCAGGCGCAGGCGCTCGCTTTTAAGCTGGGCGCTGCGCTCGAAGTCCTGCCGCTGCGAGGCGGCTTCTTCTTCGTTGGTCAGTTGCTTTAGCTTTTGCTCCAAGGACTTCACCTCGGGCGGGGCGCTCTCGGTATCGATGCGCAGCTTGGAAGCGGCCTCGTCGATGAGGTCGATTGCCTTGTCGGGGAGGTGGCGGTCGGCGATGTAGCGCTGGCTGAGCCTTGCCGCCGCCTCCAATGCCTCGTCTTTAATCTTGACCTTGTGGTGCGCCTCGTAGCGGGGGCGCAGCCCTTTGAGTATTTCGATGGTGGCTTCGACGCTGGGCTCGCCGAGAAAGACCGGCTGCAGGCGCCTTTCCAGCGCCTTGTCCTTTTCGATGAACCTGCGGTATTCGTCCAGGGTGGTGGCGCCGATGCACTGCAGCTCGCCGTGAGCCAGGGCGGGCTTTAACATATTGCTGGCATCGATGGAACCCTCGGCGGCGCCAGCCCCGACCACGGTATGCATCTCGTCGATGAATAGAATGACCTCACCCTTGGCCTGGCGGACTTCGTCAATGACCGCCTTGAGCCTTTCCTCGAACTCGCCGCGGAACTTGCTCCCCGCCACCAGCGCCCCCATATCCAGGGCGACTACCTTGTGCCTTTTGAGGGAATCGGGGACGTCGTCGGCGACAATCTTCTGCGCCAAGCCTTCGGCGATAGCCGTCTTGCCCACGCCGGCTTCGCCGACGATGACCGGGTTGTTCTTGGTGCGGCGGCTCAAGATTTGCATCACCCGCTTAATCTCGTCCTCGCGGCCGATGACCGGGTCGAGCTTGCCCTCGCGCGCCATCTCGGTGAGGTCGCGGCCGTATTTTTGCAAAGAGCGGTATTTGCTCTCGGCGCGGGCGTCGGTGACTCTATGGCCGCCCCGGAGCTTTTGCAGGGCGGCATAGACCTTCTCCTGGTCGATACCGAGGCGCTTGAGAATCTCAGCCGCTTCGCCCTTCGGCTCGCCGGCGATGGCGATAAGCAGGTGCTCGGTGCCGATGAACTCGTCCTTGAGCCTGTCGGCTTCTTCGCCCGCCGCCCTGATGAGGTTGGCGATGCGGGGGGTGGCGTAAAGCTGCCCCGTGTCGTAGCTGACCTTGGGGGTCTTTTCCAGGGCAGCGGCTATCTCCTGTTTTACCTTCTCGATGTCGACGCCGAGCTCGGCGAAGATGTCGCCGACCAGCCCTTTCTCCTGCTGGAGCAGCGCCAGCAGGATATGTTCCACGTCCCACTGGCTGTGCTGATACTGGCGCACCAGCTCCTGGGAGGCGGCTAACGCTTCCTGTGCCTGTTCGGTAAATCTTTCTTGTTTCATGTCACATACCTTATATATTTAATATATTTATTGCCGTCTTACGACTACGGCCCGGGCTCTTCGAATCTGTGGAGCTCCGACTCCAGCTCCTGCAACTGGTTTTGCATCTCTAGCATCTGCTGCACCATGCGCATTATAACCTCCACCCCGGCCAGGTTGACCCCCATATCGTCCATGAGGGTCTTGACCCGCCTGAGGTGGGCGATATCTCTCTCCGAGTATAAGCGGATGTTGCCCCGCGAGCGGGAAGGCTCGACGATGCCGACCTTTTCGTAGTAGCGCAGGGTGTGGGTCTGCACGCCGACCATGCGGGCGGCAATGCTTATCACGTAGCGGGGCTCGTTTTCAGCTGAATCTTTCATCCTCATCGTTAGCCTTCCTTAACCCTTACCGGGGCGGAGCCGGCCGAGCTTCCGGAAGAGCTCCTTTTCCTCGTCGGTCAGTTTGGTGGGCAGCACCACCTTGACCAGGGCCAGCAGGTCGCCCCGCGACGAATCGCCCAGATGGGGCATGCCCTGCCCCGCCAGGCGAAAGGTGCGCCCGTTCTGGGTCTCGGGGGGAATCTTTAACGACAGCTTGCCTTTGGGGGTGGTTAGCTTGACCTCGCCGCCCAGCATCGCCACCACCAGGGGCACGGACACATCGACATGGAGGTCGTCGCCGTGCCGGTGGAAGAGGCGGTGGGGCTTGACCGAGGTCACCAGGTAGAGGTCGCCCTTGACCCCGCCGTGGCCCTCTCCGCCTTTGCCGCTGATGCGGACGCGGGAGCCGTCCTTGACCCCGGGGGGAATCTTGACCTCGAGGCGCTTGCCGTCAGCCATGCTCAGGGTGCGGGTGGTGCCGCTGTAGGCTTCTTCCAGGGTCACCTCCAGCGGGAACTCGAGGTCGCGGCCTTTCCTCGGCTGGGGGCGTCCCCCCGCCCTGCCGCCGAAACCGCGGAAGAGGTCGTCGAAGATGCTGCCGGCTTCTTCCTCGTTGAAATAGACCCTGCCACCACCACCCCGCTGAAAGTTCCAGCCCGGCTGCTGCCGCGCCTGTTGTTCGAACTGGTCGGCGTGCTGCCACTGGTCGCCGTACTTATCGTATTTCCGGCGCTTTTTCTCGTCGGAGAGGACTTCGTAAGCCTCGTTTATCTGCTTGAACTTTTCCTCAGCCGACTTGTCGCCGGGGTTGACGTCGGGGTGGTGCTGGCGCGCCAGCTTGCGGTAAGCCTGTTTTATCTCGCGCTCGGTGGCACTGCGGTTAACCCCTAATATATTGTAGTAGTTCTTGCCGGCCATTTTAACTCTCTCCAGGTAGGGACTATTATAAACGATAATAGGGATTTTGTCAATAATTTAAGAGGAAAGTTAACAAAATTTTCTAAGGTTGACAAGGAGTGGTTGCCTAGCTCTTTATGGCCCGGGCGTATAGCTCCAGGAACTGGTAGAGGATGCGGGCGGTGGCTCCCCAGATGACCCTGCCCCCGTAGTGGTAAAAGTACGAGGTGACCGGTTTGCCCTCGATGACCTCGTCCTTATCTTCCCGCGAGTTTTTGTCCAGCAGCGTGGCAATGGGCGCCTCGATGAGCTCGTCGGTTTCCCAGCCGTCGGCCTTGAGGTTATGGGGCCAGGGGATAACGCCGACGAAGGGGGTGACGATATAGTTGGAGACCACCGTCACCGTGTCGTCCAGCTCGCCCAGCACCTCGACGTCGGCGGGGGAGAGGCTTATCTCTTCCGCCGCCTCGCGCAGGGCGGCATCGAGCAGGCTTTCGCCGTCCTGGCGGGCGCCGCCGGGGAAGGAGATTTGCCCTTTGTGTTCCTTGACCTTTTCGGTGCGGCGGGTGAAGAGGATATGGCACTGCCCTTCTTTATAATATATGGGCAACAGCACCGCCGAGGCTATGCGCCCGGGGGCGGTGATGGTTTGCTTCTGGCGGCGGGCAAAGGCTTCCCGGAGCTTTTGTTTCACAGCTCTACCATAATAGCACCGCCCTGCCCGCCAAGACAAACTGGGCATTTCAGCCTATTGACAAGGTGTGCTTACGTCTTTATAATATTAAGAAACCCCCACTCTAATGCCAAGGCTGCTTTTATTGAGTTCTTAGAGTTCGGTTCCCCAGATGTCAAAGTATATTTTTGTTACTGGTGGCGTAGTTAGTTCCGTTGGAAAAGGCATCACCGTCGCTTCCATCGGCACCATCCTCAAGAGTCGCCAGATTACGGTGACGGCGCAGAAGCTGGACCCCTACCTCAACGTCGACCCGGGGACGATGTCGCCCTACCAGCACGGCGAGGTCTTCGTTACCCAGGACGGAGCCGAGACTGACCTCGACCTGGGCAACTACGAGCGCTTTATCGACGTCAACATGACCGCCGATTCCAGCGTGACCTCGGGGCAAATCTACAGCCACGTTATCGCCAAGGAGAGGCGGGGGGACTTCCTGGGGGGGACGATACAGGTGGTGCCCCACGTTACCTCGGAGATTAAGGAGCGCTTTAAGCGGCTGGCCGAGAAATCGAAAGCCGATGTGGTGATTATCGAGGTGGGGGGTACGGTGGGCGATATCGAGGGGCAGCCCTTCCTGGAGGCTATCCGGCAGATGCGCAACGAGGTGGGGCGGGATAATATTCTCTACGTTCACGTTACCCTGCTGCCCTATCTTAATTCCACCCAGGAGATTAAGACCAAGCCCACCCAGCACAGCGTCAACGAGCTGCGGCGCATCGGTATCCAGCCCGATATTATCGTCTGCCGCAGCGACCACCCTATCTCGGAGGAGATAAGGAATAAGATATCGCTCTTTTGCGACGTGGAGCAGAAGGCGGTTATACCCCTGACCACGGTAGCCACCATTTACGAGGTGCCGCTGGTGCTGGAGGCGGAGGGGCTGGGGCAACTGATTACGGACAAGCTGAAGATTAACCCCAAGCCACCCGACTTGAGCCAGTGGCGGGAGCTGGTCAACCTTATCAAGACCCCCCGCCAGCCGGTTAACATCGCCCTGGTGGGTAAATACGTGGAGCTGAAGGACGCCTATTTTTCGGTGCGGGAGGCGCTTTACCACGCCGCCCTGTACCACGGGCGGGAGCTGGAACTGAGCTGGGTGCCCTCGGAGACGCTGGAAAATAACGGCAACTATTCGGCGCTGCGCTCAGTTCAGGGCATCGTCGTGCCCGGGGGCTTCGGCATTAGAGGTATTGAGGGCATGATAAAAGCCGCCACCTATGCCCGGGAGAATAAAATCCCCTATCTGGGGCTTTGCCTGGGGATGCAGGTGATGGTTATCGAGTTCGCCCGCTTCGTTCTGGGTTCGGCTGAGGCCAACTCCACCGAGTTCGACCCCGACACCCGACACCCCGTCATCGACCTCCTCCCCGACCAGAAGGACAAGAAGAGCAAGGGGGGCACCATGCGCCTGGGCAACTACCCCTGCCAGCTGTTGGACGGCAGCCTCGCCGCTCAAGCCTACGGGCAGGAGCTGGTCGAGGAGCGCCACCGTCACCGCTACGAGTTTAATAACAAGTACCGCGAACAGCTGGAGAAGGCGGGCATGGTCTTTAGCGGGCTTTCGCCCGACGGGCGGCTGGTCGAGGTCTGCGAGCTAGCCGACCACCCCTGGATGCTGGCCTGCCAGTTCCACCCCGAATTCGGCTCCCGACCGGGCCACCCCCATCCCCTCTTCCGCGACTTCGTCGGTGTCGCCAAAGAAGTATTACGGGAAGGGGTGCAACCACCCCTGCCCATTTCCCCCTAGTGTGACAGAATACACCAACCTAAAAGGAGGTGTGTATGCAAATATTCCTGGATACAGCCAATATCGAACAAATCAGGCAGGCGGCCAGGCTGGGGGTTATTAGCGGGGTTACCACCAACCCCAGCCTGGTTTCCCAGGAGGGAAGAGCCGACTACGAGGCGGTAGTCAAGGAAATCTGTTCCATCATACCGGGGCCGGTTTCGGCGGAGGTGGTGGTGGAGAAGGCCAAGGACATGATCGAGCAGGCGCAAAAAATCGCCGCCTGGGCACCTAACGTGGTGGTTAAAATACCGGCTACCGCCGCGGGGCTGGAGGCGACATCGACCCTGGCCAAGAAGAAGATAAAGGTGAATATGACCCTGTGCTTTTCGCTGAACCAGGCCATCCTGGGAGCGCTGGCCGGCGCCAGCTACGTCAGCCCCTTCGTGGGGCGGCTGGACGATATCGGCGAGGACGGCATGGGGCTGGTCAGGGACATCGTGGATGTCTTTGACTACTACGAGTTCGACACCCGGGTGATTGCCGCCAGTATCCGCCATGCCCAGCACTGTGTGTCGGCGGCCCTGGCCGGGGCGCATATCGCCACCGTGCCTTATAAAGTTCTGACACAGATGATACAACACCCGCTTACTGATATCGGCGTCGCCCGTTTCCAAGGCGACTGGCAACGCCTCTCAGAGCAATAGGGTGGGATAGTTAAATAACCATAGAAGGTGGAGGACGCTTATGAACATTAGCGAACTAGAAGGTAAAAACAGAGACGAGTTGCTCGAAATGGCCAAGGAGATGGGCGTTTCCAGCTACACCAATCTTAAGAAGCAGGACCTGGTGAAGCGACTGCTGCAGGCTAACGCCGAGCAACAGGGCTATAACTTTTCGGGGGGTATCCTGGAGATTATCGGCGAGGGCTACGGCTTCTTGAGGCAGAGCAGCCTGCTGCCCAGCTCGGGCGATGTCTATGTTTCCCAGTCGCAGATAAGGCGTTTCGGGCTGCGCACGGGGGACGTGGTGGCGGGGCAGGTGAGAGCGCCCAAGGACGGCGAGAAGTATTTCGGGCTGGTGAGGGTGGAGACGATTAACGAGATGAACCCGGAGATGGTCAAGAAGCGTTCGCCTTTCGGCTCGCTGACCCCCACCTTTCCCAATAAATTAATCGACCTGGAGACCAAGCCCGAGGAGCTTTCCACCCGACTTTTGAACCTGATCGCCCCCATCGGGCGGGGGCAGCGGGGCTTGATTGTGTCGCCGCCCAAAGCGGGTAAGACCATCCTGCTCAAGTCTATCGCCAACGCCATCAGCACCAACTATAACGATATTCACCTCATCGTTTGCCTTATCGGGGAGCGGCCGGAGGAGGTTACCGATATGAAGCAGTCGGTGCGGGGGGAGGTTATATCGGCTACATTCGACGAGCCGGTGGAGAATCACACCCGCGTCGCCGAGCTGGCGCTGGAGAGAGCCAAGCGGATGGTGGAGAGCGCCAAGGACGTGGTGATACTTTTGGACGGCATTACCCGCCTGACCCGCTCTTATAACCTGGTTATGCCTCCCAGCGGGCGCACCCTTTCGGGGGGCATCGACCCCGCCGCCCTTTACCCGCCCAAGCACTTTTTCGGCGCCGCCCGTAACACGCTGGAGGGGGGCAGCCTGACCATTATCGCCACCTGCCTCATCGATACCGGCAGCCGCATGGACGAGCTCATCTACGAGGAGTTCAAGGGGACGGGCAATATGGAGCTGCACCTGGACCGCCGATTAGCCGAGCGGCGCATCTTCCCGGCCATGGATATCCCGCGCAGCGGCACCAGGCGGGAGGAGCTGCTGCTGGACGAGGAGACGATAAAGCAGGTGTGGTTGCTGAGGCGGATGGTTTCTATGATTTCTTCCGATGCCGTCAATTTTACCGAGACCACGGAACGGGTGCTCGACCGCATGCGCAAGACCAAGACTAACGCCGAGTTCCTGGCTACCCTGACCCAGGAGGTGTAGGGATTGACAAAAGGTAATGTTGTGCTATATTAGGGGCTAGAATAAGGGGTAGAAAGGAGCGAGTTCAATGAAAAAAATAGGGGCGATAATTGCCTTTCTAATAGTTATTTCACTGCTCGTGGTGCCGCTGGCGGCCTGCGAGGGACAACAGGGACCGGCGGGGCCGGCGGGGCCAACGGGAGCGCAAGGCCCACAGGGCGACCAGGGACCGCAGGGACCGGCGGGCAGAGCCGGAGGCGAGACGGGACCAGCCGGACCGGCAGGACCAGCGGGGCCAGCCGGGCCAGCGGGACCACAGGGTGAGAAGGGCGACCGAGGCCTAACGGGCCCAATGGGGCTAATGGGACCGCAGGGGCCAGCGGGACCAATCGCCACCATAGTGGTTACCAGTAATGCTAACGATGTGGTACTGGTGGACCTGAGGACAGCTGCCTCAACATACCCCATCAATGTGTACGGCTCGAACTTTACCCCCGGTAGTCATGTTCACCTGACCATCTGCGTAAACGACACCCTTCTGGCCTCGAATATACTGGTCAACGCCTGCGGGGCGTTCGCCATGATTTATGTGCTGTTGGAAAAAGTGGAGAATGCGGGGGTGCTTGTGCCAGCGGGTATGCATTCGGTGAAAGCCTATGTTGACGACGGCGACGGCGTATTCGACTCGGGCGATGTGCTCTGGGCTTGCTGGCCGCTAAGCGTCACCTGGGTAGTTCCCTGATGCTAGCCCAATCTAGTATGAACCGCTCTAAGGAGGGGAAATGAAGAGAACAGGTATAGTTATTGCCTTTCTGATAGTTATTTCGCTGCTCCTGGTGCCGCTGGCGGCCTGCCAGGGACCTCAGGGACCGGCGGGGCCGGCGGGGCCGACGGGGGCGCAAGGCCCACAGGGCGACCAGGGGCTGGCGGGACCGGCGGGCAGAGCCGGAGGAGAGACGGGACCAGCCGGACCAGCCGGACCAGCGGGACCAGCGGGGCCAGCCGGACCGCAGGGGGAGAAGGGCGACAGGGGCGACCGAGGCTCAATGGGGCCGATGGGGCCGGCGGGGCCAGCAGGGCCTAACGCGACGATAGTGGTGGCGACGTATTCCGAGTCTGGCTCGGATACGGTAATTAGCGAGTTTTCGGCGTCCGGCTCTTACACCATCAGTGTGTACGGCTCGAACTTTACCCCTGGTAGTCATGTGAACATCACCATCTGTGAAACGAATATCGTTCTGGTCGAGGATATAACGGTCAACGCCTGCGGGGCGTTCGTGACTACTCCGATAATGTTTTGGGAAGTGCCAGATACCATCGGGGGGGTGCTTGTGCCAGAGGGTATGCTCTCCGTGAAAGCCTGGGTTGATAACGGCGACCATGTGTGGGGCGCTTATGACACGCTCTGGGCTTGCTGGCCGCTGGAGGTCAACTGGGGTACACCGGGTGGATGAATAGCCACAACGAGGGCTTGACAAAGGGAGAAAGTGTGTTATAGTTGTCTGTGATAACATCAGGGGAAAGTCCGTGATGTTAGCTATTTTT